>DASXZC010000227.1:0-4660 GCA_036502165.1 Bryobacteraceae bacterium
AAGCCCCGCTTTTCCTCGACGACATGGCGGGTGTGAATCTGATGGATATCCACTCGAAGCTGCGGAAAATGCAACAGCAGCACGGCCTCGGGCTAGTCGTTATCGACTACCTGCAGCTCATGAGCGGACGCGGGCGCATTGAGAATCGGAATCAGGAAGTCAGCCAACTCTCGCGCGGATTGAAGTTGCTGTCGAAGGAACTAAACGTTCCGATCATGGTGTTGTCGCAGTTGAGCCGCGCAGTTGAATCGCGCCAGGGCGATCATCGTCCACAGTTAAGCGATCTGCGAGAATCGGGTTCGATCGAACAAGACGCAGATCTCGTGGCATTCGTGTTCCGCGAAGAGTATTATCACACCGACCGTGAAGACTTGCGCGGACAGGCGGAGCTGATTCTCGCGAAGCAGCGCAATGGTCCGACGGGCAAGATTCCGCTCGTTTTCCTTAAGGAATACACGAAGTTCGAGAATCAGACGTCGGCGTTCGAAGAACCTCCACCGTCTTAGTGTCACATCCTTGCGCCCTGTTTCGTCTTAATCAGTGACGAATGGAGGTTGCGTATGCAAGCAGCAAGGATCGAAGATCACGCGGAGTTTCTCACCCCGATCGACAGACCCGAGGGTCTGATGATGAAGCTCGCGTATTACTTTTCACGCCGGCAATTCGGCAAAGTTCTCACACCCCTGAAAGTGTATGCGGCGCGTATGCCGGCGGCGTTTGGGATGTTCTACTCGAAGATCGCCAAGCTCGACCAGAAGCTGGTGCTGCCGCCTGAGACGGCGATGCTGATCCGCGAGCACGTGGCGCGGATCAACGTGTGCCTGTTCTGCATGGACATTGGCCGCGCGTTCACAATTGAGCGATCGATGAATCAGGCGAAGTTCGATGCGCTTGAGGAGTACCAAACGAGTCCGCTATTTAACGCGAAAGAACGTTCTGCGTTGGATTATGTGACGGAACTGACGCGCGACAAGAAGGTGAATCCCGACACGTTCGCTCGGATGGCAGGACATTATTCGGAACGCGAAATCTGCGAAATCGTGTGGCTGGTCGCGAGCGAACACGTGTACAACATGACGAATCTCGGCTTGAACATTCACTCGGATATGCTGTGCGACATCAGCAAGAAGAAGCGCTAGACGATCAATTGTGCAAGACGCGCGGCGGTCGACGAAAATGGCTGCAAACGGGCGTATTTCGCGGCTGCTTCGGACATAGCGTGGCGCGCGTCGTCATTCGAGAGGATCTGCTCGATCGCGGCTCGCAGTCCCGCAGGATCGACGATGCGCCCGAAGTCATCGCGCATGACTTCGCGCGCCCCATGATGATCGAGACAGACGGCGGGCAAGCCGGCATGCAAGGCTTCGAGCAGCGTGAGTCCGTAGCTTTCGTGCTTCGAGGGAAAGACGTAGAGATCCGCGAGGCGCTGGAATGCCTGCTTGCGCAGACCTGAGACGTAGCCGGGGAATTCGACGCGCACGTGCTTCGTTGCCGACGCAAGCTCGCGTAGGCGCGCGAGGAATCGCTGGCCCTGCATGAATGCCGCTTCGCCGCAGATGAACAGCACGACTGGGCCGTTCGGAGGTTGCCAGTCACGCAGAGCGTCAAGCAGTAAATCCTGGCCTTTTTCAGGCGAAATCCGGCTGAGCGTCAGCAACACACGGGTACCCTGCGGGACGTTGAACTCCTCGCGGAGCTTGGCAACTTCTCCGGCAAGCATTGTTTCGTCGGGCTCGACTGCCCACGTCCCCCAAGGCATCACGTCGACCTTGCCGAGCGCACGAGTTCCATAGCAGGATTCGATGACGCCGCGCATCCTTTGCGACGGCACGATGATTTTTTGCGAAAACAAAACAGTCTGTAATTGTTTTTCGAATACGAGGCGCGCCATCGGCGGAGTGACGGCGGACAGACGGTCGTACCAGCGGACGAGCGTCTCGGGCCGCACCCATCCGCGAGCGTAAATATCGGCCACGTAGGCGACGACGTCGACGTGATAGATCGTGAAGATGCGGAAGCCGCGCGCGGCGATCCGCTTGAAATCCGGGCCTTCCGAGATATCGTTGACGAGCACCGCCGTGTCCGCCGGATCATAACTCAGGACCTTCTCAGTCGCAGCTTTTCCGAAGGCGCCGCAAAATCGCGCGTAGTCACGCTCGCCGAACTTCACGAGGTCGCGGCCGGCCGGGGCGTCCGCGCCGAGGATCGATGGAGAGATGACTTCAAGCTCGAAAGGACGCGTGCGCGTCCATTCTTCGATCAGTTGATTGGCAACAGCGGCGCCGCCGCCGAGGGGCACGAGTTCACGCGCAAAACCGGCATGCGCCGCCGTGTACAGGACTCGCCGCACCACTACTTTTTGGGATTGACCCACGTCGAGCCCGGAAGCGTTGTTCCGCTCAACTTCGCCACGTCCGGATCGGCGGTAACGTCGAACGAGAGTTCGGTGAATCCGATGTTCATCTCATCCCAACTCTGGTCGCCCCAGTAGACGGTCTTCGTCGGGTCAGGATTGCTCGGATTATTGGGCGAATTGTCGAACGTCGCCGTGTACTCGAGCATGGTTCCCTTAGGCAAATCCATCGGTTTTTTCAAGAAATACGTGGTCTGCCAGTTGAAGTCGTAGCGCGGAACCTTCAGCAGCTCTTCGCGTTTGCCATCGGGGAACACCGCCCAAATGTCGAACGCCTTGCCTCGAAGGTGCATGTGCGGCTGCAAGGAAACGAGCTTCGCATCGTGCGTCAATGTGGCCGTGACATGCGTCGAGTGAGCAGGGTCGCCGGCGGGAATCTTCAATCCAAGAGCGTCCGCGGGAGTGATCGTCTCCACACGCTCGCGGGGCGGTTGCTTCGCGAAGTAGATGCCGAGTTCCGAATAATCCGTCGCGGCTTTGCCGTTGGTGTTGTAGTGAATTTCAAAGACGATCGCGCCGCCTTTGTGCATCAGTTTCGCGCGTCCTTCGCCCCACGGAGCGGGCTTGTAGCCGGGCTCGTATCCGACCAGCAATTCGCGGCGATCGACTTCGCGCTCGTCTTTGTGGCGGGCGAGCCGCTCTTCATGAGTCGGGGTGTAGAGCTTCCCCGGCGGGACGTTCGCAAGGTAGCTTGAACCGGGCGGACGCAGGAACGCATTCATGTGATGAACCAATGAACGCTGGTCGATTTTCCATTCCGCGGCGGCGACCCAGGTGTCCGCGGGAAGATCGAGCGGCGTCACGAGGAATGTATATTCATAGGTGCCGGTTGCGGGAATCTTCGCACCAGGAACCTTGATCACGAGGTCGGGCTTGCCGAGCTTCCACCCTTCTGTCGCATGCGGCGGATCGATCGCGACGCCCGGAGTTCCTTCGGCCGCACCGCTCTCCGCCCATTCGGCGATTGTGCGGACCTCCGATTCCTTCAACAAACGCGAGTTCGCGAACAGCTCGCTGGTCGCTCGATCGGCGTGCCAGGGCGGCATGGTGCCGCGGACCACGGCCTGCTTGATGGCAGCGGCCCAGGGGCGCGCTTCTTTATAACTCGTGAGGGGCATCGGCCCGATTTCGCCCGGTTGATGGCAGCCGGAGCAATGAGCTTCGAGAATCGGGGCGACGTCGCGGAAGGTTACCGCTGCGTGGGCGGCGCCGCTAACGACCGCCGCCGTTATCGACAACGCAACAAGTCTGATCACGCCCCTCAGCTTAGCGCGTTCTTGAATCGGGTCCAAGCCTGCTCGATTTCCTCTGGCGATGGATACGTTGCGCGGCTGTGCTTGCGGTAGGTCTTGGCGAAGCCCCCATAGGACGGCCACATCTCATCGCGCCAGATGATTTCGAGCGCGGCCGCGTTCGCGTTTTCGATGGTCACCGGAGCTGGATCGCGATCGAGAAAGAACTTCGACAATTGCTGCCAGATCGCCCTTCGGATCGGACGCTCGGATTCTTCCAGCCTTCGCAGGATCGAGATCAAAAAGGCGACGGCTTGCCAATCTTCATGCGCAGCATCCGACTTGCGGTTCGATCGCGAAAGCCGCGTGAGGATGCGGGAAAACAGCCATTCTTGGTCGAATCCGCCCCACTCACCAGCGACGAGGCGCAGATTTTGTTCCGCAATCGGAGCGACCTCGCAGGCAAAGATGTCCGCGAGTTCCGCGATCGTAAAAGGGGATTCGGCGAGGATGCCTGCGACTCGCGGATACCAGATGCGCACGTCAGTGTCGAGGAAGAGATCGGACATCGCCAGCCAGACTGGCTTGCGTTCGTTCGTCTCCATCGACGTCACGATCAGCTCCGGATCCGCGCGGTGAAATACAGGCCTGCGAGTGCGAACAACGAGTCCGGAGCCCAGGCCGCGATTTGCGCCGGCAACTGGTTCAGGTTCCCCATTTGTTCGAATAACTGGTTCACCGCGATGTAGGCGAGCGCGATGAAGATGCTCAGTGCGACCGCCGGCATTGCGCCGCCTTTACGGCTTGAGAAGGCGAAGGGCACGGCGATCAACGCCATGATCAGCGCGAACAGCGGCGTCGAGAATTTCTTGTGATATTGCACCTGCAACTGGGTGGTGTCGAATCCGCTCTGGCTCAGTTCCGCGATGTAGCGTTGCAGTTCCAGATAGTTCATCTGCTTGCCTTGCTTGGCCTCGCGCATGAAATAATCCGGGGGCTCCTGCAGTTCGGAGAA
>DASXZC010000228.1:0-26673 GCA_036502165.1 Bryobacteraceae bacterium
ACAGGCGATCGTAAATCGGTTGGCCGCCTCCGCCGCTGCCCGGCGAGATCATGACGACAAACGCCGGCAGGTCTTCCGTCTCCGCGCCCAATCCATACGACAGCCACGCGCCCATACTCGGCCGTCCCGCGATTTGCGAACCAGTCTGCAGAAACGTCACCGCCGGATCGTGATTGATCGCATCCGTATACATCGACTTCACGATCGTCAATTTATCGGCGATCGCTGCTGTGTGCGGCAGCAACTCGCTGATCCACGCGCCCGACTCGCCGTATTGCGCGAAGTTGAATTTCGATGCCACCGTCGGAAATTTTGCTTGCGTCGCCGACATCGCGGTCAGACGTTGACCCTTGCGAATCGACTCCGGCAAATCGGTCCCGGCGAAATCCTTAAGCTTCGGCTTGTAGTCGAACAACTCGATTTGCGAAGGGCCGCCGGACTGAAACAGATAAATGACGCGCTTCGCCTTCGGAGCGAAATGGGGAATGCCAGGAAGTCCACCGACGCGTTTGTGTTGCTGCTCCTCGGCCTTCAACAACGTTGCCAGGGATGCAAGTCCAAGGCCGGTTGCCGACTTCCCGAAGAAATGGCGCCGAGTAATTTCGTTCATTGTCGGGTCACCGTCTCATCCAAATTCAGGATCATGTTCGCCACCGTCGCATACGCGGCGAGTTCAGCAGGCGCAACCGCCGCCGCCGTTTTCGATTCGCCGATCGCAAGCAATTCGTTCGCAGCCTTTGCGTCCGAAGCGAAGCGCCTCTTGAACTGTTCGAGCGCTCGCCGCACTACTTCCAATTCGCGCGGCCTCGGGTCGCGCGCCAATACCGTGCGATACCCAAATGCGATGCGCGAATCCTCGCTAGAGCCACCGTCACGAATCATCAATTCGCCGAGCTTCCTTGAAGCTTCGACGAAGATCGTGTCGTTCATCAGATTTAACGCCTGCAACGGCGTGTTCGTGCGCGACTCCCGCACTGAGCAGGTTTCGCGCGTCGGAGAATCGAAATTCACCATATACGGCGGAGGCACCGTGCGCTTCCAATACGTGTACAGACTGCGGCGATACAGGCCATCGTTATGATCTTCAACGTAACCACCCGCGCCCGTCTCCTGCCACAACTTCGGCGGCTGATAGGGCTTTACCGAAGGTCCGCCCACGCGATCGACCAGCAATCCGGACACGGCCAGCGCCTGATCGCGAATGACCTCAGCCGACAGTCGCACGCGAGGCCCGCGCGCGAGCAAGCGATTCTCCGGATCCTTCGCGATCACCTCAGGCGACGACTTCGATGTCTGCCTGTACGTGCCACTCATGACGATCGTCTTGAGGATGTGCTTGACGTCCCAGCCCGAGTCCATGAACTCGACGGCGAGCCAATCGAGCAGCTCCTCCTGCACCGGCCAGTCGCCTTGCGATCCAAAATCTTCGGTCGTCTTGACGAGTCCGATGCCGAAGAACATTTGCCAGAAACGATTGACCGTCACTCGAGCCGTCAGCGGATTGCCGCGATCGACCAGCCATCGCGCAAGGCCCAAACGATTCGCCGGCCACCCGGCTTTGAAGGGCGTCAAAAATTTCGGAGTCGCCGCCGACACCGGATCGCCGGGCGCATCGTACGCTCCGCGTTTCAAAATGTGCGCCTGCCGCACAGGGCCTTCGACCATGACCATGACGGTCGGAATCGAGTCGTAGAACTTCTGCCGTTCCTTCAATGCAGCGGCCAGCGCGGCGTGCGTCTGCTTGATCTCGGACGAAGCGAACTGATCGAGGAAGCACAGATGCAGCTTCGCACCCTCGGCCGAAGTGCGCTGCGATTGCCGTGCGAGCTCATCGATCGGCTTCTCGATCGGAAGGGTCGAAGCCTCCGCGCGCGAGAGCTCCGACAAATAAACGCGAACACCGCGAATGTCCCCCGCGAATCGGAATCCCGCACCTCCGCCGATACGGAATGGCATCGACGCCGACGAGTACGGATAGGTGAATTCGTCGAACAGCACGTTCATCTTGCGCTCTTCGCCGTTGATGTAAAGGTGCACGCCGCTTGCCTTGCGCCGGCCGTTGTAGGTGACGGCGACGTGCTGCCATTGATTCAGCGTTACCGGTTCTTCGGTCTCGACACGCAAGCTGATATCGGTGTAGCGCAGCGTCGCGGTGAAACGCAGCTTGCCGTTGACGAGCAGCAGATAGTATCCAGTGCCTTCGAGATAATCCTCGCCCCGCGACAGGATCGCTCCGTTCGGCGACTCCGGACGGATCCACGCCGCCGCGCTGAACGGCTCTTGATATTCGAACTTCCCGATCTTCGGACTCAGCTCAACCTGCGATTTTCCATCGAAATGAGTCGATTCAGGCCGATCGAGCGAAATCCCCTCAGCCGGCGCCCAATCGAGCGGCGGGCCTACGGCGGCATGTTTCGTCCACGCTTTGCTCTCGAGCATCACACGATTCGACAACTCATCCCAGGCCGTTTGCTTCGCATTCACCGCTGCATCGAGCGAAGCCAGCTTCGATTCCATCTCCGGCGTCGGAGCTTTCAACATCGGTTCCTCATTGCCGAAGTTGTACACGAGCCCCTTCTCATGCATGTTGTTGAAGAACGAATAGAGACTGTAATAATCGCGCTGCGTGATCGGATCGTACTTGTGGTCGTGGCACTTCGCGCACCCCACCGTCAGCCCGAGCCATACCGTCCCCGTCGTCTCGGCGCGGTCGGAAACGTAGCCGCTGCGGAATTCTTCTTCGACGATTCCACCTTCCGCGGACGTTCGATGATTGCGATTGAAGGCCGTCGCAATCTGTTGATCGCGAGTCCGGTTCGGCAACAAATCGCCAGCAATTTGTTCGATCGTGAATTCGTCGAACGGCATGTTCTTCGCGAACGCATCGATCACCCAATCACGCCATCGCCACATCTCGCGCGGCCCATCGGATTGATATCCGTTCGTATCGGAATACCGCGCCGCTTCGAGCCATCGGATCGCCATGCGCTCGGCGTATTCAGTACTGCCCAGCAGCCGGTCGACCACGCGTTCATAAGCATGCGGAGACGAATCGTGGAGGAACGCATCGACATCCTTGATACTCGGCGGCAGGCCCGTCAAATCGAGCGTCACACGCCGGATCAGCGTCGCCTTGTCAGCCTCACCGGCCATCCGCAAGCCCTCGCGATCGAGCCGTGCGCGGACGATCGAATCGATCGATCCGCCTGCCGCGCGCACCGGCGGCGTGAACGACCAGTGCTGCTCATACTTCGCACCTTCGACGATCCATTCGCGGAGTGTTGCGATCTGAGGATCCGGCAATTTTGCATGGCCGGCGTATGCGGGCGGCATCCGCTTTATCTTGTCGTCCGAAATGATTCGACGATAGAGTTCGCTCTCATCCGGCTTGCCCGGAACGATCGCGAACTCACCCGACTTCAGCGCGGACTTCGCACTTTGTTCCTGATCGAAACGCAATCCCGCGCGCCGATTGACGGAGTCGGGACCATGACAGACATAACAACGATCAGACAGGATCGGCCGTACGTCGCGATTGAAGCGGACCTCGCCGGACGAAGGAACGCTAACGGCAGCAAACGCCATAATGGCGGCCACTGCGGATGGGATGGAAAAACTCATGATCCCGCTCTACACTCTACAGCGTCTCGCCGTACTTCTTCAAGTGCTGCTCTTTTGCCCGGGCGATCCATTGGTCGCGCTCGACGCGGCCGCGAAACTCAGGCAGTTGCTTTTCGAAATTGTCGACGTCCTCCTTAGTCCACAACGCAATCTGTTTGAACCGCTGAACGCCGTATTCATTGAGCCGCTTCTCGACTGCGCGGCTGACACCGGCGATTTTCTTCAAGTCGTCGCGCTCCTCGGCATCCTTGATTCGGGCTGACGCCTGCTGCAGCGAATCCTTGAGAGCCTGATTTTCTTTAAGAATCGCGTCAACCCTGCCGCGCAACGGCTCGAGCGCAGCGACGTTCGCGGTCAGTCTCGCGAATCCGGAGTCCTTCTCCTTCAGCATGTCGTTGTAGCGCAACTCCCAATCGCGCAGTTTGGCCGTCAATGGCTCGAGGTCTGCGATCCGGTTTTTCAATGCGGACGTTTCTGATTTCTTCGCCGCCGCGAACGCCGCGTATCGAGCGTCGGCTTCACTGAGCGACTTTTTGGCGGCATCGAGTGTGCCAGTCAATGGCTGCAATTCGGCGTTCTTCGTGGTGAGGGACGCTATTTCGTTTTTTACTTCTGCCAGTTGTTCTTCAAGGGACTGAATCGTTTGATCCTTACTATGCAACGAACTTTCGAGCTCGACAATTCGCGCTGCCGTGGACTGCATTTCCGCCGCGGAGGATTCGAGACTGGCGACGGTGGCGCCCTTTTCGGAGAGGCTCGCCGTCAATCCAGACACTCGCTCTCTCTCCGTTGCCAGTTCATTTTTCGCCGACAACAGCCGCGCCTGATCGGCTTCCGATTCGCGTTCGAGATCCTCGTATCTCTGCGCCTGCATCTTCAAATCGCCGCGCAATGTATCCAATTCGCGAGAGGCGCGGCGGACCTTTTCGCTCCACGTGGTCTCGAGCGCTTCCGCCGATTTCCGCTCTTCGAATTGCTTCAGGAGATAGCCGATCAAACCGCCGATCACGGCGGCAATCGCCAAACACAGATAAATTTGCGAGATCAGATATCCCATGACGATTTCCTATTTAGCCAGGATGCGGGCACTTGCATGGAACTCGATTCTGCGATTTCGCGCCTTGTTTTCGGGCGTATCCTCAGGCGCAATTGGTTTCGTGCTGCCGAAGCCGTCGGTCTCCATACGGGTCGCCTTGATGCCTCTTCGCACCAGATATCGCTTCACCGCGGCGGCGCGGCGTTTGCTCAAAACTATGTTCGCGTCGGCGTCTCCATCACTGTCGGTGTAGCCGGTGATGTCTACCGCCGCTTGCGGAGCGGCCGCCAGAATCTTGTACACCTGATCGAGGACCGCCTTACCTTCCGGACGAATTACATCGTTTGCGGTACCGAAGCGAATCGTCTTGCCTGCAAGAAGTTTCGTCAGATCGGTTTCGAGCTTCTGCGCCTCAGGCGAAAGCGGCGGAGGCGCCGGCTTCGGTGGCACAACGGGCGCTGGCGGACTCACGATCACAACGTGGACTGGATTGCGCACGCCAGTGACTCCAGCAATTAGATCGCGTGTGCGATCGCTGACGATCGATGATCCGCGAGCTCCCGTCAACGTTACGTCTCTTCCCACGACTCGCAACGATCCGGGGTCACTTGAGATGTTCGCATCAGTGAGCTGTTGGGTGACTCTCGCGGTGATGTCACGCTCGATGCTGCGCGCACTCCGTGGAACGAACCAGAACACGAGGGTCGCCAAAGCCAGCAAAGTTACGCCGATTAAGGGACCTCGGTTCATGTTTCCGTCCTCCCAGACGGTTTATCAAACGTCGCGGCGAATCAGCACGAGCGTGAAGTCGTCCGCCGCGGGGGCGCCGCTGGTGAACGACTGAACCGCTTCGCAGACGTGTTGAATGATCTGGTCGATGGGTTCGAGCCGGTGCTGATGAATGACTTGCGCCAGGCGATCCTCGCCGAATTCTTCGTCACGATCGGCGGCAAAATTCTCGGTCACGCCGTCGCTATAAAGGACGGCGACATCGCCGGGATTGAGCTGAACGGATTCCTGATCGTATGAATAAACAGGAAGGATCCCCAACACGACGCCGCCACCGGGCAGCGTTTCGATCGTTCCGTTCGCGCGCACGATCAGCGGAGGATTGTGGCCGGCATTGCAGTATGTGAAGGATCCGGACGCGGGGTTCAGCACGCCGATAAAGAAGGTGATGAACTTGCCCGCGGGACAATTCCGCGTGACCGCCGTATTCAAGCGGCCCACGTCGGCGGCGAGACTCGCGGAGCCATCGAATAGAATCTGACAGCGCGCCTGGAGGCTCGTCATCATCAGCGCCGCGGCCAAACCTTTGCCGCTGACGTCGCCGACGATCGTCGCCAGTTGGCCGTCGGGAAAGGGCATGAAGTCGTAATAGTCGCCGCCGACCGTGCGGCAGGGGACGTTGAATCCTCCGAGCGTGTAGCCGTCCACTGAGGGCGCCTGCGCCGGCAGCAGACCCGTTTGAATCTGCGCGGCTTGTGCCAGTTCCTTGGCGTAGAGTTGCTCGGTTTGCTCAATTTCATTGAGCCGCGCGTGTTCGATGCGGATCGCCGCGACGTTCGCCATGACGGTGAGCAGGCTCAGATCCTCGCGCGTGAATTGGCGCAAAACATTGGGCGAATCGAGATAAATGAGTCCGATGACGCGATCGTTGGTCTGCAGCGGCACGGCGATCATGCTTTTGATCTGCTGCTGCACGATGCTCTTGCGCTCGCGGAACGCCTCTTCGAGGGACGTGTCGCGAACCATGACCGATGCGCGTTCCTTCAATACGCGATCGCGGACGGTCGAACTGATTTGGAAGCCTTCGCCGCGCATAGCGCGCAATTCGAGCTTGTCGCCCTCGAGAGTCATCAGCACGCCGCGGCCGGCGGCGACGGCTTCCATCGAGAGGTCCATAATGACTTGGAACACTTCCTCGAGTGGACGATGGCTCGCGAGCTCGCGTCCGGCGCGAACGAGAGCGCGCATTTGCGGGCTTCCCGTGAAGGCCATCGTCTTCGTCGGATCGACCTTCTCAGGCCCCATCAGGCCTTCGAGACTCGCCTGAACTGTGGTGCTGGCGGAGATCGGCTCGGCGGCGCGATCGACGAAAACGACAGTGCCGGTTGAAACGGGAGCCGAGCCATCAAGGCCGCCGCCGGTGCTGCCGGGGACCTCGAACTCGACGATCAGATGTCCGGCGGAGATGCGATCGCCCGGCTTCAGCTTCAGCGGATCGGTTCCGAGACGCTGGCCGTTGACGACGGTTCCGTTCTTGCTATTGAGGTCGCGAATTTGCCAGCGACTGCCGGCCATTTCGATGACCAGGTGCTGACGCGAAAGTCCGGAATCGTCGGCGTAGCAGAGGTCGGTTGTGGCGGACCGGCCAAGGGTCAAATCCTTATTATCCAGCGCGACTTTGCGCGCCTTTCCATCGGGTGTGCGAATTGTAAGCTCGCCCGGGACGGATCCTGGAAGTATGTGATCGCCTGCTAGCATCGGGGTAGGAACCTCCATCGTATCGCATGAAAGTGAACCTTTACTACATTGGCAAGCAGCGCGATGAGCACTCGAACGCAATCGCCGAGGAGTTTATCAAGCGGACGACTCGCTATATCAAATGCGAGATGCGGGAGATTCATCCGGAGCGATTCGACCTATGGGAACGGCACGCGGGCGCGCGCAAGGTGCTGCTCGATCCGGAGGGGCGTCCGGCGACCAGCGAGGAATTCGCGCGCATCGTCGGCGATGCGGAACTCGACGCGCGCGACCTGATCTTCGTCGTCGGCGGAGCGGACGGATTGCCTCCTAAATGGCGCGCTGCAACGGACGCGAAGCTGCTTTCCTTATCGAAAATGACGTTCCCGCACGAACTCGCGCGGGCCATGCTGGCGGAGCAGTTGTATCGCGCGGTAACGATTTTGCGCGGGCATCCGTATCCGCGATAATGAAATTTGATCTCTTCGTCCAGCACATCGTTCTTGTTCGCGCTCGCCGCGGCATTCGCGGCACCGGCGCGCGATCAGGCTCCGGCGATCCTGCCGAATGAGATGGTCATCGTACTGAACTCGGGCGATGGCACTGTCTCATTGATCGACCGCAAGACGTACAAGGAAGTGAAGCGATATCCGATCGGCAAGGAACCGCATCACCTGATGATGACGCCCGACGATAAGGAATTGATCGTCGCCAACGCTACGTCGAACGAATTGGTTTTTCTCGATCCCGTGACCGGAATCGAGAAGCATCGGCTGAGACGGATTTCGGATCCGTATCAGTTGGGATTCAGTCCGAATGGGAAGTGGTTCCTTTCGATCTCTCTTCGTCTCGACCGCGTGGATATCTACAATGCGGCCGATTATTCGCTGGTCAAGCGGATCGAGCTGGGCCGCACACCGAGTCATGTGACGTTCTCGAAAGATAGTTCGATGGCGTTCGTCACGTTGCAGGAATCGAACGACATTGCGGCCATCGATTTAAATACTCAGAAAGTCGTATGGCGACTGCCGGTGGGCACGCAGCCGGCGGGAATTTATATGACTCCCGACGGGAAGGATCTGATCGTGGGAGTGATGGGCGAAGACTATTTTGCGGTTGTCGATTGGCGGGCGCGCAAGGTTGTGAAGCATATCGTCACTGGCAAAGGCGCGCACAATACGCAATCGATGGGTGACGGCAAACACATCTTCGCTTCGAATCGCGTGGCGGGAACGGTGAACATCATTCAGCTCTCCGATTTCAGCGTGGGGGGCACAGTGAAAATCCCGAATGGGCCGGACGATATGGAACTGACGCGCGATGGAAAAGAGTTGTGGGTGACCTCGCGTTGGAGCCATCGCGTTTATGTAGTCGACATGCCCACGCTGCAGGTCAAGAAGATCATTCCGGTCGGGCATTCTCCGCACGGAATTTATTTCCAATCGCATGCTCCTCGCGTTTGAAGCTGCGGCTTTATTGATTGCGGCTGCGACGACGGCCGCGCCTCCTTGCAAGGGGACGCTCTACCTGACGATCGACACGGGATCGATGTCGCAGGCGGATCGGATCGCCGCGATCCTCAATAAATATAAGGTCAAGGCGACGTTTTTTCTCGCGAACGAAAAGACTGTGCGTGGCGATTACACGCTCGACGATGGATGGGCTTCATATTGGAAAGCGCGCGTCGCCGAGGGTCACAAGTTCGGGTCGCACACGTGGCGGCATGGATATTTTCGAGCCGATCTGCCGGGCGGCCGTGTGAAATATGTCGTTCATGGCAAGCCCGAGGCGGACGATCGCGCGGCGGTTTGCGCGGAACTGAATCACGTCAATATGCGGTTCGAACAGATGACGGGCCGCAAGCTCGATCCTCTTTGGAGGGCGCCCGGTGGACACACGACTCCAGGAGTTTTGCGGATGGCGGCGTCGTGCGGTTACAAACACGTCGGCTGGCCCGAGGCCGGATTCCTCGGCGATGAACTGCCGAGCGACCGCTATCCGAACTCGATGCTGCTCGCGCGGGCGCTGAAGAATTTGAAGGACGGCGACATCCTCATCATGCATACTGGAATTTGGTCGAGAAAGGATCCGTTCGCGCCGATGCTCGACCCGTTGATCGCAGGATTGCAGGCGAAGGGATTCTGCTTCGCGACGATACCGTAGTATGTTCGAGACGCTCCACACCTGGTTTTTTTCGACGCTCCTGCAGCCGCTGCTGTACAAGTTGGGAGGGATGGCGTACGACGATCAGGTGTTCGATGCGTCCGCGTGGTTCCTCTACGGAGTGATCCAGATCGTGCTGCTACAGTTGCTCGTGCGGCCGCTCGAATCGTTCTTTCCGGTCGAACAGTGGGAGGATCGGCGCGGCACCGGCACCGACTTCCTATACACGTGCATCAACCGCCTGGGACTGTTGCCGCTGGTGTTCTTCTTCACGCTGCGTCCGTTCACCGATGCGTTCGAGGGATGGCTGCGGATGAACGGCTTCGTGCCGCCGAGCCTCGAGGATGTCTTCCCTGTGTTCGTGACGTTGCCGCTCGCGAGCTTCTTCATTTATCTCGTGATCCTCGACTTCGCAGACTACATCCGGCATCGGTTCGAGCATCGGTTTCAATGGTGGTGGGAGCTGCACGCGGTGCATCACAGTCAACGCAAGATGTCGTTGTGGACCGATGACCGCAATCATCTGGTCGCGGCGGCGTTGTCGTGGTTGTGGTTCACGCTGGTGGCGCTGATGATCGGCGTTGAGCCGGGGCAGTTCATCGGATTATTGGTGCTGGGACGGATGATCGAGAGCTTCTCGCACGCCAATCTGCGCTGGCATTTCGGATGGCTCGGCGACCGGCTGCTGGTGAGTCCGGCATATCATCGGATGCACCACGCGGTCGGAATCGGGCACGAGGGCAAGTATCACGGCTGCAATTTTGCAACGCTGTTTCCGATTTGGGATATCGTGTTCCGCACGGCCGATTTCAGCCTCCACTATCCGGAGACGGGGATCCGCGATCAGGTCCACGCAGGGCGCGATTATGGCGAAGGATTCTGGGCGCAACAGTGGCTCGCTTTGAAGCGGATCGTCGCGCGATAGCTACCACTTCAACGTCGTCTGCTTCTCGATTTTCGCCGTGTCGAATTCGGCTCCGAATCCGGGCCGGTCGGGTAGCGGCAGACGTCCGTTGACCGGCACGGGCGGATCTTTTTCGAAGTGATAATACGAGAGCATCTTGATCCACAGGAACTCGACGAGCGGGCACACCGCGGGTGACTGGCTCGCGACGACGTGCAGCGCCGCGCGGATCGAATGGCCGTGCGGGATCACGAGCGCATCGTAGAGCGTCGCGATGGCGCAGATTTTTTGCACCTCGCTCACGCCGCCGCACCATTCGGGGTCGGCTTGCACGACACTGATCGCGCCGGCTTTCAAGTATTCATAAACGTCCCAACGCGTGTAGAAGTGCTCGCCGGAGGCGACGGGCACTGAGGTCGCGCGGCGCAGTTCGGCGAAAGCTTCGATTTTATTGGGCTGGAATGCTTCCTCGATCCAGCGCGGACGGTACTGCTCGACTTGCTTCGCCCAGGCGATCGCGTAGTCGAGTGTCCAGCCGCCGTAAGCATCGAACATCAGTTCGGTTTTTGGCCCGACGGCTTCGCGTAAGGTCTTGACGAGTTCGACATTCTTGAGCAGTCCTTCGGGGCCGCTTCCGGGGCCGTAGGGGATGAACCATTTCTGATAGCGGAATCCCTTGCCTTGAAATTCGATCGCTTTCGCGCGCGCCTTTTCGGGCTCGATCGAATGGCCGAGCATGCTCACGTAGCATTCGACGGACTGGCGCGTGGGGCCGCCGAGCAGGCGATAAACAGGCGTCTCGAAGTAGCGGCCGCGGAGGTCCCACAGGGCATTGTCGATCGCCGAAATCGCCATCATGTAGTGGCCGGCGCGGGAATGGCGATAGGAGCGCTGCATCTCATCCCATAGAGTTTCGCCAGCGAGCGGATCCTTGCCGATGATGAAGCTGCGGAGTTGCTGGTCGACGATGAAGGCCGCTTCCTTGTCGATGGGGCCGTGGATTCCTTCGATGCCGCCGTCGGTCTGGAGTTTGAGATAAATCGCGCTCACGGCTTCATCGCGCGGCGGAGTTGTGACCGGCGGCTTCGGACGTAGCTCGTCGTAGACGTGACTTGGGTTGACTTGATATTGATGGTCGTTCTCGGGCGCGTGCCAATGGCCATCGAGGCGGACGAGTTCGAGGCCGGTGATTTTGAGCTTGCCTGGACGGGCCCACAAGGGGAGTCCGAGGGCCGCGCCGAGGATGGCTCGGCGGCTCGGGCGCAGCTCCAGTCGATTGATCATGCGTTACTTGTACCATGGGTCGTGGCGATTGCATTCGGTCCGGAGATTTGCGGCGATCTCGAAGAGGCGCAGCAGCGTGAATGGCTCGAGACGAATGGCATCGGCGGCTTCGCGTCCTCGACAATTATCGGGTTAAATACGCGGCGGTATCACGGACTTCTCGTCGCCGCGACGAAGCCTCCGGTGGGGCGTGCGCTGTTGTTGTCGAAGCTCGAAGAGACGCTCGTCACGGCGGATGGGGAGCGGTTCGAGCTGTCGGCGAACCGGTATCCGGGAGTGATTCATCCGCAGGGGTTTCAGTATCTGATTGGATTCCGGCTCGATCCGTTTCCGGTGTTCACGTATCGTTGCGGCGGCCTGGAGCTCGAGAAGCGTGTGTTTCTGGTGCACGGCGAAAATACGGTTGTCGTTGAGTATGACGTGCCGGAGGGATGTTCACTCGAGTTGCGGCCGTTGATCGCGTTCCGGGATTATCACGCGACCACGCATGAGAACGGGGCGCTGGATCGGCGCGTCGATTTGACCGAAGGACTGGCGAGTGTCCGGCCGTATGGGGATTTGCCGGCTTTGCATTTCGCGCACAATGCAGCGTCTGTGGAGACTGACGGGGCGGATTGGTACAGGAATTTCGAGTTCTCGCGCGAACAGGAACGCGGCCTCGATTTCCATGAGGACTTGTTCAATCCGTGCGTACTGCGGTTCTCTTCCGTTGCGACTGCGATCGTGATTGCTTCGACTGAGGCGCGCGAAAGCGGCGACGCCAAGGCGCTTCGGAAGCAGGAAATCGAGCGGCGTGCGGCGCTCGGTTCCACTACGTTGCTTGCCGCGGCGGATCAGTTCATCGTCAAACGTGGCGAGTTCAATTCGATCATCGCCGGCTATCATTGGTTCTGCGATTGGGGACGCGATACGATGATCGCGCTTCCGGGCTTGACGCTCGCGACCAATAGATTCGGGGTCGCGAAGAATATTCTGCTCGCCTTCGCCGGCGCGATTTCGCAGGGGATGCTGCCGAATCAGTTTCCTGATGCAGGGCAAACTCCGGAGTACAACACAGTCGATGCGACGCTCTGGTTCTTTGAAGCGGTGCGAGCTTATCTCGAGGCTACGGGCGATCGCGAGTTCGTAAAGGTGCAACTCGTTCCCAAGCTCGCGGATATTGTCGATTGGCATGTGCGAGGCACGCGATACAACATCAAAGTCGACACGGATGGACTGCTGCATTGCGGCGCGGCGGGCGTCCAACTGACGTGGATGGATGCGAAGGTGGGCGATTGGGTGGTGACTTCGCGGGAGGGGAAGCCGGTCGAGATCCAGGCGCTTTGGTATAACGCGCTCAGGATCATGGAGGGACTGGGCGACGACGATGCGCGCTATGCGGCGATGGCCGCGCAGGCGAGTGAGAGTTTCAACGAACAGTTTTGGAACGACGACGCGCAATGCCTTTTTGACGTCGTCGACGGTGCGTCGCGCGATGCGTCCATACGTCCGAATCAGATCTTCGCGGTGAGCTTGCCGCACACGATGCTCACGCACGATCGCGCACGGGCGGTTCTTGCCAAGGTCGAGGCCGAACTTCTCACGCCGATGGGCCTGCGGACGCTCGCGCAGAGTGATCCGAATTACAAAGGCATCTATCACGGCGGACCGCGCGAGCGCGACTCCACCTATCATCAGGGGACGGTGTGGCCGTGGTTGATGGGGCCGTTCCTACGCGCGCATCGGAAGATCCACGGGCCCACCAAAGAGGCGCTCGCGTGGTTGCAGCCGCTGCTCGATTTCATGGAAGCGCGCGGCACCGGGCAGTTGCCGGAGATTGCGGATGGCGACGCTCCGCACGAGCCTCGAGGGTGCATAGCGCAGGCGTGGAGTGTCGGAGAAATCCTGCGGGCCATAGTGGAATAATGGCCACGTGAAACGACTCACTCGAAGGAATGCGCTCGTCACTGGAGCGTCGACCGGTATTGGAAGAGCGATCGCGGTGCGGTTCGCCGAAGAGGGCGCGAACGTCGCCATCAATTATCCATTCGAACGGGATCGCGCGGATGCGGAGGAGACGCTCGCGTTGGCAGAGAAGGCGAATCCCACGGGTCACGCGATGCTCGCTGCCGGGGACGTTTCCGATGAGGAACAGGTCTCGCGGATGTTCGCTGCGACGCTTGCCGAATTCGGATCGCTCGAGATTCTGGCCAATAATGCAGGGATTTTGGGAGTTCCCGCGGAATGCCATGAGACCGATTTGCAGGAGTTCGATCGCGTCATGGGAATCAACCTGCGGGGGATGTTCCTGTGCTCGCGCGAGGCGGTCCGTCATTTCCTCGCGAGCGGCAAGGGCGGCGTGATCGTCAATAATTCGAGTGTTCACCAGAGAGTCCCGAAGCCCAAGTACTTGCCGTACTCGATCAGCAAAGGCGCGATTGAGAATCTCACGAAGTCCATGGCGCTTGAATATTCGGGGCGCCGGATTCGTGTGAATGCGGTGGGTCCGGGGGCGGTGGTGACGCCGATGAATAAGGCTTGGACTGGCGATCCGGAGGCGAGGCGGATTGTCGAGGGTCACATCCCGATGGGACGTCCGGCGGAGCCTGAGGAGATCGCGGCGGTGTTCGCGTTCCTCGCGTCCGACGATGCATCGTACATCACCGGCCAGACGATTTACGCGTGCGGGGGGCTCACTTTGTATCCTGAATTCCGCACGGCCTGGGCATCGGGCGAGTAAAAAGAAAAGCGGCGTGGCCGGCTCTTTTTAGGAGAGCCAACCACGCCGCTCGGGTTTCAATTTGCCTCCGCTACGGGATTTGGTTGAGCGGAGCGATCGGAATGTACGCGCCGTTCCCGAAGATGAGCGGACCACCGTCGGCCGGGGCAACTGCCACGGCGATCGGTTGATACGGCCCGGTTTGGGAGTCGGTCGGAATCTGCATATCTACAAAGTAGGTTCCGATTTGACCGGCCACGTACTCGGACTGCACCACCAGCACGCCGGCGTTGTTCACACCGCCGATGATGTTGGCTGTGACGAGCTGGTTGCCGATGCCGGCACTGTTAGTACTGATCGGAGGATTGGTTTGGCCGAGGCCGGTCACGAAGACGCGGATGACTTCGCCTTGCACCGCGGGATTCGTGGGCCCAATGTAGCTGCCGTCAGGCCGCAACGCAACGGCGTACGTGTTGCCGTCCGAAGCGACTTGCGTAAACATCCCAGGTGAGTAGGCCGAGACCGCAACGCCGCTAATCGTGCTGGTGCCACCTTGCACGTTCATGGTGACGGTCGTCGTTCCCACAGGGACGTCGCAGGGCGTTTGGAAACCGACCTGTTCGACGCCGTTGATGTTCGAGACGTAGGTCAGAGGCGCCGCGATATTGCCGATCATCAACGACTGCACCGGACCGAGGCTGGTCGGATTCGGTCCGAAGCCGGTCGGTTGAATCGTCGACGTAACACCGGGCGCTATTCCCGATGCCTGAACGACGCTGAGTCCGCAAGGCGTCAGACCGGGAAGCATGCTACCGGCGGTCAGGAAACTGGCGGCGCTGAGTTGCGGGCCGGCGATCGAGACGCTCAAGTTGGAGAATATCGCCTGGATCCCGGACGCTGTGGCCGAGACCAGCACTGAACCAGGGGATCCCCCGGCAGTGATGCGGCTCGATGCCGTTCCATCCGAACCTGTGGTTACAGTGGCCGGATTAGCGATCGCTCCGAGTGTCGCGGCGAAAGTCACGGTCGCGTTGGGGACCGGATTTCCGTTGACGTCCTTTACGATGACGACGACTGGGTTAGCGAATTGCGTGCTGGTGAAGGTGTTTTGATTGTCGCCCGACACCGGAGTGACCGTCGCGACAACCACGGTCGACGTTGCGGTAAAGACGGAGAACAATTTGCTGTTGCTGGCGAGTGTGCCTTGAATCGTCACGGTGCCGGAGTTGTTTCCGAGCGTGACGTTCACGACCGCGACGCCATTGGTGTTGGTCGTCGATGAGGTTGCACTGAGCGCCGCGCCGTTTGCAGGCGTGACGGTCCAGTTGACAACCTGTCCGCCAAGGCCGTTACCGGAAGCGTCGGTGACCTTCACCTGATATTGAACAGGTAACGCGGTTCCCGGTTTCGCGGATTGATTGTTACCGTTCAGGATCGTCATCTGCGACGGCAGCCCAGGACTTACGACCAGGGTGAAGGCCGGCAATGTTTGCTTTTCGCCGATGACGAACCAGATCTGCCCGGTTCCGACAACCGAACCGATTTGAAGGTCGCAAGTTACCCTGCCTCTGCCATCCGATAGAGGATCGTTCGCGGGAGCGGGTGTTGTGCCGCCGAGGCACGTCGCGTACGGAGTGTTCGGCAACTGCGAGGACTCGCAAGTGGTCGGATCGGTCGCCACGTAATCGGGCGAGAACGGATTGCACACCGTCGTATTGTGGTTGTTCGTTGCGCGAATACCAACGTATTGGATGGGCGACGTATCAGGAGTGTTGCCGGAAATGAATACGCTGTATTCACCCTTGAGGATCGAGCCCGCCGTGGCTGTAATCGTACGCGGCGAGGGACCGAGCAGCGAGGGCGACGTTTGATCTTCGTAGATCGCGGGGTCGCCGGCTAACGAGCCGTCCTGCTTCTGCGCGATATAAGAGGTGATCGTGAAATTGATCGGCGCTCCAATCGCGGATGTGGCCTGGATCGTGGATGGCTGGTAATAGAAGCCGGCGTTCACGGTGCCTGGTTGGAAGTAGGTATACGCGAGACCGTTGATGTCCGAAGTGGTGTTGGTCACTTCGAGCGCTCCGGGACCGGAGACCAGGCTGAAGGTCACGTTCGAGCCGCTTACGGGATTGCCGCTGGCGTCAAGCACTTGTACGACCATCGGCGAGGACTGAATGACATCGAGGATGAGTTGACCGTCGCCGGATTTGTAGACAAGTCCACCCTGCGAGACGGTTCCACCACCGCCAACGATACCGGGAACGGTAAAGGTGAACGTGAGCGGATTCACGCCGGATCCGAATGCGGTGGCTGTGATGGTGTACGTTCCGGGAAGGGACGGCGCAGTGAAATACGTCTGCGCGTAACCGCCCGAGCCGGTGACAAATGTCGGAGTGGCAATTACGACACCGGTCGAGCCAGTGAACGTAATCTGTCCGCGATAGATGCCGCGACCCTGGGGATCAGTCAACCGGGCCACGATCGGCAGCGCACTCTGCGCACCGGCGGCGACGACCTGATTGTTGTTGAATCCCGAGAGCAATGTTCCACCGGTCGAAGGGCCGACGCCCAGCGTTCCGAGTTGGAGTGACGAGTTGGGAACGCCCACCGAGACTGAGTTGTGCCCAGTCAAATCGAAGTCAAACAACTGACCCGGAGTGGTGGTGTTCGTCAGGTACATCTGCGTCGGCGGGAGTTCGCTCGAGAATGCGACACCTGTGAAAGGCGGATTCGTTTGCCCGTTGATCAGCGAACGATCCAGCGCCGTCTCAACCGCGCTCGGGGTCGATGAGATGGTGAGGTCATACAGCCAGCCGCTCGCTCCCAATCCATAAAGATGGTTGGTGCCCGAGATGTCGGCGCCTTCCGGGTACAACTTGACCAATGTTTCTTCGGCTGCGGGCCTCGAGCCCGGGACCGTCAAGGGCGTCGGAATCGATGACACCGTCTTGGTCGCAATCGCCACGACAATCAGCAGGGTTCCCCCCTGGCTGGGACGCTCGTTCACCATCACGACGTATTGGCCATCGGGAGTGATCAGCGGTTTGCCGGGGTAAGCCTGAATTGGAATTTCTCCGTTGGTGGTGACTTTCATCACGGTCGGATCGATTTCAAACAGGCGGTAGTTGTTCGTTACATAGAGGAACCCGGCCGGCGAGAGCACCATGCCAGTGGGTGGACTGGTTGGGTCGTTCGCAAGGGTTAAAGTCGTACCCTTCACCACTGGAGTCGCCTGCGAGATGTCGAAGGCGGTTACTCCCGTGCCGGTTGCTGACCCGACAGTGCCGGCGCTGAGGACGTATGCGCTCTGCGAATCGATGCTGACCGCCAAATCGATTCCATTTCCGCAGGAAATCGCGGCCGAGCAGACGGGTAGTCCGCCAGGGTTGAGCACCGTGTCGGAGCTCGTTTGAATGACGTACAGATTGGAGCCAGCCAGAACCAGAAGCTTCGTTCCATCCGGAGTCAGCGCGGCGGCCGTGGGGGCCTGTGTAATCGCGCTGGCGATGGGTTGGACGGACTGGAATCCCGAATCGAGTACCGAGACGGGAGCACCGTTCGTCGAGAAAAGATAGTATTTCAGTCCATCAGGAGTTGGAATGAATTGAAAGGTTCCTGGCGGTACCGTAACCGATGCGCGATGCTGGAGTCCACCCACGATCGGGGTGTAGATCTCGAGATCGGTCGAGGTGGGATTCGCTGCGCCGGGATACAGTATCACATACTGATTCTGCGCGGACGCGACGGTTACTAAGCCTAGGAAAAACAGCACGATTGCTGTAGACACACGTGTGGGACATTGCATGAAGGAAAAACCTCTTCGGAGTGCTCTGCTGGGACGCGGTGGCGGGCTCTCTGAGTGTATCACAAAGTCCGTCGCCTGAGACCCTCGGTCGATGTCATTCCTTTAAAGGGTACTACAAAACAATTTGTTGCGGTAATGTTATGACGAGGATAGCGGCGTTGACGCGCTCGAATACCGATTTTGGAGATGGTCCGGAAGGCGGTTAGAATGGTGAATTATGGCACGTTTTCCCGGCGTAGATTATCTTCTGTTTGATTCGCTATTAAGCGAACAGGAACTACTCGTGCGGCAGACCGCGCGGCAGTTCGTTGATGAGCAGGTTCTTCCTCTTATTAAGGACTGCTTCAACGAGGGACGCTTCCCGAAGCAGTTGATCCCCGAGATGGGACGCCTCGGTTTTCTGGGCGCCAATTTGGAAGGCTACGGCTGCGCGGGGATGTCGAGTGTCGAGTACGGCCTGCTGATGCAGGAGCTCGAACGGGGCGATTCGGGGTTGCGTAGTTTCTGCTCAGTGCAGGGGTCGCTCGTGATGTACCCGATTCTCGCTTATGGATCCGAAGAGCAGAAGTCGCGCTGGCTGCCGAAGCTGCAGTCCGGCGAGGCGATCGGATGCTTCGGGCTTACGGAGCCGATGTTTGGATCGAATCCCGCAGGCATGCTGATGCGTGGTATCGAGGACGGATCCGATTGGATCCTCAATGGCGAAAAGACTTGGATTACCAATGGTTCGGTGGCGGACGTCGCAGTAGTTTGGGCGCGAACGCCGGAAGGGATTCGAGGGTTCCTGGTCGAACGAGGGACGCCGGGGTTTACCGCGTCCGACTTGCATGGGAAATTATCGATGCGGGCTTCTGTGACTTCGAGCCTGGCGTTCAGCGATTGCAGGGTTCCGAAATCCGCAATGCTGCCGGGGGCGAAGGGCTTGAAGGGTCCGCTGGGATGTCTTTCGCAGGCGCGGTTCGGCATTGGCTGGGGCGTCGTGGGAGCGGCGATGGATTGTTTCGAGACGGCGCGATCGTACTCGGTCACGCGTAAGCAGTTCGATGATCGGCCGATTGCATCGCATCAACTGGTGCAGGAGAAATTGGCCGACATGATCACGGAGATTACCAAGGCTCAGTTGTTGGCGCTGCAGTGCGGACGGTTGAAGGACCAGGGGAAACTCGATCCCGCGCACATCTCGATGCTGAAGCGGAATAACGTCACGATGGCGCTCGAATGCGCGCGGACGAGCCGCGACCTGCTGGGGGCGAACGGCATCATGGACGACTATCCTTTAATGCGGCACTTGTGCAATCTCGAGACGGTCAAGACGTACGAGGGAACCGACCATATCCACTGCCTCGTGATCGGCGAGAGGGTCACAGGGATTGCAGCTTACAAATGAGTTGATGTAGACTAGGGTTTGGGATTTTGGACGTTCGGTAGCGTCTCGTGAAGTTTCGTCTCCTGGAACACCCCCCACACGAATAACAGTAGAGCTGGTAGATTCAACATGGTTTATTTCTTGACGACGTTGCACATCATCGTGTGCTTGTTCCTGGTTATTGTGGTGCTGTTGCAAAGCGGCAAAGCGGCTGATCTGGCCGGCGCATTCGGCGGCATGGGCTCGCAGACGGCGTTCGGTCCTCGCGGGACGGCGACGTTGTTGTCGAAGTGGACGACGATCGCGGCAGCAATTTTCATGGTCACCTCGCTGTGCCTCGCGCTGGTGCAGACGGGCGTGACGGGTTCCGCCGGCAGCGTTGTGGATAAAGCGAAGCCGATGGCGCCGAAGCAAGGTGGCGCGGCGACTGGTCCGTCGGCGGCGACTGGTGTGCAGGTGACTCCGACGGCTCCAGCGTCGGGCGGCTCGGGTGTGGACATCAAGATGCCGCAGGTTACGCCGCAAAATGTACAGCCGGCGCCTGGGCAGCAACCGGTGCCGATTAAGAAGAAATAGAGTTTGATGGTGGTTGGTTAGTTAGGTTGAGAAGTCCATCTGCGGAGGTGGCGGAATTGGCAGACGCACTAGCTTGAGGTGCTAGCGGGAGCAATCCCGTGCAGGTTCAAGTCCTGTTCTCCGCACCATTATTAATAAAGCAGTAAAGGCCATGACGGGAATTTCCGTGATGGCCCTTTTGCTTTTTATTAGAGCGTCACCAGTTCGGGCATTTCGTCCCACGTGCGGCCTTCCAGCTCGCGGCCGTTCCTCTTCTTGAAGACTCCGCCCCATTGTTTGAAGAAGAAGGACGTGCCGGCTTCGAGACACTGATCCCGGATGTCTTTGACCCACGCGGGGTCCATCGGCCGGGCGCCGGGGCCGGATTCACCGCCGGCGATCACCCAGTCGATGCCGCTCAGGTTCAGGTTTCCGATCGGACCTAAAAGCGGCTCGATCGATAGGAACTTGATGTGGGCTTTCGTCCGGCGGAGGTGGTCGATCCGCCATGCGTAGTCTTCGTTTTCTACGCTCACGCCCATCCAAATGTTTGGCGCCCAGGGAAGGTCATTGCTGATCTGTTCCAATCGCTCCGCCCGCTTCGTTAGGACCTGGTATTGATGCCGGTCGACGCGGTTCATCACTTCAAAGACACGTTGGATGTACTCGAGCGGCACTCTATCATGGAGCAGATCGCTCATCGAATTGACGAAGATCCGGCGCGGCGTCTTCCAGCGGGATGGGGCTTCGAGTTTCTCGGGAATCAGGCGCAAATCGAATCCCTGCTCGAAGGGATGTCCGTCCACGCCGCGGAAGCGCTCGGCGAATCGCTCCTCGTAGCAATGCTTGCATCCCGGACTGATCTTCGTGCAACCCCGGACCGGGTTCCAGGTCGCGTCAGTCCATTCGATCGTGGAATTGGTGGCCACTCTAGTTGGACGGGTCGCGGCGGATCGCGTTACGGTGGACGTCGAGGGTCACGCGTCAAAGCGCATGGCATCGAGGTCTGCGATCAAGCCGGGGCCGGTCGGGCGCCATCCCAGACGCTCTTGCGTTAGCGCGCTCGAAGCGGGCATATCGATTCCTGCGAAGGCTCCGAGGAATCCGAAATGCTGCATGGCTTGGTCGGGTGCGATGGCAATCACGGGGATCTTCAAAACTCGGCCGATGGCTTCGGCGATGTCTTTCATGGGCACTCCTTCTTCGCCGACGGCGTGATATCGAACGACGTCCGAATTGTGGGCGGATGCCGCTTTCTCAATCGCGAGACGGTAGAGGCGAGCGGTATCGAGGCGGTGCACCGCGGCCCAACGGTTCTGCCCGTCGCCGATATACGCTGAAACACCTTTCGCACGAGCGACCGCGATCAGGGACGATACAAAACCTTGCTTCACCGGATCATGGACTTGAGGCAGACGCACGACCGGCGCATGCACGCCGCGCGAGGCCAATGCAATTGCCGTCTGTTCAGAGGCTCGCGGATACGTGCTGGAACTCGGCATCGGCGCATCTTCCTCGGTGGCGGCGCGCCCAGGGGCGAGCGATCCGATTCCGGATGTGACGATCATGGGGCGCTCTGAGCCCGCCAGCACAGAGCCAAGAGTTTCGATGGCTTGCCGGTCCAGTTCGCAGTTGGCGGCGAACTTTGTAAAGTCGTGGTTGAAGGCGCAGTGGATCACGCCGTCGACGTACGCCGCTCCGCTGCGGAGACTTTCGAGGTCCGCGAGGTCGCCGCGTTGGACCTCGGCGCCGATGGCCGTGAGAGAGTTCGCGCCTTCCTCCGAACGGGAGAGGCCGAGTACTTGATGGCCTGCGCCGATTAGCTCCTGTGTGACAGCAAAGCCTACAAATCCTGTGGCTCCAGTGACGAAAATACGCATATTGCAGTCCTTTCCGGATTGACCGGATCTCCGCGATCTGATAAAACGGAGATAGTCTCCGCATATTCAGATTAGCGGAGACTGTCTCCGGTTGCAAGTTTTATTGATGGCCAAAAAAACTGTTCAACGAAAGCCGCGCGCGGATGCGGAACGGAATCGAGACCGGATACTCGATGTCGCCAAAGACGCGTTCACGAAGTGTGGTGCGGAGGCGAGCCTCGATGACATCGCCAAACAGGCAGGCGTCGGAGCGGGAACGTTGTACCGCCATTTTCCTTCGCGGGAAGCTCTGATTGAGGCGGTCTATCGGACGGAAGTAGAGAAGCTCGCCGCGGCGGAGCGGAAGTTCGCCGAGAAGATGCCGCCCATTGAAGCATTGCGCGCCTGGATGATGCTGTTCGTGGACTACATCGCCGCGAAGAAGATCATTGCGCCCGTGCTGAATACCTTGCTCGGCGGAGCCTCGCAGGTTTTCGAATCCACTTACGATCAGATCTGGCAGGCGATGCGTTCGTTGGTAAAGCGCGCCATCAAGAGCGGCGACATCCGAAAGGATATCGATCCGATTGACTTGCTTCGTGCCCTGATCGGGGTGTCGAACGTGGCGACCGGCCCCGACTGGCAACAGAGCGCCAAGCGGCTGGTGGACATTCTCATCATCGGTTCGCGGCCGATCAAGTAGGCTACAACGGCTGCCCGAGCCGCTTTTCGAGTTGTGCGCGATAGCTGCGGCTCACACGGCAACGTTTGCCATCCTTGAGGATCAGTTCGAATTCACCATGCGACGCGGGCTCGAGCCGTTCGATGCTTTCGATGTTCACGACCGCGGATCGATGGATCCGGACGAACTTCATATGATCCAACTTACTGGCCAATTCGGTGAGAGCGGCGCGATACAGCCACTCCTTGCCGTGCACGTGGAGATTCACATAGACGCCCGCGGCTTCGATCCAATCGATGTCGACGGCGCGGATCAGACGAGTGGCACCTTGCGACTTCACGACCAGGCGGTCGAGCGGCGGATCCGTTGCCGGAGATGAGGAAACCATGCGCAGCAGGCGTTGGCCGAAGTCGCTCAGACTCCGCTCGGCGAGACGCGCTTTCACCCGCTCCATCGCGGCCTCGTGGCGTTCATCGCTGAACGGCTTCAACAAGTAATCGAGCGCGTTGGCCTCGAACGCGCGGATCGCATGCTGGTCATAAGCGGTGACGAAAATCGTGAGGGGCATGTGGTCGGCGCCGACGCGCTCGATGACTCCGAGGCCGTCGAGTTCCGGCATCTGCACATCGAGGAACGCCAGATCGGGGCGGTGCCGCTGAATCATCTCGACGGCCTCGAGTCCATTCGAAGCTTCGAGGATCGTGCCGACTTGCGCATCGTGGCGCAGCAGATCATAGAGGCGCAAACGCGCGGGACCTTCGTCGTCCACGATGAGAACGGTGATCGGGTCAGCCGGCAGCAACTTGAGGTTCCTCCGCGCCTGGAAATCGCAACGGCAGTGAGACTTCGACCGCGGTTCCTGCTCCATCTTCGCGGCGCGTCACTGAGAAGTGGCTCGTGCCATTTGGATGGAGGCTCGCGATGCGTTCCCGTGTGACCGAGAGCCCGAGGCCTTTGGATGTCTCGAGCCGCCATCCCGGCTTTAGGCCGACTCCATCGTCCATCACGCGCAAATTCAGGCGTCCGCCATCGGGAGAAGCCGACACCGACACTGTTCCTCCGGATGCGCGCTGCGAGATGCCGTGACGAATCGCGTTCTCTACCAGCGGTTGGACGATCAGACAAGGCACGAGCGCGAACTTCACTTCCGGAGCGATGTGCATCTCGATCTGCAAATGATCGCCGAAGCGGATCTTCTGAATCGCGAGATAGTGATCGAGGAATGCAAGTTCGTCCGCGAGCGGGACCTCCTGGCGATCTTTCGATTCGAGTGACAGGCGCAATAGATCCCCAAGGTGGCCGATCATGCCGCGCGCGAGTTTCGGATCGCGCTCGACTTGTGAGGAGATCGCGTTCAGAGCGTTGAAGAGGAAGTGCGGATCGAGCTGCATCCGCAACGCGTTCAAACGTGAATCGGAGAAGCGGCGCTCGAGCCGCTCCATCCGCAATTCGCTCGACAGATAGTGATCGTAATACTGATAGACCTGCCGCGCCGCGAGGATCAACCAGTAGACGAGCCAACTCCACAGGAACATGCCGCGCAGGGATCCGCTGAGAATTTTTGTGTTCGTGAGCGCGGTCCACGAGCCGATCCCCAGCAGGGCGACCACGGCCGCGTATACATAAATGTAGGCGGCGTTGACCAGGAAGCTCGGCACGAGGTGCGCGAGAAAGCGCTGTGGAAGTTGCTTCGCGGAAAAAGGCAGCCGCCGGTCGAAGGCGGCGATCAGCGGCGTTACCAATCCCCAGGCCCACCACTGCGCGAGCGAGCCGAGGAGTGGCATCCGCCAATTCGGCATGTCGCCGAGGCGGGGAAGTGCGAAGAGGCATCCGATCGCGGTCCAGCAGGCGACCGCCATCAGCGTTCGGGCCGCGAAGGATTTGAGAAGGCCAGCCATCACTCCTGGCGCAACGAACAGACGGGATCGATTCGTGCCGCTCTCCAAGCCGGCCATAGACAGGCGGCAAATCCGACGGTGATCAGCAGCGCGGCGACTCCTCCATAGGATATCGGGTCGGCCGCGACGACTCCGAACAGGAAGCCGGACATCAGGCGCGTTGCGAAGTATGCTCCTGCCAGGCCCGCGGCGATGCCTGCGAGAACGAGCCGCATTCCGGATCCGAGTATCAAGCGGATCGCCTGCCCTCCCGATGCGCCGAGCGCCATGCGGACTCCCAGCTCCGTCGTACGGCGTACGACATTGTTCGAAACGACGCCGTAAATTCCCGCAACCGCCAGCGCGAGGCCGATCGCCGCGAAGACGCTGAACAGGATTAACTGGAATCTCGAGAGCGAAAACAGCTTGCTGTTCAGCGAGGCGTCCATCGACATGACTTCGGTGACCGGCTGTTGTGGGTCGACGAGTCCGATTCTCGCGACGATAGATTTCGCGGCTCGCACCGGATCGCCAGTCGTACGCACCGCGAAGCGATAGCTTGTACCGGTGAATGTGTACGGCAGGTAGACCTCGGGCGCGGGCGCCTTCGAGACGCCCTGATTGCGCACATCCGCAACGACGCCGATGATTTCGAACAGCTCTTTCCCCAGCGCGGATTCCATCATGGGCATGTGGAACGATGCGCCGATCGCGGACGTTCCCGTGAGATACCGCCGCGCGAAAGATTGATTGACCATCACCAGGCCGCGCATGTCGAGGACTTCCGCGTGGGTCCAAGTCCGCCCCTCGATCAATGGGATCCGGAACACATCGAGGTACTGCTCATCGGTCTGATGCAGCACCACATCATTCATCTCGCCGGCCGGTCTGCCTGCGAACGCCGCAGTCGTGTGCAGCGTGTCGAAGGGTTGAAAATTCATGTTGAGACTCGACGCCACGATGCCGGGTTCCTCACGAATGGCGCTCAGGTAACTTTTTAATACGCGCACGCGCGCGGCGGCAGTGCGTAGGCGGGTTCGTGCGAGCGGGATCCGAATAGTCAGTACGTGATTGGACGAGAGACCGAGCGGGACGTCTTGCAGTGCGAAGAGCGTCCGCAGCATGAGTCCGGAGGCGACGAGAAGTATGAGCGAGAGGGCGACCTCCGCTATGACGAGGCCGTCGCGGATGAGTGCCTGTCGCCGGCTTCCACCTGTGCCGCGGCCGTGTTCGCGGAGTCCGAGGACGAGTTGCGCGCCGGCGGAATGGAGTGCCGGGGCCAGTCCCGTGAGTACCGCGACCGCAAATGCGCAGGCGATCGAGAACAGCAGTACCGGCAGATTCAAGCTGACCTTCGCCTCGATCGGGATTGTTTCCGGCGGCACGATTGAGAGGATCAATGGCAGTCCGACTTGCGCCAGACCGACGCCCAGCAAGCATCCGGCGAGTGCCAGCATCAGGCTTTCGGTGAGAAGCTGGCGTGCGATCCGCATGCGGCCGGCTCCGAGACTCGCGCGGATTGTGATCTCTTTTTGCCTGGCGCTGGCTTTCGAAACCAGGAGGCTTGCGACGTTCGCGCAGGCGATGAGCAACAGCAGTCCCACTGCGCCGAGCAGCATTAAAAGTTCGCCGCGGATCTTGGTGGGAAAAGCGTCTGGAAGTGAGACTACCGTCGCCTTCCAATGATCCGGAAATTGGCCCGGTTCGCGGCGCGCGATGTCGCCGAAGACGGTCTGCAGGTTGGCCTCGGCTTGCATCTTCGAGACGCCATCTTTGAGGCGGCCGGTCATCAGCACCGAATTGAGGCGGCCGGCATCGCGGAAGCGATCGAAGTCGAGCGGCAGATAGAGATCGGCCTCGAGCCAGTACACTCGCTCGGGCATCACGCCGACGACCGTGCGGACTTCGTCATTAATGCGGACCTCCTTGCCGATCGCGCCGCGGTCGCCACCGAACAACCGCTGCCAGCATTTGTAGCTGATCACGACGACTGGAGCAGCATCGGGACGCCCATCGGATGCGAGGAAGCCGCGGCCGGCCACTGCCTTCACTTGCAGCACTTCAAAAAGATTCGGCGTCGCCTCGACGGTGTCGAACAGTTGCGGTTCGCCTTGGCCGGTGAGCGTGGCGAGGCTCCAAACCGTGCCGGATAAGGCCGAGAACACGGTCGCGTCCCTGCTGACATCGAGGAATTGGCTGGCCGAAAATCCCAGACGCGCTCCGTTCGGATCCCCCTGCTCAATCTGCACGCTCATCAGATGCTGCGAGTCGCCGTAGGGGAAAGGATCGACAATGATCGAATACACCGCGCTGAAGATCGTCGTGGTCGCGCCGATTCCGAGAGCCAGCGAGAGCAG
>DASXZC010000229.1:0-11366 GCA_036502165.1 Bryobacteraceae bacterium
TATCGCTGGAAAATCGTTTCCCGTGCGGAGGTATACAAAAGTCAAATCCTTCCAACTCAAGGTCGACCTTCCCACACTCGAGGAATATGAAGAAGACGACATCGAGATGAGCGACGATGAAAAGGGAAAGAAAGCGAAGAAAAAGACAGTAACAAAGACCCGGATTGTCAAGAAGCCGACCTGGGTCTGGATGCGTCCGAACCAGCCCGAATATTATCCCATCCTGTACCGGAAGAAGACCGTGGCACTGAAGGCCAATTGGGCAACCTATGACGGCGCGACAAAACTTGAGAACGGTCCGCATTACTGGGCTAAGAAAGCGCATCTTTGCGCTGTCCAAGAATTAGCGTGGCCTCCGCGCGCGCGTGTGCTGACCCCACTTACTTTTCAGAAGCTTGTGATACAGGCGTTCCAATCGGAGGACGGCGTGGTGTGGGGACGAAAGAGCACCTCCGAAAAGAAAGGCTATACGAAAAAGCCCTTCGATAGGAACGGCGAACCTTACTGTATTTGCATGGACACAGAGACCGAATGTCTCTCCCTTCACGGGAATGTCGCAGTAGTTCCCGCCTACTGCCGTCCGGCGATTGTGTATGAGGTGGAACTCAAGAGGGTGGAGAAGCGGGTTACGGAGCCGCTTACGGTGAAAATCGCTGTCATCCACACGACGCCCGCCGGCTCGAAGTTGAATCGGTCGGGCGAACTCCAACAGGTTCAGGCCCTGTTTCAATTTATGAGCCAATCGCCGGATTATTGGATCGCCGCCGGCGATTATTACCTCGACCCCGAGTCCAAGTCTCAGGACAGCGATGATGGAACACGCACGGGCGAGCTCTTCCGCTCGTATGTCGAAAAACTCGGCCTGCAGGTCGCCATCTCACTTTCCGCGACCAATCAATCGGGTCTTCAACGCCAGCATTGGAAGCCCGGCATCATGAAAGACCAGGTGGAGCGGCAGTACATCAACAAGCTGGGTCTCTCAGACATCCGCCGGGTGGTGAATAAGCGGGCCGATTTCATGGTCTACACGCCCAATTTTAAATGGGGCTTCGGCGGGATCGTGTCGCCCATCGGGGGCCTCATGGTCGTGGATCCCAATCATCAGGCGCTGAACTGGTGGGCGTGTATCAGCGACCATTGTCCGGTCGGCGCCATTCTATGCTCGCGGATATTCGGGAGCACCAGGTTTTCATGCCATCAGGAGATCCATCGGCCCGAAGAGGAGAAGTTAGGGCAAGTGTTGAAAGAGGTTACGCTCACTCATCAAGAGGCAATCGCGCAACTCTCCCAATTGCAGGCGGAGCTCGTTTCTCTTCTCGATAAATTACCAGTCAAATACGACACGTCTGCCTGGTTTCTGGTGATTGACTTAAAAATCGTCTCGCTAAAAAGCGAAGGAACGGCTCAGGACTGGGCGATTCAAACGCCAGGCTTCGCGAAGTCGACGTCCTTCCCGCTTCTTGGTTTATGCTGCCATCTCGCCCTGGTCGTCGATTGCGTGCTCTCTGGGGATTACCAGACCAAGCTCGGCTCGAAGCGCACTTATTTTGATCAGACTCGTGCTTTCGACTACGCGGCGGCTTGCCCGGCAGACGTGCTTTCCGACTGGATATGGTACTGGGGAAGTCTTCCCAAGGAAATATTGCTCTTCGACGATCTGCCAGACGCCAAAATCATCATCAATCTGACGCGACTCATCATGAGCACGCTCCGTCTGCTGAATGTGATGGAAGACGACTACGATCTGGTTGACGAGGAGCCCGATTATTTCGAGCTTTCGCAGATCGACATCAAGGACTTCAAATTCGTCGAGCCCGAGGAGCCACAAGCCAGCGATAACGAAGAGGAAAACGAGAAACAGGAGGAGACGTTCTAATGCCCATCGATTACAAAGTTCAGCCTGGCGATTGTATTTCGAGCATTGCCTATGCGCAAGGCTTTGCGCCCGCGACCATCTGGACGGATGCTCCAAACGAGGAACTGCGTATGCTCCGCAAGAATCCGAACACTCTCGTTGAAAACGAGGATGTCGTTCATGTACGCGACAAGAAATTGCGCGTTGAGACGGGCGCGACCGACAACCGCTATCGTTATAAACGCATCGGCGTGCCGGAAATGCTGCGTGTGCGTTTTGTGGACGAGAGCGGGCGGCCGCGCACTTCCGTTCCCTTCGAGTTGCATATCACGGGCGGCCCGCGGCACTCCGGTCAAACCGACTCCGATGGGGCGATCAAGATTCCGATCCGGCCCGATGCAGCGGAAGGACATGTGGTCTTGAAGCCCGCCAATGGTCCGGAGGAACGCTACCCCGTTGTTCTCGGCGAGCTTCGCCCGGCGGGCGTCGATGAAGGAGTCCGGCAGCGTCTCGAGAACCTTGGGTTCTTCGATCACAATCTCGATCTCGGGCCGGAACTGCTGCTGCGCGTGGCGATCCGGCAGTTTCAGGATATGGTCAATTTGCCGTTGACCGGCGAGGCGGATGAAGGTACTTTGGCCGCTCTCCGCCAATTCCATGAGTCCTGAACCTTCTACGCTGGACTCGGCAACGCCAACGGTTCGAGTTGCACACTGACCAGAACGGTCGTGCCCTGATTCGAGGCACTCGTGATCGCGACCGTGCCGCGGATCAGGCGCGCGCGTTCCTTAATACTGAGGATCCCGAGGCCCGGCGAAACCGGCGCTGCCGGAGGCGCCATTCCCGCGCCGCGATCCACTATGGCGAGGCACAACAAATCGCCGGTGAGCCGCAATGTCACGTGGGCTTCGCGCACGTGCGCATGCTTCAGGACATTCTGCAGAGCTTCCTGGGTAATCCGGAAAAGTCCCAATGATACGGAAGAGGGAACGCGTTCGAAAACGCCCTCCGTCTCGAGTGAAACACGGATGCCGGTCAATGACGAAAACTCTTCACAGTGCACCCGCATTGCCGATGCGAGGCCCGAATGCTCGAGGATCGCCGGATGCAGCCGGTGTGAGATTCGCCGTACCGTCTCCGCCACTTCCACGAGCTTCTGCTGAATGCGATCGCCTTGCAATCTTGCTGTCGCTTCCGCGGCCGGAATCTGACGCTTTAAATTGCCCATCGCAATACTGAGGGCGCCAATTTGCTGGTTGAGGTCATCGTGCAATTCACGCGCGAGGCGGCCGCGTTCTTCCTCTTGCGCCTTCATCAGGCTGGTGGTCAACGACCGGATCTCTTCCTCTTGCCGGGTGCGCTCGACGAGCTCGCCCGCGAGGACTTCATTCAGGGTTCGCAGCCGCTCCTCAGCTTGCCGCCGATCGTGAATATCTACGATGGAACCGGCATAGCCTGAGAATTTCCCTTCGGCCGAAAATCGCGGCAAAGCTTCGCATGAAACCCAACGATACTCGCCGTCGAAGCGGCGGATACTGAATTCTCTGACGTATTCGAGGCGCGCCTCGCGGCATTCGCGGAACGAATCCCGAGCGACCTGCGCGTCGTCAGGATGCAGATAATCCGTCCACGTCTCTTCGAGTACGCCCTGGCCGAGTCCGAGGAACTTCCGGAACGGCAAGTTCACGAATGACTTCTCGCCTTCACCAAAGGTCATCCAAATATATGCGGGCGAATCATTCGCGACGGCGAGGAACCAGGCTTCGCGCTGCTTATGTATACGCACTTGCTGGTTGCGCCACACGAGCCCGACAGCGACCAGATTGGCAATGACGATGAGGGTCACGATCAGCGCCATTTCAATGCCCAGACGCTTGACGGGCGCGTCGACCTCGGCGGCGTCAATTTTGGCGATGAGATACCACGGAGAATCCGGAACGTGGCGAATGGTCGAAAGCACGGGCACTCCGCGATAGTCGAGGGCCTTTGTCGACCATCCGGCTTCGAAGGCTTCGAACGGTGGAAGCTGTAAGCCTGTCAGAGATCGCTTGTACACGAGCGCAGTCCCTTTGCGATGGCGCAATTCATTCAGATAGACGAAGCCGTTCGCGCCTTCGAGGCGAACCAGGGATGCTTCGGCGCTCGCGCTGGGTATCGGCCAGGAACGCAAGTAAGGATACAAAAACAGTGACGGATCGATCTCGAGGATGAGCGCTCCCAGACCTTTGACAGGGATCGTGAGCGCCATTGCGGGGCGCCCCGAATGGGCGTCCAGATACAGATCCTCGATGTTCACGCCATCCGCGTGCATGGCTCGCCGGACGAAATCCGCGAGCCTCGATGGCGCGGCGCGAGCAAGTGGAAACTGCATGCGGATAGCGCCCTGTTGATCGACGAGGAACGCGCCCGCATAGAGGAATTGCTTCTCCAGTTGGCTCATCACCGATTGAAGATCCGCCTGGTCGGCACTCGCCGCCGTGCGCGATGAGAGGATGCGGCGGCACACATTCATGGTGGCGGATGATGCCTGCACCAAGCCGTCGCCGAGGCGTTCACGGCGCCAACTCGCGATCTGCGCCACGCGGCCCTGCGCGATTGCAGCGACCTCTTCAGTGAAGGCGGCTTCGGTGGCTTCCCGCTGGCGCGCGTAATACAGCAGGGTCACACCCACGAATGCGATCGAGACCAGCGTGAGCGAGATGGTCACGATCCAGCCCTGGCGTTCGGTAAAGAGGCGTTCCGCCATCGTTCACTCACCCGCCAGTTTCAAACGGATCGCGTAATGGATCAGCCCAGCCGTCGTTTGGATGCCGAGCACCTGCATGATTTCGTATTTATGCGCCTCGGCGGTGCGAGGTGAGATCTTCAAAATCGACGCCACCTCTTTCATAGTCTTTCCTTCCGCAATTAATTGGAGGACCTCTCGCTGGCGCGCGGTCAGCGGTGAGCCGCCGGCTTGCGACTGGCCGCTTTCGAGCAGCAGAGTGATCAGATCTTTCGACATCAGCGTCGTAACGTACGCCCGCCCTTGCGCCACTTGTTCAATCGCGGTGATGAGCTCTTCGCCCGGGGAGACTTTCAATAAATAGCCAGACGCGCCGGCGCGAAAAGCGTCCACAGCGAGCTGCGTCTCGCGGTGCATCGTCAGAATGATCACCTTCGCGTCCGGACATCGCTGGCGAAGCTGCGGGAGCGCATCGAGGCCATTTAATAGCGGCATGGAGATGTCGGTGACGATGACGTCGGGACGGAAAAGTTCCGCCGCATCGAGCAAGGATCGCCCGTCGTGCACGATTCCAACGAGTTCAAAAGAGTCCTTAAGGAGCGACTCAAGTCCTTGGGCGACCACGGCGTGATCGTCGGCAAGGAGCACCCGCGTTCGAGACATTATACTGATTCCGGAAACCAAATTATTTTAACGCAAATTCCAAATAAAGGGAACGCCTACCTACCGCGTGCTCTTCGCGTGCCGCACGAACAATACGTAGATCCGGAGAGTACGTTGCGCACGGCGCGGACGAGTTCATCGCCCGCATCCATCTTCAAGACGTAGCCTCGAATTTTAGCGGCGATTGCCTCGTCGATGAGCTGCGCCTCGTTGTGCATCGTCAGGACGACCACAGCGTTGCACCAGCCCTCTTTAATGATACGGCGGCAAGCTGCCATGCCGCCGAGGCCGGGCATCTGTAGATCCGACACCACCACGTCTGGCCTTGCTTCGCGAACGGCGTCGATCAATTGCAGACCGTCGGTGACGGCATTGACGATCTCGAATTCCGGAGTGAGCAGGGCTCGCACTTCGCGCAGGATGTCGAGGTGATCATCGGCGAGCACGATCCGAAAGCGGTGAGGAAGAAGACCCTCCGTCCGAACGAATTCCTGCGCGATGCTTCCGGCCTGAGCGAGGGTTTCCATCAGATCCAGTAAGCCAGAAGCCCTCAAAAATGGATATCCGTAAAACTACGGGCCGGCGGTGAGTGAAACCCGCGGCGGCGCCCCGGGGCCGCGTAAACGGGGTGCGATGCAATTCATAGCTTTAGGTCCCCGTATTTATTCGCCCTTTGTACCCGAAGAATTGCGGATAGCGCAAGAGGCGCTTTCGGCGCAGAATAAACTTTCGGCGTCGTGTGAGCGGGCTCAGAATCTGAATCAGAAACATCCATGAATCAAGAAACAATCCGAAATATGCAGCACCTGCTCGAGGAAATCAAGGGGAGCAGTCAGGCGGCGTGCGATAGTCTCGCCGGCATGCTTCGCCCGGGCGTGGGATATCTGGTGTCGCGGTCAGTAACGTCAAACAATGTCGAGCACCTCACGGAAGGCGTGCTCCATTTCGTCGTGAGTTCCCTGCAACTGGGCGGGGCGACATCGGTCCACGAGCTGATCCGGACGACTTTGGACGCAGTGCATGCCGTGTCGGGAAGCAAGGCCGAACAGCCGGCCCGAGAGGTTCAAGTCGCGGCCGACATACTGACGGAGCTGGCGGCGCTTCCGCTCCGCACCAGAGATGTTTTCTATCGCTGCTGCTCGTCGGGCGAATCGGACGAGGAAATCTGCTCGGAGATGAAACTTTCCCCAGAGGAGTTTCGCGTTTTGAAAGCCGAGGGCAAGGCTGCGATCGACCGCGCTCGTAAACGGAAGGGCTGAGCCGATGGACGAGGGCAAGCCCGAAGGATCCGGCGCAATGTCATCATCAGTGTTCAAAGACATCATCGAGCGCATCCAGGCAGGCGACCCGACAGGAGCCGAGCAGTTGGTCAGTGTTGTCTCTTCCGGCATGCGCTCGACCGCCCAGCGCAGTTTACGCGGCGCGGCCGACGTCGACGACGTGCTGCAGGCCGCATTTCTCGAAATCTTCGATGCGATCGGGAAAGGAGCGATCCGCGAGCCGGAGCGATTGGCTGGATTCATCCAGATCGTGGTGCGGCGTAAAGCGAGACGCGCGATCCGGATGCTGTCTCAATCAAGAGGACGATTCGGTGGGGAATCGGCGGGGGAATTGGACCGGCGAGCGGCCGATCCGATTGATGTCGACGCGGGCTTCGAGCGGGATGAACGGATGGCTGCGCTGAGAAATGCATTGCTTGTGCTGCCTCCGCGAGAGCGGGAAATTCTCACGCGGTTTTATGTGTCGGGGGAGGATCGGCACAAGATTCAGCAGGAGATGGGGTTGAGCGACACGCAGTTTCGATTGCTGAAGAATCGCGCGAAGAATCACGCGGAGAGGTTGACGAAGACGAAGATGGGGAAGGGGCCGGAGCATCAATTCTGAGCTCCGGCTCCTTTGGGTTGTTCCTCTACGCGACGGCGCTCGCCGCCTGGCGGGAACTGCGCTTCTTCTGCGGAGCCGCTTTGCCCGTGTCATGCAAATTCGTGCGCGCGCCCATGTCTTCAAGAGCCGCCTGCTGCAAGAGCGGATCTCCTGCCGCGCTGAGCAGGAAGTCGGCGCTCTCTTCTTCACCGAGTGTGCGAGACAGCAACTTCGCAACCTCGATTTGGCCGAGTTGGCGCGCTAGCGTGCGGGCCGTTCCGTAGCAGGCGATCTCGTGATGCTCGACCTTTTGGGCCGCGGCGATGAGGGCGAGATCCGCGCCGAGAGGATCCATCGAGTTGCCTTTCTGAATGGTCTCGTCGCCTTCGGAGATCAGCGCCTGCATGGCCTTGCAGGCTCGGGGCGCCTCTTCCTCGCCTAACATTTCGAGAGCGGACTTCAGGCGGAAAACGTGCTCTTCCGTTTCCATCAAATGCTTCTCGAACGCTTCTTTCACTTTCGGGGCTTTTGCCGCTTTGGCCATTTTCGGCAGAGCATCGACGAGTTGCGTCTCCGCGTCCAACATGCCTTGCAGTTCGTCGACTAATAATTGTTTGAGTTGTGCCATAATCATTTCCTTTCTCGATCGTTACGAGCGGTTCACGGTCTCCAGTTCTGGCATGGCATCGTTTTGCCTGCTGCCGGCTTGATGGGATTTGAAGGCCTGAAATGCAGGAGCCTCCACGATTTCGGTGTCGCTGTTTTCGTTCCACGGGCCGCGCGCATCGGGCTCGCCGCGATCGCCGATTCCGGTCGAATCATTGAAATATTGATCCACTAAACCGGGGGTCGGCGGAATGCGTCCGATTGAGAATGCGGGCTTTCCCATGCTTTCGAGCGCCGCGGTGAACGCCTTCATATGCGTGATCTCGCGCGTCATCAGGAACTGCAGCGCGTCGATGGTTCCCTGATCGTCAGTGAAATTAATGAGCCGCTCATAGACGATCTTGGCGCGCGCCTCGGCCGCGATATTGTTGCGCAAATCGACATCGAGTTCCCCCGAGACTTTCAGGTAATCCGCCGTCCAGGGGTTGCCGGCGGAGTTGAACAGGTTCACGCCCCCACCGCCTGCGATGGCGATCAAGGGATCTGATTCGGCCGCGCATCGCTTCGTCTTCATCGGCTTGAGATGCAGGCGCGTCAGCGTGCCGACCACTTCGAGATGGCTCAGCTCTTCGGTGCCGATGTCCATGAGCAGATCCTTACGCTCAGGATCGTCGCAGTTCCATCCTTGAATCGTGTACTGCATGGCGGCGGCAAGTTCGCCGTTGGCGCCTCCGAATTGTTCGAGGAGCATCTTGCCGAAGCGCGGATCCGGTTCTCCCACGCGCACGGTATACATAAGACTTTTGACGTGATGATACATACGTTCCTTTCGTTGATTTCACCCGCTTGGCTGGATGTTTCTGAATCGAGCACCGCACATCTTATCGAGGAGACGGGGCCAGGATTTCATCGATTTTGTTTAGCGACGGTTCGGGCTCGAGGGCCGCTGCACGGGTTTGTTCTCGCTTGTTAGAGCGCAGCGCATTTGGGTTGTTTCACGATGGCGAAGGATTGTCGGGAGATGCCGGGCCGAGCGGGTGATCACCCGCTTGTGGATGCTGCTCACGCGTGTCTGGATCGCGGGCATTCGCCCGACCGTATGGCATGGAGATTGCAAGCAACCGAGCTTGGAACGCAAGCTATGACGAAAGAAGATTACGGCGCCGCATATTTGAAGCATTTCCGCGGCACAGTTAAATTATTAACGTCACGCGGCGTCGTGCTCGAGGCCGCTGAAGAAGCGTCGCAGGCCGCTTGGGCGCGCGGTTGGGAGTATCTTCATCAGCTCCGCGATAAGCGGCTGCTGATCACGTGGGTTAACACAATTGCGCTCAATTGTTACCGCAAAACGCTACGCAATACGAAACGTAGCGAGTCGATGGTCGATGTAGCAGGTTCCTGTTCGATCGACATGGCGTGCCTGGATCTGGCGAAGATTCTGAAGCTTTGCGATGAGCCGAACCGCAAGCTGTTGCAGCAGCGGCTGGCTGGCCTCACGATCAATGAAATTGCTTCGGATCTGGGAACGACCAGCTTAGCGGTGCGTGTGCGCCTTAATCGTGCGCGCCGCAAGGCGTACCAGGCAGTTGTAGCAGCTCCTGGAAGTTGCAGTGGCAAGGAAGTGACTCACATTTCATGATGATGAAACGCGCCGCGGGCCAACTTTTCAAGAGCTTTTGGCAAGCGGGCTTTGAATGCTCTACCCATGTCCTGAGGAATGGCAGGCGGCTGGATCTCGTTGCCTCGACGGGGCATGATGTGTGGGCATCGCAGGACTTCACGGCTCTCGCGGAAATGGGGATGTTCACGGCGCGCGAAGGCCTCCGCTGGCATCTAATTGAGCAGGAACCGCGCCAGTACGATTTCTCGTCGGCGCGCACGATTCTTAATGCTGCTGAACAGCACGGAATCGAGCTGATCTGGGATTTGTTACATTTCGGCTGGCCGGACTTTCTAAACATTTTCGACCCGTCGTGGGTTGATGCATTTGGCGCCTTTGCGGAAGCGTTCTCGCTGTTCCTGCGGCAAGAGTCGCACGGGCGAGTGTGGATCGCTCCGGTGAATGAGATCTCATTCCTTGCATGGGCGGGTGGCGATACTTCCTACCTTAACCCTTTCGGCACGGGCAAGGGTGCAGAATTGAAACGGCAACTGGTTCGCGGCGCGACGAGAGCGTCGCAGGCTGTGCTCAAGCACTTGCCGGAGGCTCGGTTGGTTTTCCCCGAACCGGTCATTCATATTGTTGGGGATCCTAAGCGGCCGGATGACCTTGTTGACGCTGAGCGGTACCGTTCCTCAATGTTTGAAGCCTGGGACATGGTTAGCGGGCGGGCGCAACCGGAACTGGGCGGTCATGAGCGTTACCTCGACGTGATTGGTGTGAACTACTACGATCGCAACCAATGGTGGAATTTCGGAACGACGATCTTTCGTGACGAGCCCGAGTACAGGCCGTTCCGCGAGATTCTCGCGGAAGTTTATGAAAGATACAAGCGGCCCATTTTCGTTTCCGAGACCGGCACCGAAAACGAGGACCGTCCGGCCTGGCTCGCCTACATCGCTCAAGAGGCGCGGGCCGCATTACGCGCGGGCGTTGACCTGCAAGGGATTTGCCTGTATCCGATTCTGAATCATCCTGGCTGGGATGACGATCGCCACTGCAGGAATGGACTTTGGGACTACCCGTCGCCATCTGGCGAACGGGAAATTTATAGGCCGCTAGCTGAAGAGCTGGCGCGCCAGAAGGACTTGGAAAATGAACTCCGTGAAACATCATCATCAAACCAATCATCACCATCCAACCGATCTGATCTGTCTCTCTCACCTCCGTTGGAATTTCGTTTTTCAACGGCCCCAGCATTTGATGAGCAGATTCGCCAAAGAACGCCGCGTTTTCTTCTGGGAGGAACCAGTTATCGATGGCACTGAGCCATCGCTGCACATTTACACCTGTCCGAAAACGGGTGTGTGCGTGATCACTCCCCACCTGCCGCAGGGATGCGACGCGGTGCCTGCGATGCGCGAACTGCTGAACGACTTCGCATGGACGAACCGCATCGTGAATCCGATCGCCTGGTTTTATACGCCGATGGCGCTCGAGTTCTTCCCCGAGACGATTTCTCCCTCGGCAGTCATTTATGACTGCATGGATGAGTTGTCGATGTTCCGCGATGCGCCGAAGGAATTGTGCGTCCTCGAGGATCATCTGCTGAACCGCGCGGACGTTGTGTTCACGGGCGGTGTCAGCCTGTTTGAAGCCAAGCGCCGGTCGCATCCCAGCGTGCATGCTTTCCCGAGCGGAGTCGATGTTCTGCACTTCGCTAAGGCACGCAGCCTGCCGGATGAATACAAGGAACTCGAGAACATCCCGCATCCGCGGCTCGGGTATGCGGGCGTGATCGATGAGCGGATTGATCTTGCCCTGATCGATGAGGCAGCGGCGAGGCGGCCCAATTGGCAATTCGTAATGATCGGGCCCACGGCGAAGATCTCACCGGATAGTCTTCCGCGGCGCGAGAACATCCACTGGCTCGGCATGAAGGATTACCAGGAGCTTCCGAAATATTTCGCCGGCTGGGACGTGGCGATCATGCCGTTCGCGCTGAACGATGCGACGCGGTTCATCAGTCCGACGAAGACGCTTGAATATCTGGC
>DASXZC010000230.1:0-9401 GCA_036502165.1 Bryobacteraceae bacterium
CGTCGAGCACATCGATCTCATTCAGGATGCCGTCCTCGGAATCCTTGCGAAGCTCCCTACTGCCGCGCTGCCGCCCCAGGGGTTCGATGCTGCGCGCATCGACGCCATAATCCTCGCGAAGGTTCCGGATCGTTCCGAAAAAGTGAAGGCTCCGCCGCAAGCCATTCCAACTGGGCGTTGGACACCTGAAACTGCGCTCGCGCGCTTTAAGGAGAGCAACCAAAAGATCCACGCCGCACTCGACACTTCGCTTGATTTGCGCGCTCGCGTCGTCAATCATCCGCTGTTTGGGCCCTGGCACGGTTACCACTGGATCCTTGGATGCGGTCTCCACACCGCGCGGCATACTCAGCAGATCCTCGAAGTAAAATCGGATCCTGGATTTCCGCCACAATAACCGATGAGCGATCCATGCGCTATTTGCTGCTGATCTACACGGACGAGAACTCGACGGAGCAAGCGACGCCCGACGATGTTGCCCGCATCTCGCGCGCTCACTCCGAGACGATCGAGGATGCAGTCCGACGCGGCGTCCTGGTCGGACTCGATAAGTTGAAGCCAACCGTGACGGCGACAACCGTCCGCATGGACACCTCGGGAGCGCTCATCACCGATGGTCCTTTCGCCGAAACGAAAGAGCAACTAGCGGGCTATTACATGATCGATTGCGCCGACCTCGATCAGGCGATCGAATGGGCGAAGCGCATTCCAACCGGATGCCAACCCGGCGAGGGCTGCATTGAAATTCGTCCGATTCAAGAGATCCGCAAGCCGAGCGGACTAGGCAAGTAGCATGGAGGTGCAAGCGGCAGTCGAGGCGGTGTTCCGGCAGGAACATGGACGGATCATCGCCTCGCTGATCCGCATCTCCGGATCCTTCGATCGCGCCGAGGAAGCCATGCAAGAGGCCTTCGCGGCGGCGCTCGCTACCTGGCCGGAGAGAGGCGTACCGCACAATCCGGGCGCGTGGATCATGGCCGCCGCACATCGGAAATGGATCGACCGCAGCCGCCGCGAACGCACTCGACGTGACAAGCAGGAAGCGTTGCGCTACGACACAGAATCGCGCGGCGACACCGGTGAACAGCTTCTCGCGGTCATCGACGAGGAAGAAAGAGAGGCGGCAAACATGCTGGCATGGGATGATCGTCTGCGCTTGATGTTCACCTGCTGTCATCCGGCGGTACCGCAGGAAGGTCAAATCGCGCTGACGCTGCGTATGCTCGGCGGCCTGACAACGACTGAGATCGCGAAGGCGTTCCTCGTTCCCGAAGCGACCATGGCCCAACGCCTCGTGCGTGTCAAGCGCAAAATCCAAGAGGCGGGCATTCCTTATCAGATCCCTCCGGCGAGCCAGTTGGCGGAGCGGTCGCGAACCGTACAAACCATCATCTATCTGATCTTCAACGAAGGCTACGCGGCATCCGCAGGTGACGAACTGGTGCGGCGCGACCTATGCGCGGAAGCGATCCGGCTGGGGCGGCTGCTCGTGCAACTGCTGCCGGATGATCCGGAAAATGCTGGATTGTTGGCGCTCATGATTCTGCACAACGCTCGACGCGATGGACGCGTGCAGGATGGCAAACTGGTGACGCTCGAGGATCAAGACCGGTCCGTATGGAAGCGCGATGAGATCGCGGAGGGGACGTCTCTGCTCGAATCTGTATTGAGGCGAAAGTGTCCCGGACCCTATCAATTGCAGGGCGCGATCGCAGCTCTTCATGCGGAGGCTCCAACGCCGGGCGACACGGATTGGCGGCAGATCGCAGCGCTGTATTCTCACCTGTTCGCGCTGCAGCCGAATCCGGTTGTCGCACTCAATCATGCCGTCGCCGTCGCCATGAGCGGCAATTGGGAGGACGGACTTCGAATGATCGACGAAGCCGGCGCGGGTGGCAGGCTCGAGCGTTACTATCTCTTCCACGCCGCGCGCGCCGACATCCTGAGGCGCATGACGCGCTTCGACGAAGCGGCGCAAGCTTACGGCCGGGCGATCGAACTCGCGACCAATCCTCTCGAGCGCGAATTCCTGACAGGACGTCTCGAATCTGTTGTCTCTCACCGCTGACATCGAAATTCTCGATAGAATGCGTAACCAGACGGCCATCGGCCACGAAGTACTGGGTGAGAACACATACATGAGACTAACGATCGAAAAGCTCTACAGGATGTTGATCGCAGCCGGCAACTCGCTGCAGCCGGTATTTCTGCTGATGGTGCGCCTGTATTGGGGCATCCAGTTCATCGGCACCGGATGGGGCAAGCTGCATCATCTTGACAAGGTGACTTCGTTCTTCACCGATCTTGGAATTCCTGCGCCAGGATTAAATGCGGCGTTCATTTCAGGGCTCGAATTGGTCGGCGGAGCATTGCTTGTCATCGGACTCGCCAGTCGCCCCATCGCACTGCTGATGACGTGCAACATGCTGGTCGCCTATATCACGGCCGATCGTGAGGCGTTGATGTCGATCTTCTCCGATCCGGGCAAGTTCTACGGCGCGACGCCGTATACGTTCCTGTTTGCGAGTCTGATCATCCTGATCTTTGGACCTGGACGATTTTCCGCCGATGCGATCCTCGGTCCGAAACTTGTTACGTCGAAACAATAGAGTCCGTCATCTTGATACAATGCCTAACTTGCGGTGTTTAGTTCTGCCGCGCGCAAGGAGCGTGTTTCCGTCTTGTTCCAGAAGCTGCTGAGAGTCTACAGTTACCTGTTCGCCGCCACCGCCAGTGCCGCCTACCTGGCTTTAGGCTTGATTTCCAAGATTTCCGGTACTGAATTGAGTCTCGACAATATGCCCTGGAAAGGCTCCGTACTTGCCGACTGGCTGCTCGGCTTGGCGGCATTGGGGATTATCTCGGTTCTCGCGGCTATCAGCGGCAGCAGGCTGCGGGTTTTGCTGATCGTCTTCTGCGCAGCGGTCGTGTTCGTGACTGTCAAAGGCAACTTCCTTTCGACCCACTCCTTCGCTGGAGCGGACGACTTCGAGCGTACTGTCGCGTTGTGCGCCGGCGCTGTGATTGCGTTGCTAGCCAGCCTGTTGCAACTCAAACGACCCGCTCCCAAAGTTTAGTTTGACAGGCATAAGGAAACTAGGTATATATAACATATGCCTGAATCCTTAGGTGTCCCTCCAGGAACGCTCGCCATGCTCGTCCTGCAGGTCTTGCACAACGGTCCTTTGCACGGATATGTGATCGCACAGCGGATCCACGCGCTTTCGAATGATGTGCTCGCCGTCGAAGAGGGCTCGCTCTATCCGGCCCTTCAGAAGATGCTGATGAAGGGCTGGGTCAAGGCCGAATGGGGCATTTCGGAGACGAATCGGAAGGTTCGCTTTTACACGCTGACCCGCGATGGCCGCAAGCAACTGTCTACGGAAGCATCCGAGTATGATCGCGCGACGACCGCTATTCAGTCCGTAATGAGGACTGCGTGATGCGCCCCGGCGAACTCTGGCGGAAGCTGCACTACCTAGTGAACCGCCGCCGGATCGAACGCGAACTCGGCGAGGAACTGGACGCTCACCGCGCTGAAATGGGTGAGCACGCGGCAGGCTTTGGTTCTTCCTTGAAACTGCGCGAGGACTCGAACGAAGCGTGGGGATTCGGGTGGCTCGACCGCCTCCGGCAGGACATCCATTACGGCATGCGTGTCATGCGCAAGTCGCCGGCGTTCACGTTGACGGCAATCGCGATCCTCGCTCTCGGAATCGGGCTGAACGTTACGTTCTTCGGCTTCATTGATGTCATCGCGCTGCGGCCGCTTCCGGTGAAGGATCCGGATTCGATCGTGCTCCTTTGGAGAGCTTCGCCATCATCGCAGGCGGACAACTTCAGCTATTCCGCGTTCGACTTCTATCGCCAGCATAACCGCGTGTTTTCGAGCATGTGGGCACTGTGCGGCGGCGATTTGAAACTGGAGTCGGGCGAGAACATCAAAGTGCGTTTCGTCACTCCGGAGTTCTTCGGAGAGATGGGCCATGCGCCCGAGTTGGGACAGTTCCTCAGTTCCACTAGCTCCGCGGGCAGCGTGGTCGTGAGCCATCGTTTCTGGCAGCGCCATCTCGGCGGCGACCCAGCGGTTTTGCATCGGACGGTCCGGATGAACCACTATGCGGCGGTCATCGCCGGAGTCGCTGCATCCGACTTCGTCAGCGTCAATCCGGGCGACGTCGATGTGTGGATTCCCATGACCGACCAGACCCTCTACATCCCGGGAAGCAAGATGCTCACCGATCGGAGCATGACTCCGCTGCATGTCTTTGCGCGCTTGCTGCCGGGCTTATCACGGCAGGCCGCTGAGAACGGGCTGAAGCCTATCATCGACGAGTATCGCAAGCAGGCGCCAGATGATGTTTGGAAGGACGAATATTCGCCTCTGAAGCCGGGTTCGTATGTGGAACTGCTCGACTCACGCATTCTTGGTTTGCTGATGATTCCGGCGGCTCTCTTGATCCTCGTGCTGGCCGCGGCTTGCGCCAACCTTGGCAATTTGCTGCTTGCGCGCGGCGCAACACGCGAGAGAGAAATTTCCATACGCACCGCCGCCGGCGCCAGTCGAGGACGGATCATACGCCAACTGCTGACGGAGAGCGTGATGCTCGCACTCGCCGGCGCGGCGGCGAGCGTCCCGTTGAGCATGGCCGCCATACGGATGTTCGTTCTCCTGTCCGACGCACCGGCCGTGCTCGACTTCACGCCTGATTGGCGCATCGGATTGTTCGCATTCACGGTCGCGTTGATCGCCGCGATTCTCTTTGGATTGGCGCCTGCGCTGCAAACTTCGAGGCCCACTGCGAAGCGGGCCGGACGCATGCGCTTGACGCTGGTCACTGCGCAGGTGGCGACGAGTTGCATACTTGTCATCCTTTCTGGCTTGATGACCCGCGCGCTTGTGAGAGGACTCACGACTCCGCCGGGCTTCGCCTTCAAACAATCGGCTTCGATTTATCTCGATCTCGGTTCTGCAGGCATGCGAGGAACTGCGGCGCATTTGTTCCTCGATCGCTTCCGGGCGCGGATCAGCGAGGTTCCCGGTGTCGAGTCGGTAGCCTTGTCGGTGTTGCCACCGCTTGGCAACGCTTATGTGTACATGGGCCATCCGGTCGGTAAGATCGCCGTTAATTCTGTTGACGCGAACTATTTCGCGACCATGCAGATTCCGTTGTATCGCGGCCGTACATTCCGTTCAGACGATCCGGATTCGAACATCATCATCAGCGACCGCCTCGCGCGCAGGCTGTGGCCGAATGAGGATCCGATCGGGAAAAAGTTCCTGCGCCCGACCGAGCCGAACAATTCCTGGACGGTCATTGGCGTCGCGGGCAATGCGGCGATCCTCGAGATCAGCGACAGCGACGCGCTCGAACTTTACCATCCGATCACCGGCGCAGCATTCGAGAACGCGACCGTCATTGTGCGGACGAGCAATCTCGATGCCGCGGTGGGTGCACTCGACAAGGCGGCGCAGAGCGTCGACAAATCTGTTCCTGCGCGAGTGGTTCCCATACGCGACGGGTACGAGAGCCGCATGGGTACGGGACGTATGGCGGCGATGTCGATCTCCGCGCTGGGCGGCGTCGCACTGCTGGTGGCCATCGTTGGCTTGACCGGCTTGATCTCCTATGCGGTAACGCAGCGAACGAAGGAGATCGGGATCCGCATGGCGCTCGGCGCACGGCCGAGTGAAGCGCTGCGCGTCGGATTCGCGCAACTGGTGAAACCGGTCGCCATCGGATTGTTGATCGGGATCGGCGCCGCGGCGGGGTTGGCGCAGACGTTGCGATTCACGTTGTTTGGATTGAGCCCCGTCGATCCGATCTCTTATGTGACTGCGCTCTTGTTATTCGGATCGTTGGTCGCGATGGCGGCGATTCCTCCGTTGCGGCGCGCTGCACGAGTCGATCCGGCGACGGCGTTGCGGCACGATTGATCGTGTTTTACTTTTCACTATCGAGCCATAACATTTGCGTCTTGTCGTAGCGCGTGCCGGCTTCGACTTGGAAGATCGACTCGAGTTGCGCGATCTCATCCGAGGTCAACGGAGTCAACTCGAGGGCGCCTAACGCTTCATCGAGATCGGCGCGGCGACGGGCTCCGATGAGCGGGATGATGTCTTCTCCTTTCACCAAGGCCCACGCGAATGCAATTTGAGTGGGCGTCGCTCCACGAGCGGCGGCGAACAAGCGCAGTTGATTGACCATCGCCATGTTGGCGTCGAAGTTCGAACCCTGATAGCGCGGGGAGTGAGCGCGGAAATCGCGCGGAACAGCGGTCATACGTCCTGAAAGAATGCCGCGGCCGAGGATTCCATAGGCTGTGATCGAGATGCCCAATTCGCGAGTCGTGGCCAAAATGTTGCGTTCGATTCCCCGATACAGAAGCGAATATTCAATCTGCAAGGCCGCGATCGGATGCACGGCTGCGGCGCGGCGGATCGTTTGCGAACCGGCTTCGGAGAGTCCGATGTGGCGGACGTAGCCGGCCTTGATGAGATCCGCGATCGCCCCGATGGTGTCCTCCATAGGGACGTTCGTATCGACGCGCGCGGGTTGATAGAGATCGACGTAATCAGTGCCAAGACGCTTCAGCGTGTAGGCGAGCGCGTTCTTCACCATCATCGGACGGTTGTCGACACCGAGGAACGCGCCGGCGGGATCGCGCAGGGCTCCGAACTTGACAGCGATGAAGATGCGATCGCGCGGATGATCCTTGAGAACTTCGCGAATCAGTAGTTCGTTATGACCCATGCCATAGAAGTCGCCAGTGTCTAGCATGGTGATGCCACGTTCAATGGCCGCGGCGATGGTGGCCTTCGATTCGGTCTCATCGGACGGGCCGTAGAACGCGGACATCCCCATGCAGCCGAGTCCCACGGCCGAAACTAGCGGGCCGTTGCGGCCGAGATTGCGAGTGCGCATGGTCACAAGAATATCAATCCGATTCCGACTCGAGGATCGCGCGTTTGCGATCCATTCCCCATCGATAGCCGCTGGGTCCGCCATCTTCGCGAACGACGCGATGACAGGGGATCGCGATGGCCAGGCGATTCGATGCGCACGCGTTGGCGACGGCGCGAGCGGCTTTGGGGCGTCCGATGTCTTGGGCGACTTGGCGGTACGAACGCGTCTCGCCGCGGGGGATCGTTTGCAAATATTCCCAGACGATCCGCTGAAAGGCGGTCGCTTGAATGTCGAGCGGCAGATCTAGACTGGGACGCTTGCCTTCGAGATAAGACGCGACCTCGGCGGCCCATCCGGCAAGCGGCTCGGCATCGGTGCGCTCGAGTAGAGCTTGTGGGAATTCAGATTCAAGCAAGCGCTCGGGATCGCCGCCGAATTGAATGGAACAGACGCCGCGATCGGACGCGGCGAGCAGCATCGGTCCGACGGGAGTCGAGGCGGTCGTGAAGCGAATGTGCACGCCCGCTCCGCCGCGGCGGTAGGCGCCCGGAGTCATGCCGAGTTGGCTGTCGGACTTCTCATACAGGCGGCTCGCGGAGCCGTATCCGGCATCGACCATCGAACGCGTGATCGACTGGCCGTCCTTCCGAAGGCTGTTCTTGAACGTGTTCAATCGGCAAGCGTCAGCGTATTGGCGAGGGGTTACGCCGGTGATCGCTTTGAAGCTGCGTTGCAGGTGAAACGGGCTGAGGGCGGCTTCGCGGCTGAGTTCGGCGAGGGTGGGCGCCTGGTCGCTCGAGACGCGGGTTTCAATGAAGCGGCACAAGGCGGCGATGCGTTCCGCGTTGGGATCGGCGCCGGTGAGTGCGAGCGGATGGCAGCGCAGGCAAGCGCGCAAGCCATCGCCTTCGGCTTGCTGTGGATTGGTGTAGAACTTGACGTTGCGGCGAAGCGGACGCCGGCCGGGGCACGACGGGCGGCAGTAGACGCCGGTCGAGAGGACTCCATAGAAGAATCGGCCGTCGAAGGAACGGTCGTGATCGAGAACGGCTTGCCAATAAGAGTGTTCCATGTCCTCGATGTTAGAGGGGTTTGGAGACGGGGACACTCCGGCGCTTGCGGTCGAATTGGATTTCATGGCTGCACGATTGTGACCAGGGCGTCCTGCCGGATGGTGACGGGGCCGAGTGACGCGGTCCATCCGGAAGGATTCGGTTTGTACTCGACGGGCGAAGCGGCGAGGCCGAGTTCAACCTTGTTGACGGCCCAGCGGTGGCGCCGCTTGCGGAATGCGATTTGCGCTTCGTAGAATTGCTGCACTTCCATGCGGCCATCCCAATTGGGATCGTTTTTAAAGGCGATTCGGGGTGAATCTTCGAATTGCACATAGCCCCAGTGCTCGGGGAGATGCATATTGATTTTGCCTTGGGGGGACCAGACCCAGTTGTCCTCTTTATGGCCGGGAATCTTTTCGATTGCGCCGTTGACGGTTTGCGTGAGCCATTCGACTCGCGAGAAATTGACGCGCCATTGGTCGCCGGGACGGGGCTTCGAGGCGCGGTAGCCGGCATGAGCGAAGGCATCCCAGGGGAAGGCGATTTCGACGGTCCATCCATGTGATGTGTGCTTGGGATCGTTCAAATGGCCGTCGATGTGGACGGCCGTTTTGAGTCCGGGAATGTCCCAGGAATTGTCGGCGGATCCGCCATCCTTATAGGGTTTGGGCAGGAAGAGATCCCAGCTCGTGTTGAGGGTGTTGATCTCAAATTCGAAGTAATTATGGCTATCGGAATCGGGGTCGAGGAAGACTTCGAAATCATGATCGCGGAAGATGACGGAGTCGTGAGCGGTGAGCGTGGCCCAGGGATGAGGCTCCTCGAGTTCGGCGGCGATGTAGAAATATTTTTCATCCCAGAGCATTTTGGCGCGGGTGCGGAAGCGGGGCTTGGGCTTTGATTCGCCTTCGATGTCGACAAAGAAATCGGTCCACGGAGCGGTGCGCCAGGCGGGGTCGTTGAGGCGTCCGTCGATGACCGGGGGCTTGGTGGCGCGCGGGCACACGTAGCCTTTTGGATGCGGCGCAAGCGGGCCGATCGCGAGGACGAGCATCGAGAGAAGTGAGGGAATCATTTCCTTTTTTCAATCCTAACAGCCGCGGCTCGGAGGGCTATGATAGGCCATGCGGCGCATTCACTCTGTTCTTTTGGTCTTATTGATCGTTTTCGTGATCAGCTTACAGGCGCAACTGAGGCCGCCGCCGCATCAGCGCGCCGAGCAGGACGATACGCCGGGGAAGCTGCCGAATGGGAAGTCGCAACAGGACGAGATCCTCAAGGCGGATCACGAGAAAGATGTCGCGGATGCGCGGGAACTGGTGCGGCTCGCGACGGAGCTCAAGGACGATGTCGAGAAGGGTGATCCTTTCGTATTTAGCATCGGGGAGCTGAAGAAGACCGATGAGATTGAGAAGCTCGTTAAGCGGATCCGAGGGAG
>DASXZC010000231.1:0-28077 GCA_036502165.1 Bryobacteraceae bacterium
AGCGACAAGCTGGAGATCATTGTTCCCAAGGCGTATGCGATCGATGCCCGCGGCCGCAATGGCGATTTCGACATCCGCGATACCGTCGGTCCCGTGGACGTTTATTCCGACAACGCTGGAGTGCGGCTCGACAATCTGCAGGGAGCCGTGAAGGTCGAAACGAAGCGCAGCGATATCATCCGGGCGACTCAGTTGAAGGGATCTCTCGAACTTCGCGGCAAGGGAAGCGACGTCGAGCTCGCGTCGATCGCCGGGCCGGTGATTGTGAACGGCTCGTACTCCGGAACGATCGACTTACGGGATCTGTCGAAGCCTGTGCACGTCGAGAGTCAGCAGATGAACTTCGATGCCGAGCGGATCCCCGGTGAGATCCGCACGACGCTCAGCGAACTAGTGGGATCGAACCTCGTTGGCCCGATCCGCATCGCGACGACTCGTGGACGCGACATCAAGTTGACGGGCTTCACGCAATCGCTCGACGTCGAAGTGGCGCGCGGCGACATCTCTTTGCAGCCCGGCGGACTGCCGCTCGCTAAGATGAACGTCAAGACGCGCAGCGGCGACATCGACCTCGCGTTGCCTGAGCAGGCGAAGTTCGAATTGAAGGGATCGACCACGCACGGCGAAGCGACCAACGACTGGGGCGATGCCCTGCATGTCGAGGCGGACAAGCACGGCTCGATCCTCTCGGGCGACGTGGGACAGGGTCCGATCCTGAACCTCACGACCGACCGCGGAGGCTTCACGATCCGCAAGCTGGGCGCCGAGCACAAGGAAGCTGCCGAACGCAAGGAAGCCCCGGAACGCAAGGAGATCCCCGAGGCGAAGAAGGTTCCGGGGACGCGCGTCGAGTAGCGGCTAGTCGCTTTCGAGCATCTTGAGCGCCTTGCCCAGGCTCAGCTTCATCCGATTGAATGACGCGGCCAGCTCGGCGATTTCGTCCTTGCCTTTGAGCGGAAGCTCCGTCGTCTCGAGATCCCCTTTGCTGATGCGATCCGCGAGGCGCGACAGACGCGCGACGGGCCGCACGACGAAGGCCTGCAGCGCGATGTTCAGCATGATGAGGGTTGCGAGTCCGACGAGGCCGAGGTAAAACATCAGGCTGCGAAAGGCTTTGGCGGCGATCCGTTGTGGGACCTCCATCGGAACCTGCACGATCTGTGCGGCGACCACTTCATCCGCTTTCCATCCGAAGCCGTTGTTGCGTCCGTAGGTGGCGATCAACGATGCCGGCGCCGCGTCCGGAGTGCTGTGGCATTCAAGACAAGGCTGCGGCGAACGAAGCGGCCGCGCCAGCCAAAGCATCTTTCCCTCGGGCGTCTCGCGGATGTTGGTCTCTTCGGTGCGATCGCCGAAATTTTTGAACGTAAGGATGACGTCCGATTCCCAATCCATCGCGCGATCTCGCGGGTTGGTCGGATTGAGAGCCGGCTCGCGATACGTGTAGTCCGGGTACTTTTTGCGCAGGTATCCGAAGTCCGTGATCGCCGAGTAGCTGGGGACCGTCTGCGGAACGAAAGCCATGGAACTGGCCGCAGTCTGTTGGATGACGGGCTTGATTTGTTCGTTGGTGTACTTGCGGATCGCGCTTGCCGACTCCATCATGAGACGGGCCTGCGCCAGGACTTGATCGTGCGCGTTCTCTGCAAGAAATGCGTCGGCGAAGTATGCCGCGAGCGCGAGGCCGGAACCATACACAAGAAGGAAAATGATCGTAAACTTCGGGAGCAGCCGCATGTCTGCCATTGTACCCGCAGGACGGGCGTTAACTCCGAGGTAAGTCGGCGACGGGGCGGATTTCGATTCCTCCTGGCGAGCCTTTGCAACCGGTCCGCATCCTGGCGGCCCATTCGATGGCTTCGTCGAGATCCGCGCATTCGAGTATGTAGAAGCCCGCCAACTGCTCTTTCGTTTCGGCGAAAGGGCCGTCGGTGATGACGGGCTTGTCGTGCTCCATGCGGATGCTGGTTGCTGACAGACTCGACTTTAGTCCTTCGACGGCGAGCAGAATTCCTTTTTGCGTCGCGTCGCTGATCAGAGCGCTGTGATCTCGCTTGAGCAGCACGACATCCTCGGGCGTAGGTCCGTCGTCGGTTTCCTTTGAATACATCAGGAACATGTAGCGCATGGTGGGCTCCTCGGTCATCCTAACAACTCGACGCGCGAGAAACCGCCGATCGACAGGTTTCGAAAAAGTTCTTTCAGTGTTGGGCGAGCATGGCGCGGATGTTCGCCTCGACGTTGTCTTTGTCGACGAGGCCTGTGTAGGATGCGGCGATGCGGCCCTCGCGGTCGATCAGGTATGTATCCGGCATCGCTTCGATTCCATAGCGCTTCGCTGTAGGGGTGTCGCCGAGGACGATGCGGTACGGAATGTTCGTTGTCGCGAGGAACGGCTTGACCACTTTCCATCCGTCGTCGTCGAGCGAGACGCCCATCACGACGAGGCCTTGCCCGCCGTACTTGCGGGCGAATTCGGAGAACCAGGGGATCTCCTCTTTGCATCCGTGGCACCACGTCGCCCAGAAGTCGAGCAGGACGATCTTGCCGCGGTAATCGGTTAGCTTCGCCGTCTTTCCGGCGCTGTCTTCGAGGGCGATGGCGGGCGCGGGCTTGCGGTTCTTGACGGGCTGGATCGGCGCGCGGACGTTGGGTTCAGCGGCGCTGAGCGTCATGACGATGAGTGCGAGGATGGCGAAGTTTTTCATGATAAGAGTCGTTTGGTAAGCATTCCGAAACGGAAGGGCAGCAGCACGAGCAGCGTCTTTACGAGGATCGGGAACAAGATGCGATAGAAGGCTCCATCGAAGACGACCGCTTCGACGGGTGAGTATTCGTGCGGGAGTCGATCGAGGAATAGCGCTGCCGCGACGAGCGTGAGCGCGACAGCCGGGGTTGCGACGCGGCGGGAGATGAGGCCGGCGATCCACGAGCAGCAGGCGAGGAACAGAAAGGACAGCGAGACTTCGGTGGCGTTCTGCGCGATGTTCTGGCGGAAGGCGATGTCGCGTAGCAGTTCCCAATCCCAATTGTTCGTGTAGAACCAGAGCGTGACGGAGTTGCCGTCAGTGGTGTTGCTCGAGGCGATGCGCAGCAGGATGCCGACGGCTGCCAGTGCGAGCCAGGGCCAGCGGCGGCGGGCGACGAGTCCGAGGACGTCGAGCAGCGCGCGGAGCGGACGTGCGCCGGATTCGATCAAATCCCCGAGTGCGGCGTCTCGGTCGTGAGACGTTAGCGCGGTCGAGAAGATGCGCACTGCGAACCAGCAGATCCTCGACGTCATGCGTGAGCCTCGCTCGGAGTCCGCCATCGGAGGAGCCAGTATCCGAGCGGCCACAGCGCGAGGATTTGGAACGCCACGCCGGGCCAGTCGTCCCACAAGATCGGCTGGCCGAATGCCGAGGGGAAGGCTAGCCATACACAGATTTGGGCCGCCATTGCCGCGAGATTCAATACCGTCGAAGCGGCTGCGAAGACGCGTAGGCGTGGGCGCAGTTCCATGAATCGTGAGCCTTCGCGGATGGCCCAGAGCGAAGGCGCCAATACGCAAAGCACTGTCAGGAGCAAGGGAAATACGATTCGAAAAGGGGCGAGATGAAAGTGCGGATCCTGGCGCACACGCAGCGCGAGCGTCGAGTGAGAGAACTCGCCGGCCGTGAAGGCCACGGTGAGCAACAGTGCATTGAGCGGCGCCGCACGGCGCGAGAGCGCACCGATCGCGAAACCGAGGCTCCACGACCAGGACGCGAGCATCACAGGCGTTAGCCATCCCAAGTCGAAGCTGAGCGCGGTGAAGAAACGGACGAGATCGAGAATGCCCCAGCGATTCCCAGGCGCGATGATCGAAGCACTGAAATCCGCGACCCATAGAGAGATCGCGCCGAGTAACAGTCCGAACGGCACGACGAATCCGAGTAAGGCAAACCATGCCCCGGGGCTCTTCCACGCGGTGAGCTGACGGCGGAGCCATAAGCCGACGACGTCGCGCAGATCTTGAATGCTTGTGCCGCCGGACTCCGCGAGATCGCCGAGGATCGCTTCGCGCTCTTGCCGGTCGAAGGTGCTAGCGAACAATTGGATCAGGCGCGCGATCATGCTTTCGCCTCCCGGTTGAATGCGTGAGCCTCTCGCGGCGTCCGCCAGCGGAGGAGCCAGTAGCCGAGCGGCCACAGCGCTAGGATTTGGCTCAAGGTTGTCGAAGCGGCTGCGAGGGCGCGCAGGCGCGGGCGCACGTCCATGAATCGCGAGCCGTCGCAGATGCCCCAGAGTGACGGCATTCACACGCAAAGCGCTGTGACCACGAACGGAACTGCGATTCGATAAGACGGTGGGGCGTGGCCCACGCGCAGCGCGAATGTCGAGTGCGTGAGCGCGCCGACGGTGAGTGCGGCAGTGAGGAGCAGGCCATTGAGCGCGGCCGCACGGCGAGAGAGTGAGCCGATTGCGAAGCCGAGGCTCCAAGACCAGGACGCGAGCATCAAAGGCCCCAGCCATCTCCAACCGAAGGTGATCCCGACGAAGAAGTGGAATTGATCAATCGTGCGCCAGTTATTCCTGTATCCAAAAATCGAGGCGGTGAAATCAGTGACCCAGACCGAGATCGCGCCGAGCAACAGTCCGAAAGGCAGAACGAATCCGAGCAGGGCGATCCACGGCGCAGGGACCTTCCATGCTGCGAGTTGACGGCGGAGCCATAAGCCGACGACGTCGCGCAGAGCTTGCATGCCGGTGCCGCCGGACTCCGCGAGGTCGCCGAGGATCGCTTCGCGTTCTTGCCGGTCGAGCGTGCTTGCGAACAACTGGATCAGACGCGCGATCATGCTTTCGCCTCCCACTTGACTCCGCGGCTTACTTGGCGGATCGCGTTGTAGAAGGCCGTTGCGGCGCGGATTCCCGCTGCTGTGACCTTGACCATGCGCTTCGAACGTCCACCGCGCTGGGGAGTTGGTTCGCCCATCCACGTGGTCAAGAGACCCTTCGCTTCGAGGCGGTCGAGGGTCGTATAGAGCGCGCCTAATGAGCAGCGGCGCCCGGTGGTCGACTCGATTTCCTGGCGGATCGATGCGCCGTAAGCTTCGTCGGCAAGGCGGACGGCGGCGGTGATGAGAAGATATTCGAACTCGCCGAGCATAACAATCACATTGTGATTCTAATAGCGCGCGAAGTCAAGAGGGCGTTGCGCAAAGTACTGTACATACTTAGTACTTTTCTCACAGCCAAAGTATTGACCGTAGTTCCTTTTGGCTATACATTCAACAGTGTGGTGAACGACTCGCGTAAATCTCAACGCTTCAATTTGAAGCTCCCGATGACTCTTCTTCGCTGCGGCGGACTGCCCGTCGAACAGCCTTCTGAAACCTCCAACATCAGCTCGACTGGCGTCCTGTTCAAGAGCGGCATCGAGATCGAAGTCGGAGCCCCAATCGAATACGTGTTGACACTCGCCCCCGGGGCGGGCGTCAAGAAACCAGTGCAGTTGCACTGTCTCGGTAAAGTCGTGCGGCGCGGCGAAACCGAAGCTGTGGCGGCGACCATTGAGCGGTACGAATTCGTACGCGCTTAGCCGGCAACGATAGAATGGGCGGACAACTTCCCATGTTTGCCCATTCAACCTTCGGATCCTTTTTGCGAATCGCTGCTGCGACACTGCTGTTGTCGACGGCGGCGTTCGCACAGACTCTCAACACTGCGAAGATCGATTCGCTTGCGGAGGCCGCGTTGCAAGCCTGGCACGCGCCGGGCTGCGCGATTGCGATCATCGAAGGCAATCGCGTCGTGTATGCGAAGGGCTATGGAGTCAAGGAACTCGGCAAGCCCGATCGCGTGACGACGAAGACGGTGTTCGCGATTGGCTCGACGACCAAGGCCTTCACGACGGCTGTGCTGGCGATGCTCAACGATGAAGGGCGTCTCGCGTGGGACGATCCGGTGCGTAAGTATTTGCCGGATTTCCAACTCGCCGATCCGGCTGCGAATGAACTGGTGACGATCCGCGATCTGGTGACGCATCGCACGGGGCTCAGCCGCAACGACGTGCTGTGGTATGGCTCGCCGATGAGCCGCGCGGAGATTCTGCATGCGATCGGACGAGTGCCGTTGACGGAGCCGTTCCGCTCCGCGTGGCAATACCAGAACATGATGTTCCTCGCGGCGGGGCAGGTTGCGGGATCGGCGGGACACTCGAGTTGGGAGGAGCTCGTGCGGCACAGGATCCTCGATCCGCTCGAGATGCGGTCGACGAGTTTGACGACGTGGGACATCCCCGCGACTGCGGATCGCGCGACTCCGCATGTCAAACGCGAGGGCAAGGTGCAGACTACCGCATGGCGCAATCTCGACGACATCGGACCTGCCGGCGCGATCAACTCGAACGTCGAGGATCTCTCGACTTGGCTGCGTTTGCAGATGAACGATGGCGTGGCGCCGGGTGGCAAGCGGCTCATCTCTTCGAAGAACATGCGCGAGATGCATACGCCGCAAATGGCGATGCGTCCTGAGGAATGGGGCCGCAACTTCACAGACGAAACCAATCAGATGGCGTATGGGCTCGGATGGTTCCTGCAGGACTATCGCGGGCATCACGTCGTCAATCATGGCGGCGCGATCGATGGATTCCGCGCGAATTTCTCGATGCTGCCGAATGAGCATGTCGGCGTCATTGTGCTCGCGAATCTGGGCGATGACAATATGCCGGAGGCGTTGCGCTGGTCGATTCTGGATTCGATGTTCGGCGCGAAATTCAAGGATTGGAATGCGTTCCTGATGGCTCGCGGAGCGGCTGCGGAAGCGGCCGGTGTTGCTGCGCGCGCGGAACGAGAGAAGATGCGGAAGACGGGCACGAATCCATCACTTGCGCTCGAGTCCTATGCGGGTTGGTACAAGGATTCGGCGTACGGCACGGCGCATGTGATCGATGAGGAAGGGAAGTTGTTCATCGACTGGAACGGCTCGCGTCCGGCGCTCGAACATTTCCACTACGATACGTTTTCCGCGCTCGATTCGCTCGTGACGTTCCATCTCGATGAAGCCGCGGCCGTCGCGTCGCTCGATTTTCTGGGACGTACGTTCGAGCGGACGGCGCCTCCGTACGATCCTGTCAAAGTTGCCGCGCGGATCACAGGTCAACTGAAATTGCGCGCTGAGGATCACGTGATCATCCGCGTCGATCCCGGATACATGGCGGACCTGACGGAACCATTGAAGAAAGCAGTCGAGCAGGCGGGGGCGCATCTCACCGCGACGCTGCCTTACATTCCGATGCAAGCCTCCGCGGGTGATCGGGAGCTGGCCACGGCGAAGCTTCGTCTCGCGTTGAAAGACGCGAACGTCTACTTGTGGATGCCGTTTCGCACGGATGCGCGTGATATGACCGACAACGAAGCCGCGCAACTGGTCGAGTGGTTGAAGCTGGGCGGAGTGCGGCGAGAGATCCATTTCCATTGGAACGGCGGCACGGTGTTGGCCGATGGACTCCCCGCGGTGCATCAGATCCGCTTCGATAAGTTGTATGCCGATGCGCTCGACATCGACTATGCGCGATTGTCGGCGGCGCAATCGAAGGCGGCTGCGGAATTGAGGAAGGGAACGGTGCGAGTGCGCACGCCGGCCGGGACGGACATCGTCTTTCGAATCGGCGCGACGCGTCCGTTCAATCAACAGGACGGCGATGCTTCGGCCGCGCGCATGTCGGCAGCGAAAGTGCAGGTCGATCGGGAGATCGAATTGCCGGCGGGAGTGTTGCGGGTGGCTCCGCTAGAGGAGACGGCGAATGGAGTGATCGTAATTCCCGAAGGACGGTTTGGAGATCAGAAGACGCGGATGCTACGTCTACGAATTGCCGCCGGGAAAGTTGTGGAAGTGACGGCGGAGGCGAACGAAGCCGCGGCGCGCGCCGCGATCTTTACGTCGAACATCGGCGACCGGAGCTTCCGCGAGTTCGGACTGGGGTTCAATCCGAAGTTAACGCAATCGGCGGACTCGCCGGTGCTGCCGTACTTCGCTTACGGATCGGGGATGGTGCGGATGAGCCTGGGGGACAATCAGGAACTCGGCGGGAACGTCCGCACGGGGGGCGAACGCCGCTGGTTCTTCTTTCCGGACGCCACAGTGGAGACCGAGGGCCGCGTTCTGGTTGATCGCGGCCACCTCACTGATCTTCAGGACTGACTTCGAACCGTCCGGGCGAACCTATGACGCGGCGGCGTGCGAAACGCCATTCGCCGTCGTGCTGGTTCCGTTCGTACCGTTCGTTCCATTCGCAGGCGAATGCGCGGAGTGCACCAGAGCGTCGAGGCTCGGCAATCCAGTCTTCAGGAAACCCTCGTAAGACGCCTCCATGTGAAGCTTGATCTCCTGGCGGATGCGCTCAGGATCGCGGCTGACAAGGGCGTCGACGATCCGCTGATGCGGCTTCATCGTTTCGAGGTCAACTAATCCGGTCTTGGTTAGAACGCTCATAAAAGCGAACAACGGAGCGGTCGTGTTCTCAAGTGTTTGCATGAGGATCGCGTTGCCGCAACGTGCCCAAATGTAGTGATGGAAATCGATATCGCCGGTCACGTGCTCGGCGAAGTTCTCAGCTTCAATCTTGCGATCGATTACCGATGCCATCCGCTCCAGCTCGTGAATGTCGTCGGTGCTCAAGCGGTGGGAGGCTTCGATAGCCGCCAGCTCTTCGAGCGCAATACGCATCTGCAGCCGGTCGTGGATCTCCTCACGGCTGAACGCCGAGACGGTGGTCCGGCGGTTGGGTTCCCTGACGACAAGCCCGGTCTGCTGCAACTGAACCAAAGCCTCACGAACTGTGGCCTGGCTCACCTGCATGGATCGAGCGACATGCATTTCCCGGATCGGCTCCCCTGGTTGGAGTTCGCCCGTAAATACCGCTTCTTTTAACGAATGAAAAACTTGTTTGGCAAGACTATCATTGTGAAGGGGATGTTGCCAGTGTGCGTTGGTCATTTGTCCTCCTATATGCTGCGACATGTATGAATTTCTGAGACGACGTCTATGCAATCGCCTTCTGCAGATGTAGATTCATTCACCACTCGATAAGTTACAATTTTACCGAGCAATCGATTTTTGGCCGACCCTCCGGGGCTCCCGCTGCATCGAATGTTTTGCAATCCTTTTGACGCGTCGAGTTGCTAACAGTGCTATGCTCAGGGGCAAGCAGGCATGAATACTCGCAACCGCTTGCATCCCCCCTGGCGCCGTGTCGCGGGCGCTCTGCTCGCATTGTGTTTGGTCTGCGGATTAGCCGCGTTCCAGATGCCGTTCCGCCAATTCGCAAGCCTCGAACCTTACGACGACGTAGCCCTGCCGGCCGATTGGCAGAACAAGGACGAATGGGTGTTCGCGCGCCTTATGTATCCGCAACATCCGAATGCGCGGTTTGCGAGATGGGGATGGCGGGGTGGGGCTCCGGAGTGGCGCGAGGGCGGTACGAGTTGGAGCCAGGACTATCCCCGGGCTGATCGCCATTTCGCAGCGGCGCTGCGGAGGCTGACGCGAATCGACGCGCGGTCGATCGAACAGCCGGTCAACCTCGAAGAAGGGGATGATGTCTACAACTGGCCGTGGCTATGCGCCGGTGAGATGGGCGATTGGAAATTGACGCCGGCGATGGCTGCGAAGCTGCGGGACTATCTCTTGCGCGGTGGTTTCCTACTCCTCGATGATTTTTGGGGGAGTCGCGAATACGAGCGGTTCAATGAGAGCATGCGCATGGTGTTTCCGGATCGTCAGATTGTCGACATCCGCGATGACGATCAGGTATTCCACACGGTGTACGACCTCGACAACCGTTACCAGATCCCAGGGCAGTGGGCCCTGCGGCGAGGTACGACCTATCGGGATGATGGAGATGTCCCGCACTGGCTGGGGATTTTCGATGACAAGGGACGCCTCATGGTCGCGATGTACTTCAACAGCGATGTAGGTGATTCGTGGGAGTGGGCGGATGATCCGGGATATCCCGAGAAGTACTCTGCGTTGGGGATCCGGTTGGGTGTGAACTACACGATTTACTCGATGACGCATTAGCCGGACATTCAGTTTGTCGAGGAACATTCCTGCGCGCCGATTTGCGATGCGGAGGTCGGAGCGCGGAGCGCTCCACAGTTGGCCGCTGAAGAGGATCCTGACGATGGCATTTCGCAGGAGTATCGCCGCGCTGGTCGGGGTTGTACACAGTTAATGGAATAACTCCATCGCTTGATGCTGTGCTCGAAGCACTCTCTAGCCTATCTCTACCTAGTCACGCGCCACTGCTCGCCCAAGCCGGAATACCTGATCGTCATCGCAGATCTCGACAGCTCGACTACCTAACTAACGCTTGAGACGCCGGACGGGGAAGTCCGCTTGACGTCCTCAAATCCGCTCCCCGTTCAAACGCCGCCGCCGAGATGGCAGAAGCGCAGCCTCGGCATCAGTGCGTCATCCATAAATCGTGTATTTCATACGGAGGCCGGATCCAAGTGCGGATTGTTATCAGATCTCCCGTCCACTCCCAAGCGTCGCCTACATTGTTGGGGAGTTACGATCTGATACCGCTGGCCCCACGTCCCACAACTTATGGAATACCTGATTGTCGCCGCAGATCTCGACAACTCGACTAGCTAGCTGACGCTCAAACGCCCGAAGGCTAGGTCCGCATTGATTCAGTCAAACCCGTTCCCCGCTCGAGCGCCGCCGCCGCGATGGCAGCAGCCTGCCCGCCACCGCGAGTCGTATCCGGATGATATCCAACAACTGTGGACGATCTCGACCAGCGATTGATCAGACCGAGGTCGCTGGCCTTGCGGCGAGGTACGATTCCTGCGCGTTCCAAGGGATGTATGCGACTTGTGGTGGCGGGCAGACGATACTGAATGTCTCGAGAGGTACTCCCCGCGACAAGGTGTGGATGAGCAACAGTGGCTCGAGGGCGCGATCGCAGGAGCGGGCTCGACCGGAGAGGCACGCCCCATCAGATGTAGGCGATCCATGGAGGCGGCTGATGATCCGGACGAGATCCCCTCGACCAAGTGCTTATCAGACCGAGCGTCACTGGCCTGCGGCGAGGTATGATTCCTGCGCGATGACGGCACATCCCCCTGGGTGCATGCGACTTGTGGTCAGGCAGACGATACGAGATATCTCGAGAGCGCAGGCGGCTCATCGACCTGGCGGACGCACTAGTGGCCGGAGGCGGCTGCCATCGCGGCGGAGGCGTTCGACCGGGGAGCGGCTTTGAGGACGTCAAAGCGTACTTCACCATCCGACGTCTCGAGTGTCAGCTTGTCGAGGAAAATTCCGCGGGCCCAGGATGCTCCGCGTAAATCGGAGAGGGGGGCGCTCCATAGTTTTCCGCTCAATAGACGGCGCGTGACGAAGGCGATTCGGTCGCCGGTGACGCATACGTAACCGAGTGAATGGTTCATGGCGGGCACGGTCTTGGTTGCGGCGGCGCGGATCCCCATGCCGAATTGCGGCACTGATCCGGAGCGGCTGCGGAGATCGGCAACTACCGCGTCCGGCAGCGGGCGCATCGCTGCGGCGAATTCGGCGGGCAACCGGATGCCGGCAGTACTCAACTGAGGGGGATCGCCGGAATCGGATCCGCCGAACCAGCGGGCGAAAGCCGCTCGCAATGCCGCCATTTCGAGGCGGATCGCACGGAAGATTTTAGGCGCGATCCATCCGAAGAACAGGGCGAACACGATCACGAAGGCGAGCGTGAGCAGAGGAAAATGGAAGGCGGTCCAGGTTGCGACGGGTACGGCCGCGTCGCCTGCCAGGCTGAGCGCCACATTAGTGAAAGGCTCCGGGGCATGGTTCACGGCCAGGCGAGTCGCGGCCTTGGCGGAGTGTCCGGAGAGAGCGAGGCCGCCACAGAGAATCGCGAGGATCGCCTGCGTGGCGGGGTCGGTGTGCATGAAGGCCCGAGCGCCTATGATCGCGGCGCCGATGGGGCGGATGAAGGTGTGGATCGAGTCCCAAACGCTGTCGACCCAGGGGACCTTGTCGGCGACGAACTCAATGGCGCAGGCGATCGCGGCGACGGTCATGACGCGCCAGTCGGCGAGGATCGCGAGTCCGCTCTGGCTTTGTTCGAGAACGACCCAGTGGAAACGGATGGCAGCGCCCACACCGAGGATCGTCAGGTATAAGCGAATGCCGGATAGCAGTCCTATGCCCAGTGCAGTGCCGAGCTGCTGCAGGATGTCCATGTCTAAAAGTGTACGTCTACTTTCCGACTCGGCCAGCGCTGCGTGCCGCGGCTGGAGGGCCCGTCTGCACGGGCGCGGCGCTTACGGAAGCCGAGCCTCCGGACGCGCGGGAGAATCCGCCACCGCCGCCGTTCGAGAATCCGGGGCCATTTGAGAATCCGCGATTGCCGTATTCGCCGGTACCTCGGACGGGACCGGCCGTCGCGCCGCCGCGGTAGATCGACGGAGTGGGCAACATCCCGCGGGAATTGACGGGGCCGCCGGGGTTACCAACCGGGCGAGAGGGAGGAACTCCGCGCCGGGGATTCAAGGGGGAGCCAATCGCGCCGCCACCACCACCGCCATAGGAGGGATACCCGTAGCCATAGCCGAGGCCGTATCCGCAGCCGTAGAAGCAACTGGTGTAGAGTCCTGAGCCATACCCGTATCCAAAACCGGATCCGTAGAATCCGTAGCCGCCACCGAGATAGGGCCAGAACATATCGTTGTAAGCCATGTCGGGTGAGAAGTAATAGAATCCGAACGGGCTCATGTACATCCTGTTATTCGGGAGATAAGTGTACATGCCATACCAGGAGTTGTATGACCAATTGTTGTGGCGGGGATCGTCGCCGCTCAGGGCGGAATCACGGGCCGCGGAAACGTTCGCTGTTGCCACGTAGCCGGCGCGCCGTTGGGCCCAGCGGGAGAACTCGTCGCCCGAGGAAGCGTCGAAATGGCTCTCAGCATATACTGCGCCGAGCGTGACTTCCTGGTCCTTTTTCACGGTGAGATTCTGACCGTTGCCGGAGGCGACCGCTTCGCCGTCATAAACCCGAAGACGGGAGGGGTCCGCATCGATCCGGTACAGTCCGTCCTTGCGGAGTTCCACCACATTCGAGCCAAGGGCGATCGTGATCGGAGCATTTCTGGCCATGTCGATGACTTCGACGAGCGCCGATCCGCGCTCGATTTCGAGGCGCGTCGCATCGAGCTTGTTCGAGACCATTTTGACCGCGGAGTTTTCGTTCAGGCGCAGGAACTGGCCGGGCGCGAGCAGCATTTCCGCGCGGCCTTCTGTGGTCGAGAGTTCCTGGCCGACGGCCAAGGATTGAAAGGTGCCATTATTAGGCGAAGCCGACTGGTCGCCGATTTTGACGTCCCCTTCGGTGTAGTGAATCAACCCCGACTTCGCGGAGATGATGTTCTGAGCGGCCAGTGGCAGGCAGCACAGAATTCCCGCAACGCTGAATGCAGCAAATCGAAATCCACTCAGAGCCATGAAGCGACCCTCCCTACAGGTTCAATCTTGATCCTTCCCGGAAGGCATGTCAAGTCAATAGCAGAGCGGCGCGATCTCGAGGAATTCCTGTGAGACACGCGCCGCTGCGGTTGTTGCACTTCCTCCGCCTTTATTGCAGTGGCAGAGTGACCTGATTGCTCGTGTGTCCGTTGACCACGATTGAGACGTTGACTGAAGTGGCAGTAGGGAAGTCGGACGTGATGGTGAATTTCACAGCCATCAGCCCGGTCTTTCCCGTCGGGATACCGGCCCAGTCCGGCGCGAAGTTAAGATCCGCCGCCTGCACTTGCACGGGGTCGATCATCGGCATGTCCGCGCTCGCCGGGAAGGCGTCGAACGTCATGCCGCTCACCGGGCCGAAGCCGGTGCCGTACAACGTGACCTGTTCCCCTTGGATCGCCGGGGAGCCCGCATTAATTTCCGTTCCATCCGCGTGGAGCGCCCAGGCGGCGGGTATCGTCGCGGCGGGATCTTGAACGCGGGCAGGGAACAGGCCGGGCGAGTTGCGCGCGACCGTGAATTGTCCTGTGACGTCCGGCTGACCGGTCGTGTGAACTGTAAGTGAGTAATCGCCGTCGGTGAGCGTCGAGAACATCTGCGCGCGGATCTCCTCGGGAGCGATGAAGATGAGCGGCAGCATGTTGTTGTTGACCGTCACCGTCGAATCGCCGATCGCCTGCGCGAGCGGATTGGTGCGTCCGGCCTCAAACGCCGGTGCGAGACTTTCACCGGAAATGGCGATCAGGGATCCGGGGGCAACCGTGCCATCAGGCGTCGGACCGGCCGCGTTGCCGATGCCGGCGGGGGCGACGAAGGGTACCTTGTTCAAAAGCGCGACAACAGCCTTGGGCGCGGCCATCATGACAGTTCCCTGGTTATAGGTGCCGGAGAGGTCCCCGTCCCATCGCACGAACTGGTAGCCGCCCTTCACTTGAGCCGTCACTGTCACGGGCGTGTTCTGGTTGAAGAATCCATCCGGGGAGGGCGGATTGTAGCTGAAGCTCGAGCCCTGGGCCGGGTTGCCGGCGGCCTGCAACATGAACTGGGTCTGATAGTTCAGCACGAGGATCTGTTGATCGGCTGTGAACGAGATCGTCCGGTTAGCGGCCCCGCCGTCGGACCATCCGGCGAACGCGGATCGCGCGGTGTCGGAGATCGGCAGCGTCGTCGGTGCGACCACGGTCGAAATCGACCCTGCCGGGCGATTCAAGGTGCACGGAGTTACGCAAGCGGCGCCATCCACCTGCAGCGATACTCCCGGGGGATTCGACTGGAGAATCACTTGGGGCGTCACGGCATAGTTGGCCGTCCAGCGGATCGGGCCGTCCATGGTGAACGTCTGGGTCGCGGTGCCGCCGTTCGACCAGTTCTGGAACTTCCAAAGCCGGCCGTTCTTGTCCGTCTGATCGGCGGCGGAAATCGTATGACTGGTTCCCGTACCCCAGGCGAAGTTATAGGTGATCCAATTCGATCGCCCATCGATTGAGATTTGCAGTCCGCCGGGATTCGTCAGGAAGCTCGCCGAGATTCCCGGAGTGAAATTTCCAGTGATCAGGTCAGCGTTTTGAGTGTCGGTACCGGCCACGTACACGGAATTCGGTTGTAGGCCGTTGCTGAACGAATCGAGGATAAACATCGTTCCGGACGTGTCGTATTGAGGCGACGCGCCACCGATCGTATGCGAGGAGCCGGGAATGAAATCGAAGTCGCCGTAGCACAGCGCCGGGATCGTAACCGGCGGATTCGGCGGCAGTTGCAGGTTGAAGGGGCACATCGAGGCCGGAGTGTACGGCAGCGCGTAAGCGGGGAGCGTCGGTGTGGTCGTGCGGTCGATCAAGAGCGTGAAGCCCGCGGGATTGGTGCGGAACGTAACGCGTTTCGCGAGGACGAACTGCGCCTGCAAGCCGGTCGGGCCATTGATGGTCACGGATCCGGAATAGCTGATGGGCGGCCCACCGTTCGTCGACCATCCGACGAAGGCCCAACCTGGGAACGGATAGGCCAGAACCGCCAGCGCGCCTTTAGCCATCCAGACGTCCGCATCCGAGCCATAGCATGTTCCGGCAACGACCACTACGCCCGGGCGCAATGCGTCCTGCGGAGTGGTGCCGACCGTACAGTTGCCAGGCGCGAGCACCGGAAAGCTGGAAAAATGGAGATTGACTTTGTAAGAGACGCTCACGTTCAGGATGATCGATGAGATGGTCGGATCGGCGACCACAGTTACGCTGGTGCCGGATGTCGGGGAGACCCCGTTCGACAAAACCCACGTCGGACTGGAATAACGGGTCGAGCCGTCGAGCGTCTGCTGGTATGGAGCGTTCGTTCCATCTGCTTGAAAAGACAGAGGAAATTCGAGGGTATGTTTGCTGCCGGCGGGCCACAGGAAGGTCTGGGCGCCAATGTAGGGATAACCATCCACGAGGAACTGCGCCCCGGTCGGATTCGAGTGAACCTGTACGCTACTGATAGTAGGGTTGGTTTGGCCCTTCAGGTTGCCGCCGAACGGAACCAGCGTCAACAGTGTGAAGAAAATTACTGATGGTAGATCGCGTTTCATAAGAGTGTGGTGCTTCTGGTACTGAGCCAAAGTTTGTCCTACGCAAGCCATCGGCGGCATCGTTGGGGATTTATATAGGGGAAACACCGCAGTCCTTGTTCTCCGCTAAATTGCCCAGGTGGAATCCGCATCTTTTCTGTTATGATCATCGGGAAGGAGCGTTCCTGCGACGCAGGTGGTGCTTCATAAAAATTGATCCGATGTCAATCGTCATGGAACCTGACTCGATAGCGTGCCGGTGAGCAGGCTCCGGCGCTTCTTCCGGGAAGCGTGCCAAGGAGAAGCCTAATGGCATCCGGAGGGTTCCCCCCTGTTTTCTTCGGGGTCAATGACTGAAGCGTTGTCACGGCGAAGTGGTGCGCTCCTTCCACTAGCACTCTCGCCCTTCGTGAGCACTGGCTCGAATCGTCAATTTCCATGAATTTAATCTTCATCGGGGACATATTCGCGTCCTCCGGACGCGGCATCGTCGCCGAGAATCTGAAGCGGATCATCTCGGACCACGCCATCCAACTGGTCGTTGCCAACGGCGAAAACTCGGCCGGTGGCTTTGGAATCACGCCGCAGATCGCTGATGAACTCTTCGGCTACGGCGTCGACGTCATTACCTCCGGCAATCATATTTGGGATAAACGCGAGATTTACGAATACATTGCGCGGCATCCCAGGCTTTTGCGGCCGGCAAATTATCCCTCCGGGCCCGGTGCCGGAGTCGTGACTGTCGAGGCGCGCAACGGCGTCCGCTGCGCGGTGATGAATCTGCAGGGCCGGTCGTCGATGGTGCCGATCGATTGTCCTTTTCAGAAATCCGACCAGCTCATCGAAGCCCTTCCGGGCGATGTCCGGGTGCGATTCGTCGATTTTCACGCCGAGCTGACCAGTGAGAAGGTCGCCATGGGATGGCACCTGAACGGCCGCGTATCGGCCGTCGTGGGAACTCACACGCATATCCCAACGGCTGATACACGGATCCTCTCTGGGGGTACGGCTTACCAGACGGATTGCGGGATGACGGGTCCTTATGATTCGGTGATCGGCGTCGACAAAGAACTGGTGCTGCAGAAGTTCCGGACCGCGATGCCGGTTAAGATGGAAGCTGCGCGCGCCGGAGTCGAGCTGCACTCGGTCATCGTCGAAGTGGACGAGTCGACGGGCAGGGCGAAGCAGGCTTTCCGGCTGAGCATCGCGCGATAGGAGACGAACATGTCCGGCCGCTGGCTCCCAGGGGCGGTGATCCTGTTGTATTTCATTCTCGGCGGGGTGCAGATCGCCCAGCGCCCGGGGCTGCAATACGACGAAGCGCTGCTGGTCGCGGGAGCGGTCCACATGCGGCATTCTCCGGCAGATTTTCCGCTGCCGCACTCTGAACATACGTGGGCGTGTGCGCTTGGCCGATGTCTTCCTTTGATGGCCGAGATTCCTTATGTCGGGGCAATTAAGGAATATTTGGCCGTTCCTATTTTTGCGGCGGTAGGTCCGAGTGTCGTCGCGATTCGTGTACTTTCGCTGTTGCTCGGCTCGATCGGGATCTGGGGCCTCATGCGATTCGCGACAGTGATGGCGGGTGAGTGGGTGGCGTGGGGAGTGGGGCTCGCGCTGGCAATCAATCCGGCATATGTCGACATGACGGTGTTCGACAACAACGCGCTCGCAGGGATGATGGCGGGGCTGGGACTATTGTTCGCGGCGCTCGCGCGATACCTGAGCTCGACGCGCGGAGGAAGCACCGTTGAGGCGTTCCTCGTCGGCTTTGCGGCGGGGTTCGCCATCTGGACGCGTGCGAATCTGCTGTGGACACTCGCGGCCATGGCGGTGGCCGCGGTGCTGGTCTACCGGGGCCTGATCCTCAAGCGCCCATTGATGCACTGGATCGCTGCCGCCGCGGGTGGGATCGCCGGAGGGCTTCCGTTCCTCGTTTATCAGATCAAGTCAGGATTTGCGACGTGGCAGGCGGTGGGCGGATTGATGGATCCGAGTCCGATGGGGGAACGGCTGTTTTTGAGACTGGTGCTGTTTGCGGAAACGCTGGTGTGCGATCGCGAGCATCGGGCGATGTGGGGCAGCGTCGAAATGGGCGACCTGATGCGATGGGTGCCGCTCTCGATCGTGCTGGTCGCGTGCGTCGTCTGCTTCTCGAAGCCGTTCGCGCGGTTTGCATCCTTGTGTTTCCTGGTGCTGACAGCGATCCTCTTCGCGACGCCGCTGCAACTGGCGGAGCATCACCTGATCGTCGTGCTGCCGTTCGCGGTGCTGGTCGTGGTGCTGGCTGCGGCGTTGGTCGCCGGGCGCTATCCCCGCTTGCGGATCGCCTGCATCGGGGCGGGCGCGGTGTATCTCGGCGTGTGCTTGTACTGGCAGGTGCTGGCCGTCCGCGGACTCCACGAGACGGGTGGAGTGGGGATGTGGTCGAATTCCGTGACGCAGTTGACGGGCGACATCGAGCGGAACTATCCGAACCAGCTCATCAAAATTGTCGACTGGGGATTGCAGGATAACCTCTACGTACTGAGCGACGGCCGCATCCAGAGCCGCGAAATCTTCTGGGGCGCAACGCCGCAACAGAGCGGACTGGGACGTTCGTGGAAGGACGAGATTCGCTTCGGCGGAGTCTTCGTCGCAGCCGGCGCGGAGAATCGGCACGAGCCGCCGACGGGCACTTACTTCATGCAGGCTTTAGCGGCGGAGCGGCCGGTCGTGCGTCAGAATCTCACGGTGGCGCAGAAGTCCGGAGTGACATACGCGGAGATTTTCGATGTTGAGCCGAACTCGGTGCAGTCCGCAGCAGCGGTCGAGCAGCGCGGAGTGGGGTCGATCTCGATGGGCGACCCGGCGTCAGAGTCCTCGATTGGCGGCTTCCACAAAATCGAGAACGGCGCATGGCGTTGGACGCAACAGAACTTCTTCGTGATGCTGGCCGCGCCCTCCGCGATCGGCGGAGTGCCTTGGCTCGAATTGAATCTCTACTTGCCGGATGGATTGACTCGGAAGCTCGGGCCGCTTACGCTCTCGGCTCGCGTCGGAACGCATACCTTGAAGCCGGAGCGCTATGAACACGATGGGCCGTTTACATACTCAAGGGCGCTCGAGAAGGGCTGGCTCGAAGGCGGCGGCACTCGCATTGATTTCTCATTGGACAAGGTGCAGGCTCCGACGCTCGTCGACAAACGCGCGTTGGGGATCATCGTGAAGGACGTCTCGATTCGGATGCGATGATCCGCTCAGTGTACGCGCTCGAGCCGGCCGGTCAGGTGGAAGACTCCGCGATGGGTGACGTACGATGTGAGGAATTGCTGTAGCGCGGGCGCGTCGACGGGGATCAGCATCGCATTCTCGAACGTGCCACTCTGCCTGCGCTCGCGGTGTAGCGTGTGCGCGACGTTCAGCGCTCCGCTGATGCTGTCCTTGGCCATTTGCGCCGAATCGAAGTCGTACCAGGACATCTTGTCGCCCATCAACTGGATGCGGTTCAGACTGAAGCAGGGCTTTCCTTTTTCCACTCCGAACTCGTCGCACTGCTTGCTCGCGGATTGCGCGATGAGCGTGCTGCCTACGCGCGCGAGGATGAAGGCCGACGCTTTCCCTTTGGCGAAGTCATCCGCTGAGCCGGCCCAGTATTGTCCCTGATCGAACTTGATCAGCAGCGGATCGGGTTCCGGCTTTGATCCGGGAGTGCCGAGGTCCTTCCACTGGCCGAGAATGCGATCCTCCTTGACCTCGGGCAGTTGCGCGGTCGTGAGGACGGCGTCGCATCCGGAAGCAATCAGAATCGCTGCGAGCGCAACGGCGCCGGCGAGTTTCGAACTATGTGGACTTGGCATAGGACTCCGTCTGACGTGATGTGGCGTTCGCGCGGATTTAGTGACGCCGCTTAGAGCCCCATCTTGTCGAGCTTCCGGTACAGCGTCTTCCGCTCGATCCCCAGGATCTTCGCGGCGCGGCTCTTGTTGCCGCCGGTCGCGGCCATCACGCGGCGGATCTGTTCGGCTTCCGTGTCGGCGAGCGTGTCACCGCCGGCGTCGCGGGAATCCATTTGCGCGATGGCGTCCTTCACTGCCGATTCGTCGATGCGGCCGCCGTGGGCGAGGATGCTCATACGCTCGATCATGTGCTGCAACTGGCGCACGTTTCCGGGCCAACTGTAATCGTTGAGCGCGCGCTCGCCCGATTCCGTGAGGCGAGCCTCGGTGTGATACCGGCCGTTGTAGCGCTTGAGGAAATAATGCGCGAGCAGACGGATGTCGCCCTGCCGCTCGCATAGAGGCGGCATCTGGATGCGCACGACGTTCAAGCGGAACCACAGATCCTCGCGGAATTTGCCTTCCTCGACCAGCTTCGGGATGTCCTTGTTAGTCGCGGCGACCACGCGGACGTTGATGAATTTGGCTTTCGCAGCACCCAGCGGACGAATCTCGCGCTCCTGCAGGAAGCGCAAAAGCTTCAGTTGAAAGCCGTGCTCGATGTCGCCGATTTCGTCGAGGAACACTGTGCCATTGTGCGCGGCTTCGAATACGCCGGCGCGGTCGCGATCGGCTCCGGTGTAGGCGCCCTTGAGCGTTCCGAATAACTCGCTCTCGAGCAGACTGGGCGGAATCGATCCGCAATCGACGGCGACGAACGGATGCGCCGCGCGGCGGCTTTGCTTGTGAACCATGCGCGCGATCAGTTCTTTGCCCGAGCCGGTCTCGCCTTCGATCAACACGGTCGCATCCGTCGGAGCGACCTTCGCGATCGTCTTATAAATCTCGACCATCTTCTGCGAACTGCCGACCATCTCGGTCTCGGGCAGGTCGTCGACGTCAGTCTCTTCGTCATCATTCGGGGGATTGATCTGCGCTTCGGATCGCTTCACTGCGGCAAGCAGATCATCGAGCTCGAACGGCTTGGCGAGATATTCGACTGCGCCGCCTGAGAAGCCGGCACTCACGGTTTCCATACTGCCGCGGCCGCTCATGAGGATTACCGCGCACTCTGGATTTTCACGGCGCGCGGCTTCGAGGACTTCGATGCCCGTCTTCTCGTCGATATAGATGTCCGAGATGACGATGTTGTAGCGTTCCGCGCGCAACCGGTCGCCCGCCTCGCGCGTGCCGCCGGCTGAATCCACCTCATATCCGTTCAATTTGAGGAACGTCTCGAGCGTGTCGCGCCAGGTATCATCGTCTTCCACGATCAACAGCTTTTGGGTACTGATACCGAACCTCTTTCCACCCGGAACTCGCTAAACCGGCGCAGGCTTGCGCGCCGGAAGAATGATCGTGAAACACGATCCTTTGCCGGGCGCACTGGTCAATTCCATTTTGCCTCCGTGGTGGGTGACAATCTGATCCACGATCGACAAACCGATGCCGGTTCCCGCTTCACCTGAATTTTCAGCTCTCTTTGTACGATAAAACTTTTGGAAGACTTTTTTCTGCTCCTGTTCATCCATACCGATTCCCTGGTCTTTAACGGAGACCTTGACGTGGCCGTTTTCCTGATGCGCGGCTACCCAGACTTGCGTATTGCCGGGCGAGTATTTTACGGCATTCGTCATCAGATTGTAGATCGCATATTCCATCAACTCCCGATCGCCGTTGAGGCTGCCTTCAATCGGCTCGTCGATGTGCAACTGGATCTTCTTGCGGTCGGCTAGTGGACGCACACGCCGGGCGCACGCTGTCACGATATCGGAAGTCTCAAAGGCTTCGCGCTTCAATTGCATCTGCCCGTCGGAGAGACGCTCGACGTCGAGGAACGTCTGAATCAGCCGCCCCAGCCGTTTCGATTCGGAATTGATCGACTCGACCATCTGCTTGCGTTTGTCTTCCGGGAGCGCGTATTTGCCCATCATCTCCGACTGGCCTTGGATAGAAGATAACGGCGTCCGCATTTCGTGGGCGACAAAATGGATCGCCTGCTGATAGCGGTCACGTTCGGATTGCGAAGTCGCGAGTTGCTTTCTAACGACGAAGTATTCAAATCCCGCGGAGGCGACCAGGCTGAGCCATGCAGTTGCGAAGCTGGCGAAATAGGGAAAATACAAATCCGACTTGAAATACCAGACGGGAACGACGTGCGCAAATACGAGGACCACGCCCGCCGACAGATACGCGGTCCATCCGGAGAAGTACGCGAATATGGCGAAGATGGCGACCGCGATCAACAGGCATACCGATAACACCGGTAGTTCGGTGGCGTTCGTAATGAACCGTCCTTCCGCCAATGTTTCGAGCGCCTGCGCGTGGACTTCGATGCCGGAAATATACCCGCCGCCATAGGGCGGCACGGATTGATCGTAGCGGCCCGCAAGTGCGGTCGCGCCAATGAATACGACCTTTCCGTCGAACAGTTGCGCGGCCCGTTCCGGATGATCGATGGCGTCGACCAGCGACAGACGCTCGACTCCGGCAGTTCTGTAGCGGAGCCAGAGCATCCGCTCGTTGTCGTAACGCGCGGCTGGAATGATCGTCTTGCCGACCGCGAGATCCTGTGGACTTTCGATAATATAAGGCGCGCCCACCGACACGCGGAATGCCTCGAGCGCGAGCGCCCAATAATGTTGACCGGCCTCCGCGATTTCAAGGGGAATGCGCCGGCTGACGCCGTCCTTCTGATTCTCTTCCGGATGCACGTGCCCCACGCCCTTGGCGTACTGCGCGAACCGCTTGAGCGGCAGTTCCCACTGCGTCCCCGGCGGCGGCAGTTCGCAGGACAACACGACGTTCGGTGTATCTCGCAATGCTGCTTCGAGTCGCGCGTCAGTCGATTCATCCATCGCGTCGGCCAGCACGATGTCGATGCCGACGGTTTTTGGATGGGTGTGTCCCAAGACCTTCAGCGCGTCTACAAGCATCGAACGCAACTGCCGCGCGCCCCCGTATTTCGTGTAGGCGGCCTCGTCGAACGCGAGGATCGCGGAGTGCGGCTTCCAGTCCTGCGGAGGGAACAGCGTGTAGATCGCGTCGTAGGCGCTATAGTCGATTCGCCGTCCGACGAAAGTCAGGTCGGCGAACAGTGCAAGCACCAAACAGGCGGCAAGCAACGCCGCCGATTGGCGGAACTGCTTAGCGGACCACCGCGTCTTTGGCCATCGCACGTTCAATGTCCGTTAACTCCCTGGGCAGCGCCGCGGACATGAGTCTCATGCCGTCTTCGGTGATCACGATCACGTCCTCGATCCGCACGCCGATGCTCTCGTCCGGAATGTAGATGCCCGGCTCGATGGTGACGACATCGCCCGGCTCGAGAGGACCGGAATCGCCCAGATCATGGACGTCCAAGCCGACCGGATGGCCGAGGCCGTGGATGAAATATTTCCCGAAGCCTCCATGATCGTCCATATATTTCCGGGCGATCTTGTTCAACTCGGTCATCGCTACGCCAGGTTTCGCAGCGGCCATGGCCACGTTCTGAGCGCCGAGCACGACGTTATAAATTTCCTTCTCGCGCGGAGAGAATTTGCCGCCGACGGGGAGCGTCCGCGTGATGTCGCTCGTGTAGCCGCCACATTCAGCGGCGGCATCCATCACTACGGTTTCTCCACGATCCATGCGGCGGGTGCTCGCGTTGTAATGGAGGATCGTGCTGTTCGGGCCGGATCCCACAATCGGCGCATAGGCGACGCGTTCGCAGCCTTGTTCCATTAGGGATCCGACGAATGCGGCACCCGCCTGATATTCATATGCGCCCGGCTGCAACTGCTTCCACGCCGTCATCTGCGCTTGTATGGTGACGTCGGTCGCATGCTGTATGGCCGCGATTTCAGCCTGCGACTTCTTCATGCGCAGCTTCCCTATTGCGCGCGACCCATCGGCGAGCGTGCGCATCGGCATGATGCTACGAATCTTCGCGGCGGTCGGATGATCGGTGAGCGCGTAGATCGTGTAGTAGTCTTCCGCGGCCTTTTGCAGGCGGCTTTCGAAACGCTCGATCGGTTGGACATCATCGAATCCGGTGCGGGATCGAACGTCAGGATCAGATGGGCCGACCTTCGGCCCCGTGAACTTCTCGAGACGCTCGTTGCGCTTCGGCAGGAACAGGACGTCCTCTTTATGGGAGATCAACAGGATCGCCCCCGCCTCTTCGATGCCGGTGAAATACAGAAAGTTCGAATCCTGAAACTCGCGGAAGACCTCGTCGGTGCCTTGGGGGCGGCCGAACAGAACCATCACGCCGTCGATCGATTTCTGCAGCTTCGCCCGCCGCTCGGCGAATTCGGACTTCGGGATGCCGCCCGCGAAGGCAAGCGAACACACGTACGCCATGGAGGCGGCGGCGAGGAACTGTCGCATGTCTACGAGTATAGATCGACCGCGCTTAGTGGCGCGTTTTGCGGCGCAATCCGAGCAAAAGCAGGCCCGCTCCCATGAGCGCCATGGCGGATGGCTCGGGAACCGGATTGAGTCCTGAGAACGTCAGATCATCGATCGGCAACGTTCCCGTCGTTGAGTCGGTGTGCGTAAACCGCAGCGCGTGGATGTTGCCGGTGAAGGTCAGCACTTGATTCGCGGTTGTGACGCTCTCGGCCGGAATGACGATGGTCTGGCCGACGATGACGTTGCCGAGCAAGTCGAGCGCGTCGACTGTGGCGCCGCTGAAGAATCCGGGCGTGGTGGGGTTGGTGGTCAGGCCGATGAGCGTGAAGCTTACGGAGTCGACAGTCGCATTATTCGCTGAGTTCGCGGGATCCACGAAGCTGATGGTGCCGGGATTGAGATCGGTCCAGAACGGCGAGGCGTAGTTCGGCGAGGACGGCGGAATGATATTGAACTTGAAGTTCTGCGCGACTTCGACATCGTTGAACAACACGCCGCTCGAGGCGTATTGATTCGAAAGCGCGATTGCGCCTGAGGAGGTCGCCTGATCGTCGAAGTTAATCGACGTCGCGCATAGCGGCAGGGTCAGCAAGAGAGGCAAGAGCAGAGTGGATTTCATAAGCTGTCAGGGAGTGGGCGCATGGGGCACTTTGTGACAATCCTGTGATAGGTTGAAGCTGATGAAACGCCGCCGATGGATTCAAACAGTGCTGGCAGCGCCCGCCGCCGCTGCTGCCGCCGTCGTCACTCCCGACGAAGCCGCCGAGACGCAAGCGTCGCCACGCGATGAGTTCGCGAAGCTCGAGATCGCCGGATCGCCTACGGGCAACGCGGAACCGCTGCACGTCTTCTTTTCGAAATCCGAATACGCCGCGCTCGAACGCCTGGCGAACGCGATTCTGCCTCCGCTCAATGGAAAGCCGGGCGCGCTCGATGCGCAGGTGCCGGCCTTCCTCGACTTCCTGTTATCGCAGTCGCCGAAGCCGCGCCAGATCTTGTATCGCGAGGGATTGGCGCGTATCGGATCCGGCCAGCCGATCGAGCAATTGTTGAAGCCTTTGTCGGCTCCGTGGACGTATCACGCTCCCCTGGATCCTTTTGCTAAATTCCTGCGCGAGGCGAAGCAGGATATTCTCGAAGCCACTTTCAATTCACGCGAATGGATTGATGCGCGCGCAGATCGCCGTGGAGGCGCCGGAACGTATTATCTGGCGGTCGACTAATGAAACAGGATCACGAAGTACTCATCATCGGATCGGGCGCCTCAGGCGGTATGGCAGCCTTCACACTGACGAGGCTCGGCGTGAAGTGCCTCATGCTCGACGCAGGTCCGCAGCTCGATTTCGAAAGACAGCGCGTGATGCGCAACGTCTATGATCTGCCGTATCGCGGCTTCGGACGTCCGGGACGTTTTCCGCACGTCACGCAAGCCTCCGAGTGGGACGCCAATGTCTGGTTGGATGAGACGCAGAATCCATATAGCTATCCGAAGGATGATCCGTATTATTGGGTGCGGATCCGCATGATCGGCGGCAAGACTCTGAAGTGGGGACGCGCGTCGTGGCGCTTGAGCGACTTCGAATTCAAGGGCAAGGATCACGACGGCTTCGGTGAGAACTGGCCGATTTCGTACGCCGACCTCGCGCCCTATTACGATCGCGCCGAGCCTCTGTTCCGCGTCGCCGGCCGCAAGGAAGGCTTCGCGCAGATCCCCGATGGCGTGTTCATTTCGGATGATTCGCACGACCCGACGAGCGTCCGGCGATTCCTCGATTCCGCAAAGCGGCTCGGGGTTCCGACGACCAAGGCTCGCCGTTCGACAGGCGCGCTTGCGAGCTCAGTGAATCGTCTATTGCCTGAGGCGCTTGCGACTGGGAATCTGACGATCCTTCCGAATTCGATCGTCCGCGAACTGACGGTCGATCGCGCGACGGGCCTGGTGAATGGAGCGTCATTCATCGATCGCGTCTCGAAGCGCGACTATCACGTCGGCGCGCGTGTGGTCGTGCTTGGAGCGTCCACGCTCGAGTCGCAGCGGATCCTCATGAATTCGGGATTGGGCGGCGCGAGCGGCGTCCTCGGCCACTACATCTTCGATCAGTTTTACGTGAAGAACGTCGTCACCGCGATCGTTCCCGAAGCGAAAGGCGGCAAACCTCCGCGTGGACTGATGGGTGGCGGCGGCTACATCCCGAGGTTCCGCAATTTGAAGCCCGGCCCCGCGAAGCCGTTCATCCGCGGCTATGCGTACGATTTCGGAAGCGGCGGTACGCCATCGCCGCAACTGCTGCCATCGTATGGCGAGGCTTTGATGAAGGATCTGGCGGAACTCGCCGGCTCGGGCTTCTCGATGACGACTATGGGCGAAGTGCTGCCGCGGTTCGAGAACCATTGCAAGATTTCGCCGACGCTGAAGGACGCCTGGGGAATTCCGTCGCTGCATATCGAGCATAAGTACACCGACAACGAATTCGCGATGGGCAAGGATTCGATGAACACCGCCGAGGAGCTCTGCCACGGCGCCGGATTCGAGATCCTCGCGAAGCATTGGGAGATGGTGCCGCCCGGCGAGAGTATCCACGAATTGGGCGGATGCCGCATGGGGAGCGATCCGAAGAAGTCCGTCTTGAACGCGTTCAATCAGGTGCATGATGTGAAGAATCTGTTCGTCCCCGATGGCAGTTCGTTCGTGTCAGGAGGCTCGCAGAATCCGACGCTGACGATCCTGGCGCTATCGATGCGGGCGTCCGAATATTTGGCCGAACGTATGAAGCGGCGTGAGATCTGAGTATGCGGCTGGCCTTCGTTCTTTGTGCACCGGCACTGTTGATGGCGCAGCCGTCCGCCGACGTGGCGGGTGCCGAACGCATCTTTGAAACTTGGCTGAAGGCGCAAGTCGCGTATCGCGAACTGCCCGGCGTCGCCATCGGAGTCGTGTCCGATCAGCATCTCGTCTGGGCCAAAGGATTCGGGTTCGCGGACATCGACACGCGTATGCCGATGACTCCGGCAACGAAGTTCCGCATGGCGTCACACAGCAAGCTGTTCACGTCGACGGCGATTATGCAGTTGCGCGATCAGGGCAAGGTGCGGCTCGACGATCCCGTCATCAAGTATCTGCCATGGTTCAAGCTCAAACCGGCTGCGCCTGACGATCCGCCGATCACCATCGAAGAATTGTTGACGCACAGCTCGGGCTTGTCGCGCGAGGCCGGCTCGCATTGGTCGGACTTCCACTTCCCCGACGCGGCCGAGGTCCGCGCTTACATCGAGCACACGCAGGCCATCTACTCGCCGCAGGTGCGCTGGAAATATTCGAACCTCGCGCTGACGATCGCGGGCATGGTCGTCGAGGCAGTGTCAGGCGAGCCCTACGCCGCTTATGTGCAGCATCACATCTTCGATCCTCTGGGGATGACTTCGTCGAGCGTCGACAAGCGCGTGCCGGATCTCGCGGTCGGCTACGGGCGCCGCATGCCGGATGGAAGCCGTGCGCGGATGCCGTTCGTCGATGCGAAAGCGATGGGTTCGGCGACGGGCATCACGTCCACCGTCGAGGACATGGCGAAGTTCGTATCGCTGCAATTCCGCACGGGCTCGCCGATTCTCTCGACCGCCGCATTGCGCGAGATGCATCGCGTGCGGATGATGGAAAACGATTGGACGCGCGGCAATGCGATCGGCTTCGCGGTCAGCCGTGTGGGAGATCGGCTGTACGTCGGCCACGGC
>DASXZC010000232.1:0-4926 GCA_036502165.1 Bryobacteraceae bacterium
CGGCCCGGTTCCCGTGAATCCGACTCTATGGATTCCGGCGCCCTGGAAGGACATCCTGCATCCAGGCACGGCATCGATGGACAATGCTGACAATTGCTGCGCACGAGTCGTCGGACGTCTGAAGGATGGCGCCGAACGCACGCAGGCTCAGGCCGAACTCAACGCGCTTGATGCGCAATACAGCCAGGATTTGAAGCGCACGAAAGCGAGAGTGCTGCTGTCGGACCTCACGCTGCTCGCTGATCCCAGGAACAAGGAAGGATCCGCGCCAGCGTTCGTGGCCGTGTCGACCGCGTCGTTCCTGATCCTCGTGCTCGCCTGCGCGAACGTGGCGAATCTGCAGTTGGCGCGCGGCGTGTCGCGAGCGCGGGAGTTCTCGGTCCGAGTGTCGCTCGGCGCGAGCCGGGGACGAATCTTGCGTCAATTGGTCGTCGAAGCTGTCGTGCTCAGTGCCATCGCCGGATCGCTCACCGCGCTTATGACCGCCTGGGCTCCGGGCGCCATCATGCGCGCCGTCGCGTCGGCAACCAACGCCACGAATACGCTGAACTTCACATTTTCAAACGACTGGCGCGTGGTTGTTTTTGTTGCGGCGGTGAGCCTGTTGGCCGCATTGCTGTTCGGTCTCGCTCCGGCGTGGAGCGCGTCACGCAACAGCGTATCCGCGGGCTTGCAGGAGGGCGGACGCGCCACAGCATCAGGACGCGCGCGGAAAATTCTCCTGGCTATACAGATCGTCCTTTGCACGATTCTGTTGAGCGGTGCCAGTCTTCTGGTGCGGGCGCTCGATGAGGCGCAGCATGCGGATCCGGGATTTGCGGCCGCGCAGATGATCGTGGTCAATCCGAATCTCGATTCAAACGGAGTCTCTGAGGCGCAAACCGCCGGTGCAGCCGACGCATTGAGCGCGCGCATCCGGACTTTGCCCGGAGTCGAAGCCGTCACTTATGCGGTAGTCGTTCCACTCGGCCAGCGCAATGATACCGTCACGACCGAGTTGCCGGCGACGCACCGGCCGATCAGTTTCAACTTCAACTCCGGCGGTGCGAATTTCTTCGAGACAATGGGCATCCCGATCGTTGCCGGACGCGCCTTCAACGAAGCAGAAGAATCCAGGAACGACGCGGTCATCGTGAATGAGACGCTTGCGAAACTCGCGTGGCCCAATGAAAACCCGCTGGGAAAGGCGCTAATGGGCACACGGATCGTCGTGGGAGTTGTCCGCGACTTTCACTTGCGCGAGCTTGGACCGTCACTCGAACCGGCTGCGTTCGTTCCTTCCCATCCGACGCGCGATTCACAATTGATTGTTCGCTTCCATCGTGGCGACAGCGCGCAGGCGCTCGCGGGCATGGCAGTCAAGCTGGCACGCGGGATGGATCGCCGATTGTCGATGACCTCCGCCGAGCCGTATAGCGCCATCATTGATCGCGCGCGGCAAGCCACGATTCTCGTCGCGGCGATCGCAAGTGTACTCAGCACGCTCGCGCTCGTGTTGGCTTGCGTCGGAATCTACGGCGTCGCTGCATACAGCGTCTCGCAGCGGACGCGGGAAATCGGAGTCCGGATGGCATTAGGTGCGCGGCCACAGTCGATCGCACGCATGGTGTTAGGTGAAAATCTGCGAGTCGTGCTGATCGGCGCGACGTTGGGGATCGCCGGTGCGATCGCGTTCGGACGTCTGCTTACGAGCCTCCTATATGGAGTCGCGCCCGGGGATCCGATCGCGTTGTTCTCGACGATCCTCATTCTGCTGGCGACGGCAGGTGCCTCAGCATGGCTGCCCGCGCGGCGCGCAGCATCAGTCGATCCGGCGATCACGTTGCGTCACGACTAGTTCACGCTGAAGGCGACCAGCACCGATTCCTTACCGCCACCGGTTGCGACGATCACGAACTGTTTGCCGCTCGCGGTGCGGTACGTCATCGGAGTGCCGGTCGTCTTGCGTCCCACCGGCGCGGACCACAAATCTTTCCCGGTCGACTTATCGAATGCGTGGAGCGACTCGTCTCCTCCGCCAACGAACACGAGGCCGCCCTTCGTGACGATGGATCCGCAATTGCCAACCGCACCGAGTGTTTCAGGCAACGTCACGCCCGCGAGCGCCGGATGTTTACGCAATTGAGGATTGTCGCCGAACGGGACGCGCCATGCGATTGCGCCATGATTCAGATCGATGGCCGTCAGATGCGCGTACGGAGGTTTCAACAGCGGCAATCCATGTTCGAACTCGGCTGCAGTCGGACCGATGCGCGCGAAGTCGGCCTCTTCCTCGCCGACCTTGAATGCAGGCTTCCCGACGCGGACGAGGCTCGCCTGATTGGTCGAGCGGATGTACAGCATGCCCGTCTCCGGATCGAACGCTCCGCCGCCCCAGTTGGCTCCGCCGATGAGGCCGGGCCGCATGATCGTGCCGTTCAACGAAGGCGGCGTGTAGAGCGGACCGATTCGATATTGCCCCAAAGCCGCCTGCGCCTTGGCCTTCAGTTCGGGAGTGAAATCCAATGCATCGTCAAGCGTCACGCCCTGTTCCTCAAACGCAGGCGGCCTCGAAGGAAACGGTTGCGTTGGCCACGCGTGTTCTCCGGGAACGTCGCTCGCGGGTACCGGCCGCTCCTCGATCGGCCACACAGGATGTCCCGTGACGCGATCGAACACGAACGCAAAGCCTTGCTTGGTCAGTTGCACAACGGCGTCGATCTTCTTTCCATCGACGTTGATGGTGACCAGAATCGGCGCACCCGGAGGATCGTAGTCCCACAGGCCGTGATGCGTGATCTGGAAGTGCCACTTCCGCTTGCCGGTCGCCGCGTCGAGACAGACGAGCGATTCTCCAAACAATCCTTGCCCAGGACGTTTTACGCCGTAGAAGTCGTTGCTGGGCGTGCTGACGGGCAGATAGAGGAGTCCGCGCTCGGCGTCGAGCGACATCGGAGCCCAGACGTTGGTGTGCCCCATCCCCTTCCACGCATCACTCTGCCAGGTATCGTTGCCGTACTCGCCCTTTTGCGGAACGGTGTGGAACGACCATGCGAACTTGCCCGTTTTCGCATGCCATGCTCGAACATCCCCCGGCGGATCGCCTTTGTACACGAGCCGATCGGCGACTCCGTTGCCTACGATCACGAGGTCTTTGTACACAAGCGGCGGCGACGTGTTGGTGTAGTGCTTCGGATTGATCTCGAACAGCAAATGCTTGGTGAGGTCGATGACGCCGTTGTCGCCGAACGCCGCATCGGGCTTGCCGGTCGCCGCATCTAGGACGATCAAATGATTGCGGGAGTTCATGAAAATCCGCAAGCGGCCATCGTGCCCGGTCCACGCCGCTACTCCACGGTGGACGAAGCCCGTGCCATTCGGCACAGGACCATCCGCGTAGGCTTTCGGATCATAAATCCATTTCTGAGTGCCTGTCTCGGCGTCGATCGCGACGACGCGGTTGAGCGGAGTCGAGAAGTACAGCACGCCATCAATCATGATCGGCGTCGCTTGAAAGAGGCCTGGGATGGCCTTGAACTCCTCGATCGGACCTTCGTCCGCTTTCCACTGCCAGGCGACCTTGAGGCGTGAGACGTTCGAGCGGTTGATGGTGTCGAGCGAAGAATACTTCGTCGCACCGGAATCGCCGCTGAAGACCGGCCAGTCCTGCTCCTGCTGGGCTCCGGCGGGCGCTGCCGCCAGAGCGGACGCGAGCGCACAAATGACAACGGCACGCGTCATTTTGTATTGCGGTAAACGACGCCGCCCTTCATGACGAAGACCACGTCACGGACGGCTCTGATGTCATGCAGCGGATCGCCGTCGACAGCAATGATATCGGCATCGAGGCCGGGCGCGATCCATCCAATCCGATGCGCCAATCCAAGCGACTCGGCGGCCAGCGACTGTCCGCTGATCAGCGCCTGCATGGGATCCTGCTTCGCATCGTCCACGCGATAGACGAACTCTTCTTCGTTGCGTCCATGCGAGCCGGCGACCGCATCGGTGCCGAGGACGACCTTCACCTTATGCGCGATCGCCCGTTGCAGCACGTCATTCATGCGCGGCAGCGCGTCCTGCATGGCTGCAAATCCGGCCTCGTTGTAATTCCCGATGCCCAGGAACTTCGGCTTGTTCTGCAGATAGTTGTGCAGGACAAGAAAATTCGGATCGAAATACGTGCCGGCCTTGGCCATCATGTCGAGCGTTTCATCATCAAGGAACGCGCCGTGTTCGACCGACGTGCAGCCGCCCTTCACCGCGGCCCGCGCGCCTCCGGATGCATGGGCGTGGACCACCGCGCGAAGTCCGATGATCTTCGCTTCCGTGCAAACGGCGGCGACCTGCTCATCCGTCATGGTTTGCGCTCCGCCGTCGCGAATGCTTGCCGTGGCGAACAGCTTGATGACGTCCGCGCCCTTCGCGCGGAACTGCCGGACCTTTTCGCGAAGCTGGTCGGGGTTGCCGCTATGCTCGTTGATCGACCCGAGCGAAGAGAGGATCCGCGGACCCGGAATAACGCCGCGCGCGATCAGATCGCGCACCTCGCCGTCGATCTCGGCGCCGAGGCTTTGAACAGTCGTGAAACCCGCCTGGAGAGTCGCCCAGGCATTGCCTTCCGTGTAGAGCGCGGTGCGGCCCGGTGGTTCGTTCGCCCCCAGTTCGAGCCGGTTATTGGCATCGAAATGCCAGCTTAAATGAACGTGTGTGTCGATGAAGCCGGGCATTACAATCAGGCCTGAAAGATTGTAAGTAGCCCTTCCGCCGCCGGCTTTTTCAACCGAAACGATCTTGCCATCTTCGACCGTGATCAGCTTGTTGGTGAGTACATTTCCTTTGCCGTCATAGATGGTCGATGCCTTGATGGTGATGCGTTCCGACTGCGCCGAGGCGGCGATTGCGAGAGTAAGTAGGAGAGTTACAGAGCGTGTCATGTCTAATGCGATT
>DASXZC010000233.1:0-7977 GCA_036502165.1 Bryobacteraceae bacterium
CATTCCTCTCGAAGGGTCCACCCACCAGGATCTTCACGCCGACTACCAGCGTCCGCTGTTCGAAGAATTGCCTGATCTGCAGCTTCCCGCGTACATGATGGTCGTCAGTTTTCCGCTGACTCGCATCCAATTGGAGGATGGTCCGATTGAAATCGTGCCCGGCACTCATCGGTTGCCACGCGAGGCGGTCTCTCCAATCGAGCCGGTCTTGCTCGATCCGGGCGATGTTCTGGTGCGCCATCCGTGGACACTGCATCGCGGCACGCCGAACCGAACCTCGCGTCCGCGCCTGCTCTGCACGATCCGTTATACGCGCCGCTGGTATTGGGATTCGAGCCGCGACGTATCGACCATTCCTGAGGACATTTGGCTGTCCCTGACGCCTGTTCAAAGGGAAATGATGCGCTTTCCATATTCCAGTTGATTCCCCATCCGCATGCCGTCATAATAGGCAAAGAAAAGGCGAACGCCAATCGTGCAGGATTTCCAGGAACAACTCGCCGCACTCCGCCAGAGGGTCGCTCGGATCGACCGCAAATACGCGGATCCACGGCCGCCGGTTCGCCCGCCGGCGCCGCAGCTTGCGACTCCGCGTTTGTTCATGGAAGAGTATCTTTCGGGTGAAGTGGTCGAGAACGAACAGGGCAAGCACTTCCAAACCGAGAAGCTTTACGACCGTTTCAAGCGCTACGGATCCGTCGACGTCGGCAGCCTCATCGAACTTCCTCATGACCTGCTGCATTCGATTTCAAACGGCGAAGTCGCCTCCGCGCAGCCGGAAGAATGGGCGTTCCTCGACACGGAAACAACGGGACTCGCGGGCGGCTCAGGCACCTATGCGTTTCTGATTGGAATCGGCCACATCACCCCGGCCGGTTTTCGCGTGAGGCAATTCTTCATGCGCGATTACGGAGAGGAAAGTTCACAACTGGCGGCGGTTGCGAAGTTCCTCGAGCCCTTCAAAGTCCTCGTGACGTACAACGGCAAAGGATTCGACCAGCCGTTGCTCGAGACCCGCTACAGGATGACCCGGCAGCGTCCGCCGTTCGCGCGCTTGCAGCATCTCGATCTTCTTTACGGCGTGCGCCGGCTTTGGAAATTGCGCTTCGACAGTTGCCGCCTCGTCGAGCTCGAGAACCAGGTCCTTGGCATCGAACGTCAGGGCGACTTGCCGGGCGAGATGATCCCGTACGTCTACTTCGAATATCTGCGCACGCAAGAAGCTCACCGCGTCGTCCCGATCCTGCACCACAACGTGATGGACATCGCGACGCTCGCGTGCCTCACTTCGATTGTTCCCTGGGCGTTCCATCGTGACACCGAGGCAGCCGCGCGATTTCAGCACGCTGCGGAGCTTCTCGGTCTCGCGCGATGGCTGCGCAAAGCGGGCGAGTGGGAGCAGGCCGCCGCGCTGTTCCGCCGATCGATCGATCGCGGATTGAAAGACGCGCTGCTTTGGCCGGCCATGAAGGACCTGGCGCTGGCCGAGAAGAAGCTGGGCCGCGAAGCTGCCACCGTCGCGATCTTTACCGAGCTCGCCGCGACGCCGAACCCCTTTCGCGTGGAAGCCTATGAGGAGCTCGCGAAGTACTTCGAGCACAAAGAGCGTAATCACTCGATGGCTCTCGAAATGACGCGTAGCGCGATGAAATACGGCGATTCGCCCACGCTCAAGAAACGCGAGGAGCGGCTGAGCAGACGCGCCGCACAGCCGCGTTCGCGCCGGCTGATGCTATAGATCCGCGATCGACAATTTAATCTCCGCACCCTTCCAGGCTTGCTGGAATTCGCGCTCGATGATGTCCGCGCCGGGCTTGTGCTGACGCTTCAAGGACTCGAGGAGTCCATAGAGAAGCCGCCCATCGCGTGGATGTTGATCGAGTGCTTCGCGGAAGACGATCTCCGCCTCGGCATCGCGCTTGGCGCGCAGCAAGGCTCCGCCGTAGGATTGACGCACCGGATAATACCAAACCGGCGGTTCATCGTAGGACATTGCGTCCTGCAGACGAGCCGCGTCGCGCCATTTATTGATTGCGGCGTCCGTTTCGTGCTTCGCATCGAGTACGGATGCGGAGGCAATCGCGGCGGCGAGTTCCATGACCGGCTTCGCCATGTTCGTCGTTCCGAATGGCACGTCGGCAGGCATATTCGCGGCGATTTTCTCGAGCGTCGCGTGTGCCGTTTGCGCCTCGTCGATCTGCCCCTTCGCCGAGAACGCCAACACGCGGCCGTACAGCCAGAGCGGATACATCACCGATTCCTTCGTAGGCTCGGTCTGCTTCAGCACGACGTTCCACTTCGCGAATTGAATGTCGATCAGCCGCGTGATGACGGCGAAGGCCTCGAGTATGGGCATCTCTTTGATCATCGGCTCGACATTGCGAGCCATCTGATCGGCAGCCTTCTTCGCTTCGATGTAGCGCCCTTGTCCGGCGCGCGCGACCGCCAGGAAATGGAGATTGTGCGTGTAGTACATCGCCGGATAAATTCCTTGTGCGCCGGTCTTCGCGACGTACTTGCGGTCCGCATCCGCGGCGGCTTCATTGGTCGACGCGGTCGTCGAATAGTCGCCCAACTGCAGATAAATGTGGCCCGGCATGTGGACGAGGTGCCCGGCAGCGGGCGCCAGCTTTGCCAGACGGTCCGCGCTCGAGAGCGCGACTTCAGGATGCTTCGACGCCTCCATCGTGTGGATGTAGTAATGGTTCGCGCCGAGATGTTGAGGATCGCGGCGCAGCACTCCTTCGAGCACCTCGACGATCTCAGTGGTCCCTGGCGCAGGTTGCCCATCCGAGGTCCACAATCGCCAGGGATTCAGATCCATCAGGCTCTCGGCGAACAGCGTCGCGGCATCGAGATCGTCCGGATACTTGTGCGACAACATCCGCATCGCGTCCGCATAGTCGTGCCCGAGCTTCTTGAGGTCCGCCTTCGCATCGTTCGAATAGCGCTGCGCCAGCGCATGCACGTAGTCGCGCTCGGCCTCTGGAACGTCGCCAGTAGCTAGCCGCAAGGCCGCCTGCTCGGCTTCCCACGCGGCGAACTCTGCTTTCGGATCGACATCCATGTTGATGTTCGGCCCGAGCGCTAGCGCCTTCCCCCACGGCGGCATCGGCGATTTCGGATCCAGTTGCGCCGCGCGCTCAAACGCCCGCACGGCTTCATCATGGTTGAAGCCGTACAGCAGATTCATACCCTGGTTGAAGAATTCCTGCGCCTCGCGATTCGGAGTCGCGATCGGATGATTGGAATTGCCCATTCCCGGCAAGTGCATTGCCGGTTTCGTGGCTGCCGAGCCATGGTCCATCGGACTCTGGCCGCACACGACGCAGCAGCAGAGCAGCGGCGCGATCGCCCAAGCAAATCGAAAAGCCATATCTCACCTCGTTGAACTCTACGATTTCGCCTGGCTCAACGGTTTCGTTGTGATCCCCAACTCATATAGGTTTTATATTCACTCGCACCGGGCGCGGCTACTTCGAACTTTCCCTTGAGAATTCCCGAGCCTTCCATCCAATACGACAACCGGTACTTCGGACCCGGCTGCGTTCCGTCGGAATCGAACACCACGGAATCCTTGGTTGGAACCGTAATGTTGTAGCGGATGACGTGACCCTCAGAGTCGAAGTAGATCGCACGCGGCGCACCTTCGGTGTAGATCACCATCAGGTCGTCGTGCTGCGCTCCCGAATCATACCCAGCGTGGTTGCGGCGGACGATGATCTTCTTACTGAGCTCGAGATCGAAGGAGAATCCACCTTGCCCCGCGCCCAGCGGAGTGTCCTTCGTGGATGCCGTACCCACCCATTTTCCTAAAAGAAAATCGAATTGTTTCCAGTCCGCGCCCCCATCCTGCGCATACAATCCGACCGTCAAAACGAACGCCGCCCCCAGCAGCCGTTTCATTCGCAAATCCCCCCGGCAGAATGGAGGCTAGCACAAATCGCGCTCTCACGCGTTTGAAGAATTGATCTGCGATCATAGTCCCTATATGGATTCCGTCGAAGCGCAGTCTCATACGCCCCAGGAGTTGAAAGAACTCGAACAGCAATACCTGTTTCAGAACTACGCACGCTATCCCGTCGTCCTGCAGCGCGGGAAGGGCGTGTACGTCTATGACACCGACGGCAAGCGCTATCTCGATTTGATTTCCGGAATCGGTGTCAACGCGCTCGGGTACGCCCATCCGCGGATCACCAAGGTCATTCAGAAGCAGGCTGGACTTCTGCTGCACACCTCGAACCTCTACTATCACGAGTTCCAGGGTCCGCTCGCCAAACGCCTCGCTGAGGCGAGCGGCTTGCAGCGTTCGTTCTTCTGCAACTCCGGCGCCGAGGCTATGGAGACGGCGCTCAAGATGGCTCGCGCTCATGGACGCAAGATCTCGCCCGGCAAGTTCGAGTTCGTCGCCCTCGAGAATTCCTTTCACGGCCGCACGTTCGGCGCGCTCTCGATCACCGGCCAGCCGAAGTACCGCGCGCCCTTCGAGCCTCTATTGGGCGGAGTCACCTTCGTTCCGCGCAATGACATTGCAGCGCTTGAGGCTGCGGTGACTGAGAACACCGCCGCTATTATCGTCGAAATCATTCAGGGCGAGGGCGGAATCCTGCCGGTTAGCTTGGAAATGCTGCAAAAGGCCCGTGAACTCGCCACCAAGCACGACGCGATCCTCATCTTCGACGAGATCCAGTGCGGCGTCGGACGCACGGGAACGTACTTCGCTTATCAGTTGTTCGACACGCCGATCATGCCCGACGCGGCCGTCATTGCGAAGCCGATCTCCTGCGGACTTCCGCTCGGAGTCCTGATGGCGAACGACAAATCCGCCTCCGCAATTGGTCCCGGCATGCACGGATCGACTTACGGCGGCGGCCCTTTGGCGTGCCACGTCGCGCTCGAGTTCTTCGATGTGCTCGACGAACTTCTGCCGTCGATCAACTCGGTCGGCAGCTTCTTCCGGATGCGCCTGACCGAGCTGGCGCAAAAACATAAGTTCATAAAAGACGTCCGCGGCGCGGGTTTGATGATCGGCGTCGAACTCTCAATTCCCGGAAAGCAGATGGTCTTAGACGGCATTGAAGAAGGAGTGCTGTTCAACTGCACCCACGAAACCGTGCTACGATTTCTTCCACCATATATTCTGACCGAACAGGATGTTGACCGCGCCGTGGGTAGTCTTGATAAAATCTTTGACAAATACTGATGTGTGGCGTTGGGACGCGGCATCAGGGCTCCTCTGAGGAGCTGGCGCTGATAGGGGTGAGAAGCATCCGTTCGAGATGCCCACCCGGTTGATCGAGTTCGTTTTTTGTTCGTCTTGCTCTTTGGGGATCCTTGGACGTGCAATGCAGGTCCAACGGTGGGGAACTTGGGGAGGCCGTATGAAAAATACGACTGTTGCTTTCGGTCCTTTTCGTTCAGCCGCGGTCCGCGTACCGATTCTGCTCGCCGCTCTCTTTCTGTCAAACACGGTGTTCGCTCAGGATCCTGTTCAACAGTCCTGGCAATTGGAGCTGAAGGGCGACTCGACGGGCGCGCGCGAACTGCTCGAACGCGTGATGCAGACGTCGCCATCGAACTATGGCTACTCGCTCGCCTACGCCGAGATGCTCGAGCGTTATCGGCATCCGGAAACCAAAGCCGCTTACGAGAAGACTCTCAAACTGATGAAGGCCAGCGGAGCGCCCTCGGCCGATCAGCAGAAGGTCGAGATGCGGATCCGGGTCCTCGACGCACTGCACGTCGCTTCTATTACTGAACCCGCGGGTCCGACGCCGCTCGATCCGAATGCCAAGTTCATTGGGATCCCCGGGCCGATTCGGTCCTTCGCGCGCATGGCCGCGCTCTCGCCTGATCTCAGGCCAGATGATGTGTTGCCATCCCTCGCGCGAAACGTCGTCACGAACGGTTACCAGGCCGTCAGCAGCACCGAGGCTCTCGAACAGACCGAATATTTGAAATTGATCTTCCGGTATCTGGCGCAGGCGCGCGAGCTCGAGAAGCTCGCCGGTGACGCGAAGGTCATCAAGATCGAACAGTGCGAATCGACGCAGACCGCGGACTTACTGAAGGTTTTGGGATACCGCATGCGCGGCGGATGCGGTTCGGAAGTCGTGCTCGAAACCCTGAATGCTTCGAAGGCGTTCCTCACCATCGACTCAGGATTTCCGGTTGCCACGCTTGAACAGGCGCTACGCACGAACCAGCCTTTCAACTACGACTATCATCCGTCCCGCGTACCGATCCTATACGGTTCCGAATATTGGCTCGGTACGCTTTCCGGCGCTAACAAAGACAAGCAGGGCGAGTTTATCGACGTGTTCCTCGGCGATCCCTCTCTGTGCCGCTTCTACCTGGGGATGTCGAAACTCGATCCGTCGACCGCACTCGAAATGAAGCAGGCGATCGCCCCGAATCGCTTAAAAGCCTACGCGCACGTCATCGACTTTTTCGGAGGAATGTTCCAGATCCGCAATGGAAAGGCAATTTGCCCCGGATCCGCTCAATCGGAAAAGGCTTGGAGCGACATGGCTGGAGCACCCGTGAGCCAGGGTGCGCAGTTCTTCGACAAGCTGATCTCGAAGGACGACGGATGGCTCGCCAGCTATTACGACGCCCTTGCGCGCATCGAAGGTCCGGTGCGTGATTATCTGACGCAGCCTGAACGTATGAAGCGGTTCTACGCGGCCGTTCGCGGTAAGGTGACGAGCCCGGGACCGGCGCGTCCGGTGTTCCGCTCGAACAGCGACATGATGCTGCTGACGACACGTCTGCGCGTCGATGCGGATGGCAAAGTCCACATCCCCGGCAGTCTCGACGTCTGGAAGAATCTGTTCGTCAGCCGCCCCGGCGGCAAGTACGACGTGAAGCTTTCGAAAGCCGCGCCCGGATGGAAGGATCCCGACGACGTTCTCGAGGCCCTCTTCGGGCTCTCGCGGAAATCGGTCGAGAATGAAGCGCTCAAAATTTTCATGGCGCTGACGGATATCGACAGCCGGCGTCCACAGCGGCTCGAGGCTGCAACCGTCGAACGCCTGGCGCGTGAGTGGCACACGCTCGGCGCGCAGTACACGTTGATCGCGGAGGCCAATCACGCGAGTGACGCGACCATCCTCCACTTCCTCGATACCGCGGATGCCGTGTCCTCGATCCACGATCAGATGTTGAAAGCGGACACCGCCGGCAGCCTGCAGGCTCTGCTTTCGCTGTGGGAAATTTTTCATCGGCAAGGTGTCGTTGACTCGAACGATACCGACAAGGCGTTGAACGCGATTCTGACGCCCTTCGCCAAGATCAAGAATTCCCGAGAAGTGTTCGAAGGCTCGAGGGATGCGCTGCACGCCTTAGTCGATCTCACGGCGGCCGACAAGAAACTGAACATGCACGATCGGGTGATGGATCTTCTATCAGGAGGAGCCAGCTCCGCCGGCGCCGTCGATGAGGACGCTCACCGCGCAGTGCTCGAAGACACGATCCGCGTGTTCGAATCGCAGCGCCTGATTTCCCTCGCCACCATCTTTGATCTCGATGAGCAACTCGATCGCGCGGCGAAAGGTGAGAAGTTCGACGGCGCGGTGGTCAAGAAGCTCGCGTCGAAAATCTCGGAAATTCAATTGCCGCGTTCCACTTTGTCGAGCACAGAGAAGAACTCCCTGGCGTTCGGTTATTACACTGATCGCCACATCGAGATAGAGCGCAAGATCAGTCTCAACGCCGCCATTACGAAGGCGGGGACTGATGCGGAACGGCTCAGGGACATCCGCGGGCTGCTGACGCCGATTCTGCGCGACACGCTGGTCGGATTGATTTATTCGTACTATGCGCCGCCGGGCGCCCAGATCCTCCACACGAATCCTGTATTCGTCCGCAGCCATGATTTTATTGGCATTCAAGGAACGCATCATACCTGGAAGCAGACGGAAGTCTTCGGCACCGGCTGGCCTTCGAGCGCCGGGGGACGCCTGGTCGGCAGCCTCG
>DASXZC010000234.1:0-6637 GCA_036502165.1 Bryobacteraceae bacterium
CCTGTCGACAAGTCCTGACCGAGCTGTTGGAAGTCGTTTTGAAGAGTGCTCGAGAACGCGCTCGCGGGCTGATTAGAAGTGGTAGCCTCTGTCGACGACGCAAGAACTCCGTTTGACTGCAACAATTTCTGCAAGTCCGCAAACGATTTTTGCGCGCCCTTGAGATCGCCGGACGCGAGATCGCTGCCGAGATCTGCAACATCCTTCTGGAGCCGCGAGACCGCGGGCTGGAAGCGCGTCTGCGTTGACGGATATTGGGAGCTGGCCGGATAGGAAATGGTCATACGTTCCTTTCACAAGAAACGTATCGACGGCGAAATCCACAACTTGAATTCGGCTCAAGAACTCCAAATGCCGGTGTGACTCCCGCTCGATTTCAACGCAGCGCCACCACTCGTCATCTGGCTTGCAAGCGAATTCGCCGCGCTAATCGACCCTGCGCTCGCGAGCATCTTACGGACATCGCCCATCGCCGTGTGGACGCGCGACGAACTCCCTGAGCGGATCGCGCCCTTGAAGTTCGCAAAGGCACTCCCGCCCGCTGCGGGCGCCTTGTTCGGACCCTTCAGGGCTTGCGCCGTTTGCGCCGCGGCATGCTTGATCAGAGACGCTATCAACATGTTCTAACCTCCTCGCACTCTACTCATGGGAGGACGCCTTCATCGGCGATCACGAATTCGACACGCCGGTTGTTGGCCCGCCCTTCTTCGGTATCTTCTGAATCGACCGGATCATTCGCACCGAGACTCGCCACCGATAAGCGGCCCTCCGCAATGCCGAATTCGCGGCTCAGCAGTTCTCTGAGCCTCAGACTTCGCGCAACGGACAGTTCCCAGTTATCCCGGAATCGCTTCGAATGAATGGGCCGGGAGTCGGCGTGCCCAATCAGACTGATCTTGTTGGGAACACCCCGCAGCACGCCTGCGATTTCGCTGATAACCAGCAGGGCTTGATCACTGATCCGGTCATCGCCCGAATCGAACAGGACCTTCTGCTCGAGACTGATTACGATGCCGCGGGATTCTACCTTTAGCTTCACTCCCAACGCCTCGAGCGGAGCAAGCGCGGCTAGAATCGCGGGAGGCTTCGGCGGCAGCGGCAACGCCACTCGCACCACCGGCGCCGGCTCCGGAGCCGCGGCGACGGGGATCGCCACCTTCAGAGGCACTGCCGATTGCAAGCCCTGCGCAGCGATCGCGACGAACAGGACCAGCAGGATAGTCACGAAATCCGCGTAGCTCGTCGTCCAACGATCCCGCTGGCGAGCCGCCGGGGATGGTGCCACGTTACGATGCACCCGCATGTTGGTTCATGACCTCCATTCGGCGGCGGGAATTCAACACACGCTCCCGCTCCTCGGTCTCACGCAGGTACGGCGCCAGGCGCTGGCGGACGATCGAAGGATGCATCGAGGCGAAGATGCACATCACACCCTCGGCAATCAGTTCCTGCGTCTCGGTTGCGTCGGCCACCCGCGCGTGGATTCGATGCGCCAATGGCAAGAGCAGAAAGTTTGCGGTAGCCAGGCCGTAGATGGTCGAGACAAACGCCGCGCCAATTCCCGGTCCGATCGAATGGACATCGGAAAAGTGCTTCAGCACTTCGATCAATCCCACGACAGTGCCTAGAATCCCTATCGTCGGCGCATATCCGGCGGCCGTCTCGAGCGCGTTCGCATCGGCTTGCCCGTGCCGTTCCGACAATTTCAATTCGTTCTCGAGTACCACCTGCAGTTCGGTGATGTCGCGCACATCGAGCGCCGTCAGCAGGCCGTTCCGCAGATATTCGTTCTTGATCTTCGGAACGTGCGGTTCGATCGACACCATGCCGCCGCGCCGGGCGATACGCGCCAGTTCGACGATCTCTTCAATCAGCGCTTCCCGTTCCGAATGCGGACGCGCGGCAAGTTCCCGGATCCGCCGCGAGACCATCCGCAATGAATCCTTCGGCGAAGTGACGAGCGTGATCCCGATGGTGCCCCCCAGGACGATCAGAGCACTCGATGGCTGCAGAAAATATATGAGCCCCGCTCCGCTGAGTGCGATACCGGCAATCACCGCCAAGGCGCCGAGCAGCAGGCCGCCGAGCATCCAATGGTCGGTCAAACGCGCTTTGACTCCTTGGGTCGAATTGTCTGGCACGAGTTCAATGGATGGCATGCTTCGAAACGGCTCCCGCGGCAGGAGGTTGCAAGCGGACGGCCAATCGCAAGTGCAAGATTTCACGTTCAAAAGCCCTTCTACGCTGACGGATTCCTGCCGCTCCGCCAATTTATTGGCGCCCCAAACGCAGGAACGCGGCCAGCACCCGCCGGCCGCGCTCAGATTTTGAAACTGGACTCGAAACTACCGGCTCAGCGTGAAGTTGACTTCGATCTCGGTGACGACTTCGACCGGTTCTCCGTTCAACAGTGTGGGCCGATACTGCCATTGCTTCACGGCTTCGATCGCGACTTGGGCGAGGCGCGGATCCACTTGCTTGTTGATCTGCTCGAGGCTGAGGATCGTGCCGTCCTTCCCGATGACTGCTTTCATGATCACCGTTCCCTCGATTCCGTCGAGTTTCGCGTCGGTCGGATAGAGGGGCGTGACCTTGTGCGTGAGGTTCGCGGCTTGGACGTTCCCGCCGACCCGGATCCTGGTCGGCGACGTGGTGGTCTTCGGTGCGAACGCACTCGCCGGAGTTCCTTCGCCCTTGACCTGCATGCGCTCCTGGATCACTCCCATGGCGAGGGTAATCTCCATAGGTTTACCCTTCGAGCTGTCGACCAGCACGCCTTGATGCTCCTGCTTCGCGAAGCCTGGGGCGGTGATGGAGATGTCGTAGACACCGTCGGGAACGTTGTCGAGCGAGAACTCGCCGGCGCCGTTCGAATAGACGATCTCGTGGTACGGCGCCTTATTGCCGGCGGCGGCGCTGGCCCGGATGTCGACGCGGGCGCGGTTCGGAAGGACCGCTCCACTAGGGTCGTGGACGATGCCCGTGAATTTTCCGGACTGAGCGAACAGCGGCGTGCGGATCGCCGCCAGTCCGATGACGACCGTGACGGCCAGTGCGGCGACCGTGGCGGCAAAACCGGCGCCGGCTTGACGCCGGTCGCGTTGCGGGTTGAGCAGCGCGGAGATGCGCTCCTCGAGCAGATTGGTGCGAGTCATTGCGATTCCTCCTTCAAGAACGGCCTCCGTCCCTGAAGGGGCGAGGGCACGGGCAATTTCCATCAAGTGTTCGGCATAGGCGGAGGGTTTGGCTCCCTGCGACAAAACTCCGTCATCACAGGCCTGCTCGCAGGATTTCCGCAGTGCGGACGCGGCGAGCCAAACCAAAGGCTGCGGCCAGTACAGCGCGCAGGCGAGTTGCGCGAGCGCCTGCGAAACCGTGTCGCGGCGCGCAATGTGCATACGCTCGTGACGCAGAACCGATTCGAGACGCCCCGCGGGCCAGTCACTCGAGTCGGTGGGCAGCACGACCACCGGATTCCACAATCCGCAGACGATGGGGACGCGCGTCTCGCTGCTGACAAACACTCGGGGGATTGGACCCGCGGCCGCGCGCCGCGCCAGCCTCTTCGCCATGACTTGCGCGCGCCACAGGCGGACTACGAGGAACGCGGCGCCGATCATCCACACGGCGATCGTCCACTCGACGATTTCGATGCCTCTCGAGCCTCGGCTCGCCCGAGACGCCGTCACGTTGATGACGGTTCGCACGGGTGCGGCTAACATCGATTCCGTCATCATTGGCGCGGTCCAATGCGGGGCGACGGCCTTCGCGGCGGGTAGTGCCAGCAAGGCGATCAGTCCGGCGAGCCACACGAGGTGGCGCCAGGCCGCCGATCGATTCCGCAATGTCCATGCGGCAGCGGCGGTCACCGTCAGCAGGAGCGTACTCCGGATCGCATAGTCGAGCATCGCTACCGTCCTTCCTGGCGGGCTTCGTCGATCAGGCGGGCGAGCCGTTCGAGCTCCTCTGGAGTCAGCCGCGCCGATTTCGGATCGAGCAGCGCAGTCGCCGCCTGCGCGACCGATCCACCGAAGAAGGTGTCGACCAGATGCGCGACCGCACTGCTGCGCGCCTGTTCCGGACGCATGGTGGGGATGTAGACGTAGCGTAGATCCTCCGCCTCGTGGACCACATGACCCTTTTCTTCGAGAGTCCGCAGATGCGCGCGGACGGCGGAGTAGCTGGGAGGGTCGGGGATCGCCGCGAGAACTTCCGCCGCGGTCGACCGGCCGAGGCGGAACAGGACGTCCATGATCTGCCGCTCGCGGCGGCTCAACTGATGGTGAGGTTTGGCGGATTTCATCGGCATGGCGCTAGCGTTCTAGCCTCATGCTAGAAATCTAGCAGCACACGGCGTGGTTGTCAAGAAGTTTCTACTAACGTCTAGCCGCCGCCCATCGTGACGGTGCTGAGATTCGTTCCTGCCATCATTTCCTGGATAAGAGTGACCGTCACCTGCGGACTCTCAGCAACCAGGTTGGTCATGTAGTTCGCCGTCTTTCCGCCGTCCTGCACGGTGATGATGTCGTTGATGTAGCTTCCGCCTGGATATGTGACCAGGTCGCGATGCTCGTTGAACTGCAACGGGCTGGTATCAACTCCCGAAGCGGCGAGCGCCGATTCGAGGATGGCGACCGTAGGATCGCTCGTGTCCGCCGGTGTCGCCGCCGTTCCGGTTCCAGCCGGAGTGCCAGTTGTCGTCGTTGTAGGCGTAGTCGTCGTAGTCGAGGATGCTCCAGTCGACGGAGTAACCGGTGGCAGCCCTGGCAGCAGCGTCAGCGACGGATTCGTGTCGTCCGCTGACGAAATCTTGCCAACCGTGGCACGATTCGGAGCCAGATTCGGCGTCATCACCGCCCGCGCCACCTTCGATCCTGCATTGACCGCAGCCCTCGAAGGAGCCTTCGATCCGCTCAAAGCCTCGCCGAGAAGTGGTCCAAACCCTGATGCTCCAATGCTTTGCGCGCCTGAGCCCTGTACCGCCCGCGCCGGAGCGATGACCGGCGCCGAACGCTCATTGCCGCCGAATATACCCGCCGAACCAAGAACCATTGCGAACCTCCGCTGGCTCTTATGCAGGCTGCTGGCCAAACCAGGAACCGCCTATTTGCCCGTTCGCGACTTGTCGATCAATTTTTGGACTTCGGGCGGTATGGCAAACGTAATCCGGATCGGAAACATCTGATTCGTTTGGTCGACCGACACCCGGACAATCGCCGTCGATTTCGCCGACACGTCCTTCTTGGGGTCGTAACTCAGCGTCAGCGTGGCCGTCTCGTTCCCCGGAATCTTCGAACGGTCGAGGGTCGCCGTGAAGCCGGGCGGCACTCCCTCAGGGTCGGCGTGGATGTCGATGTAACCGTTGATACCGTTTTTGATGGTTACAACGGCGGTCGCCTTCTCATAGCTGCTGAGCTGCACTTCCGACTTGTCGACCGATACGCTCTTGAGGATCGCCGCGCCCATCGCGGTGACGGCTTTCTGATCCTTCGGCAAGCCGGTTTCCGGGTTGATGCCCTCGCCCACGTGGAACGTTCCAAACGGACTCTCGACCGTCTTAACAGGCTTGACGGTCCATACCCAGACGTCATTTTCGAGGCTCCAGAAATCGGTATGGGCGAGAGTCGAGGGCAGTTCCTGTCCCTGGATATTCCACTTGCCCTTGCAGGCGACGGTCACGATGGCGTCGTTGAAGTCGCGTTCGTATTTAATACGCAGAATCTCGCAATTCTCGAGCTTCTGCTTCTGCATGTTGTAGTAGAATTCCTGCGCGCTGTCCGAGACGAACTTCTCCCCCGCGCGGAACTTAGCTTCCGCCCAGGTCTGATAGAAGCCATTGACGCGCGCGCGCAAGGCATCCTCGACGCCCGGAGGCGCCTTTTCAAAAATGTCTGTGGGAGCCTGGCCCCAGACGGTAAGGGCCAGGCTCGCAAGAAGGAGAGAGGGAATCGCTTTCGTCATGCGCTTACTTCCTATTGACGTGGGAACCCTGTAAATAGTTTAACCCGCCCGCTTCCATTCCTCACATTCCGGGAATCGGGATCGCCTCGAGGATCTGAATCGACGCTCCCGGAGCTTGGAAATGCGGATGATCTCGCATCAGCGACGCTGCGATTTCCATCGATTCCACCTTGAGAAGCGTGTAGCCGGTGATCGAGGTCTTCGTAGGCGCGGGGGCGCCTCCCGCCGCTCCGATCATTGTCGAATGATCGAGCGGAGCGCCCAGGTCGGCGATCGCTCCACTCGATCGTTCGTGCCAGGCGCGCCACGCGCCCATGCCGGCGGCCATTTGCTCCGGACTTGCGCGCGCCATCATTTCGGATACCGATAAGCCATCGGGCGCGGGTCCCGAGTGGTATAGAACCAGGAAAGTTTTCATCGTTGCCTCACATCTTGAAAGTTTTGGAGCTTGACGAAAGCCCGCCTCCGCATCATACTTAACACGTTGGTTAACAGTCAAGAACAAATTTCCGATATCTTCGCCGCCCTCGCCGATCCGACGCGCCGCCGCATCCTCATGAGTCTTTCGCAGAGTGCCGGTGGGGAAGGCGCGGTCACCGCACTCGCGGAGCCTTTCCCGGTCTCTCTCCCCGCGATCTCGCGGCACCTGCGCGTGCTCGAAGATGCGCGCCTGATC
>DASXZC010000235.1:0-23639 GCA_036502165.1 Bryobacteraceae bacterium
TTGAAGGCGGAGGCGGAGCGGATTGCGGGGCTGGTTGAACTCGTGAGGTCAAGGCGCCTGCTGCCACGGGGGGAGACTTCGTCATGATGATGCGGAGGCTGGTTGGCATCCTGCTTTATCTGTTTCCCGCTGGATTCCGGCGTGCTTTTGGGGCCGACATGCTCGCGGCGTTTGACGATCGCTGGAGCGAACGGCGCGGATTTCGCGTGGGCCCGCGGATCGTCTTCGATCTGATCGCGAGCGCTGTTCGGGAACGCGTCGCGAGTGGGCGGCAGAGGAATCCTGTTGAAGCGGAGGTTAAAGGAGAATCCACAATGGCGATACTCTGGCGTGACATTTGCTTCGCCTGCCGGACACTGTTGAAGAGCCCGGCGTTCACGGTCGTCGCGCTGGTGACGATCGCACTGGGGATCGGAATTAATACTGCCATGTTCAGCGTGGCGAATGCGGTGTTGTGGCGATCACTGCCCTTCCCGGCGGCAGATCGGATCATGTGGGTGGGAGAAGTTTCGCGCGCCAATGCTTCGAGCGCGTGGGGCACGACTTATCTGAACTTCCGCGATTGGCAGGCGAGGTCGCACTCGTTCGAGAAACTGGCTGGCATTCTGAACGATGAACGCATTCTGCGCCACGGCGGCGAGCCTACGCGGGTGCAGGGGTCGGCGGTGACGCGTGAGTTCTTCGAGACGCTCGCTGTCGCGCCGGAGGTGGGGCGCATCTTCACGGCATCCGATGAGCAGCCTGGGACGCAACCGGCAATCGTGCTGAGCGATGCATTGTGGCGCAGGCGGTTTGGGGCGGATCCTTCCATCGTCGGGCAGACCATTCATTTCGATGATCTCGCGGCGACGGTGATCGGCGTTATGCCGGCGACATTCGCAATGGACGAGGCCGAGTATTGGCTGCCGCTCGATCCGGTGATCGATCGCTACTTCACGGGGCATCGCGATGTTTGGGTGCTGACTGCGATCGGACGATTGCTGCCTGGCCATGACCCTGCTGATGCGCAACGCGAGGTCGAAGGGATCATGGCGCAAATCCGCGAGGCGCATCCGGAAACGAAGCGGGACCTGGTTGTGAAGGTTACTCCGCTGGGTGTGCAACTCAGCCGCGATTTGCGGCCGGCCGTGCTCGCGCTGCTGGGCGCGGTCGGAGTCGTACTGTTGATCGCGTGTGCGAATCTCGCGGGACTGATGTCGCTGCGAGCGTCCGCACGGGCTCGGGAGATGGCGATCCGAAGAGCGCTGGGAGCGGGACGGGGGCGGATGATTCGTCAATTGCTCACGGAGTGCGCCGTACTCGCGGTCGCGGGTGGCGTTGCGGGAATCGGGGTCGCATATGCATCGCTTCGGGGGCTGAGTTGGTTGAGCCCTGAGGCGCGCGTGGCGAAAGCTTCGATCGATCTTCCGGTGCTGTTGTTCGCGCTGGCGGCGACGCTTGTGACGAGCCTCTTGTTCGGAGCGGCGCCCGCGATCACCGCGGCGCGCGTCGATGCGATCGAGTCTCTGGGCAGCGGAGCGAGGACATCCGGCGGGAAGCGGCGTGCGTTTGCGCGGCAGGTCCTGGTGGTCGCGCAGGTGGCGCTGTGCCTACTATTGCTGACCGGTGCGGGATTGCTGTTCCGCAGTCTGCGGCGCGTGCTGGATGTGGATCCTGGATTTCGCGTGGACCATTTGGCGTCGATGCGAGTTGAATTGCCGAATAGCTACAAAACGGTCACGGCGGTGGTCGGGGTCTATTCACGATTCATGGACGGATTGAAGTCGATGCCGGGGGCGACGGGCGTCACGATGGTGAATGCGCTGCCGATTTCGGGCGGCGATTCGAGCGGCGACCTTACCATCGACGGCATCGCTTCGGGTGTTGGAGAGTTGGGGACGACGAGCTTCCGACGAGCTCCGCCGGGATATTTCGAGGCGATGGGAATTCCGCTGGTGAGGGGACGCGAGTTTGCGGAGTCCGATGACGTGCGGCATGAGCGGGTCGTGATCATCAATGAGTCCATGGCGCGGCGGTTCTGGCCTGGCCAGGATCCCAACGGCCATCGTATTAAGATCGGGCCGCGCAACAACACCTCGTGGTTGACGATTGTCGGGGTGGTCAAAGACGTGCGCAATGTCACGCTCGATGCGGACGCGGGATTTGCGACCTATCAGCCGTTCGCGCAACAGCCGCGCACGGCGATGACATTCGCGATTCGAACGGCTGGGGATCCGATGCAGATTACGGCCGCGGCGCAGCGAGTGATCCGCGGGATCGAGCCGCTTGTGATGATCGATCACGTGCAGACGATGTCGCAGCGAATCGGGGCGACGATTGCTCCGCGGCGGTTGAATCTGACACTTTTCGGGCTGTTTTCGCTGTTCGCGCTGGTATTGGCTGCAATTGGACTCTATGGAGTCGTCGCTTACGCGGCGGGACAGCGGACGCGCGAGTATGGAATTCGCATGGCGCTGGGCGCGCGATCCGGCGACGTCCTCTGGCTCGTGCTCGGGCAGGGGCTGAAGCTGGCGGTGATCGGCGCGGTGATTGGACTCGCCGCCGCGGTCGAACTTTCCGGCTTTATTGCGAAACTTCTATTCGGTGTTGAGCCGACCGATCCGTTGACGCTCGCGGCGGTTGCGGCATTGGTCGCGTGCGTGGCGACTGCTGCTTCATGGCTGCCGGCTTATCGGGCGACGCGCATCGCTCCGACGGAGGCGTTGCGGTTGGAGTAGCGACTACTTCTTCTTGGGCGGCGGCGGGGGCGCGTACTTCAAATACGCGGCGGCCATCTTGGTGTCGTAGGCGTTGGCGGCGTAGCCTTCGCCATTGTATTTCGATGCGAAGGTGGCCCAGTCGTGTTTATTGATGTAAGTGACCAGTCCGTTGTCCTTGCAGAACGAGGTGAAGGCTTTCAGGTGCATGTATTCCGAGACGAACATGTCCTTGGCGAACGGGATCACCGAGCCCCAGCCGTTGTGGTTGAAACCCATGACCTGGAAGAGTCCCCAGGAGGCGGATTTGAGAGCGGCTTCGAGGTCGAGGTCCATGGCTTCGTACATGCGGCTCCATTGGTTCCGCTTGTAGAAATCGCGGCTGCTGGGATATTTTTTCGAGAGCCACGGGTACTTAAGGTCGTACTTCGACCCGGTGTACTTTCGAAACAGATGGCCTTCGAACAGGATCTTCGGGCGGCCTTCGCCGTCGAATCCTGTGCGTCCGCCGGCTTCGACTTGGGCGACCGCGTGGATGGCGGCGGCTTCAATTCCTAAGTCTTTGGCCGCGGTGTCGTAGTCGGTGAGGCTCAAGCGCGGCGCGGAGGAGTTCGGAGCGGGAAGCGTGTCGGTGACGTCGCGGGTGAAGAAATAAACTTCTTTGACCTTCTGATCGGCGAGCCATTTCTTCGCGGTAGCAACGTCGGCGGCTGTCGGCTTGGCGCCTCCGATGATGGTGGCGTCGCGATTGTCGACGACGCTGAAGGCATAAGCGAGACGCTCGTTATCGTATTTCACGAAGCACTGATTAGGACGCACCTTGTCGCGCCGCTTCTTGCCCATCGTGGTCAAGTCGCTCAAGGTCGTATAGAAATCGTTCTGGCTGATCGAGAGGTAGATGAGATCGTAGGATCCCTGATTGGCGGCGTTGTAGAAGTCTACACAGACACTGAGCGTGGGCGTCATTTCTTTTTGTCTCCCGGGGTTGCTTCCATTACGATTTGGCGCAGACGCTTGCGAACAGCGGAGGCCGTGGTGAGGCTCGCGACTTTCTTTTCGAGTTCGGGAAGCCGGACGAATTGGTTGTCGCGCCATTGATAGATGAGACAGGCGCTGCTGTCGTCGCTTTCTGAGCCATTGCGGTGATAGCCGTATAGGATGATGAGCGCGGGACCGGCTGCATGGGCTTCGGCCTTTTCGAAGAAGACGGCTTTCACGTCGATGGCGAATTGATTGGGGATGAGTCCCATGGGAGGGAGGTCGCGAGGGCGGTCGCCATCGAGGTAGACGGTGCCTTTGAATTCGCCATCTTCGAGTTCGGGGCGGTAGAGGAGGACGATATGGCGGCCGGGAGGTCCGAAGGATCCTTCGAGGGGCGGATGGGCGAGTTCCATGCCGTTGGGGAGATGGGCTTTGGCGAATTGCTCGAGGTTCTGGGCGGCGCCGAGGCAGAGGGCTGCTGCTAGTGAGAGTGAAAGAAGGATCGAGCGAGTCATGATTCCAGTCATCCGGGGGCCTGCTACTTATGAACGCGCGGATCGTGGGCCGATCGGGTCAACCGGCACACGAAAATCCGCGGCGTTTGGGGCGGGCGAAGAATCGGCCGCCGTTAGACAAGTGAAGCGGGTGGGGAAAACGTTTCACGGTGCGGAGGCCGAGGGGGTCCGCGCAAAGAGCGCTAAGGGTTCGCAAAGGCCTCGCCAAGACTTGATATAGGAAGTTGATCAGTGAAGCCCGTGGACGAGGCGCGAGAGGCTGCGATTGGTTCGTCGGGGACGGCGACGGCGGCACTACTGGCTCAACTCCATGATGAGGCCTCGGCCTTCCTCCGATCGCGGCGCAGTTTCGCACGTTAACTGTCAAATGCTTTAGCTGGAGGCGGACTGGTTAGTCGAGCAATCCGATCCGGCGATCACGGCTTGGTGCGATCGAAACTTCGGATCCCGGACGGCAAGGGCGGGTTCACAGGCGCAGTGAACAGGCGGCAGACGACTGCGAGCAAATCAGACGTGAGATTTCTGCCTGTGCTACAGTTGCCACCAACTCCAAGGAGGGTCGCCACATGTCGATCCGTGTTCCGGCCAACAGCGCGCGTCACGTGGCGATCGCGATTGCCGCATCCGTGGTTTGCAGTTACTTTGTCGATCGCGCCGCGGCGGCCGTCGATTTCGCCAAGGATATCCAGCCGATTTTGCGCGAGCGGTGCGTGGAATGTCATGGGCCCGCGCAACAGATGAACGGGCTGCGCCTCGACCGGCGAAGGGATGTGTTGCCGAACCGCGTTGGCGCGAATGGAGCGCCCGTGGTCCCGGGGAATAGCGCCACGAGCCGCGTGTATCAGCGGATCAGCGGAACGAGAGCGGGACAACAGATGCCTCCGACCGGTCCGTTGAGTGCGGAGCAGATCAACAGCATCAAAGCGTGGATCGATGGGGGCGCCGAGTGGCCGGACGGTGTGGCCGATGGGAAGTCTGCCATCGCGGTCGATGTCGCGGTCACGGCGATCGGGGACGCGATACGGGGCGGCGACCGGCGGCGGGTCGCGAATTTGCTGCGAACCCGGCCAGGCATCGTCTCGGCGCGTGGGAATGGGGGCTGGACGGCCCTCATGTATACCGCCGCGTACGGGCAGGCAAGCGATGTCCGCGCGCTGCTCTCAAAAGGCGCCGATCCGAATCTCCAGAACGACGACGGGGGTACAGCGCTGATGTACGCTGCCGACGATCTGGACAAGACGCGGGCGCTGCTTGACGGCAAGGCAAAGCCGGACATTCAATCCAGCGAGGGGCGAACCGCGCTGATGATCGCGGCCAGCGGAAGAAACTCGTATGAGGTTGCGAAGCTTCTGCTCGACCGCGGCGCGGACGCGAAGATTCGCGCCGGGAGACAGAGCAGCCTGCAAATGGCGGCGCTCGCCGGCGACCTGCCGCTGATCCGGTTGCTCTTGAACCACGGGGCGGATCCGAAGGGTTTGTTCCTGGGATCGCTTCGCGCGGCTATGTGCCGCGACTGCATGGACCTGCTGCTTCCCTTGGCGAAGCCGAATGGTCTGGGTATTGTGATGAACGGCGCAGCGCTGGCGGGTAACGGCCATCTACTCGACGCGCTCCTCGATCGAGGCGCGAAACCGAGCCCGGTGACGCTGCACCTCATAGCGATCTCGCCGGAAGCGGTCCCGAAGGATGTCATCACGCGGCTGATCGGCGCAGGCGCGGACCCGAAGAACGCGATGTCGGGACTCACGGTTCGCGAACTCGCTCGACGCCGCGGAAACGCAAGTTTGCTCGAGGCATTGAATCTGGCTGGCGTGCCGGATGAGAATCCACGGTATACGCCGCCGCGACCAGAACCGGCGGTGTCGCTCGAGGCGGCTCTCGAGCGCAGCATCCCCGCCCTCGAACGGTCGGGTGTCGCATTTCTGCAGAAGGCCGGGTGCGTGTCGTGCCACAACAACAGCCTCACCGCGATGACCGTTGCGGCCGCGCGGCGATCAGGCATTCGGGTGGACGAGTTGATCGCGAAGGAACAAACCAGCCGTATCGCCGCGATCTTGGCCGAGAATCGCGAGCAGGCTCTTGAGGGGGAAGGGCTTCCGGGCGCGGTCGATACAGCCGGCTATATCCTGCTTGGAATGGCTGCGGCGGGCTACCCGAGTGACGAGATTACAGACGCATGGGCGAAGTACGTGAAGAGCCAACAGGCGCCGGACGGATCGTGGCCGTGTCTCACGCTGCGGCCGCCGCTGGAGTCGAGCGACTTCGAGACGACCGCCGCGGCGATTCGAGTCCTGCGGACGTACGGGCCCAAGACGCTCAGAGCGGACTTCGAGAGGGCCGCGGCGCGGGGCACGGCGTGGCTCGAGAAGAAGAAGCCGAAGACGATGGAAGATCGCGCGTTCCAGATCCTCGGGCTCGTGTGGGGCGGTGGGAACCGGGAAGCAATCCGGAAGGCGGTTCGAGGGCTGCTCGCTCTTCGGGAAGCCGATGGAGGCTGGGCGCAGTGGCCGGGTGGGGAGACCGAGGCGTACTCGACGGGCCAAGCGCTGGTCGCATTTCGCGAGTCAGGGATGGCCCAAACGAGCGAGGTGTTTCAGAAGGGTATTCAGTATCTGAGGAACACGCAGCTTGCGGACGGATCGTGGTATGTGGCGTCGCGGGCGGCGCCGTTTCAACCCTACTTCGACAGCGGCTTTCCGCATGGGCCGGATCAGTTTATCTCGGCCGCGGGCACCAATTGGGCGTCGATGGCGCTGATCTCGGCGCTTCGATAGCGGCTGGGAAGTTTGCCGTCATCCGTATTCCGGTTTCGATCCGAAGAGTCCGGTTCCGGAATGTGGCACCGCAAATGTCGAGCCACATGAGCGTGCAGTGGAGCAGGCATTCATCGGAGGCGGACTGGTTAGTCGAGCAATCCAATCCGGCGCTCCAGGGCGATGAATCGGGGGTTCTGACGTAGCGGGGCGAATGCCTGGTCCACTTTCAAAAGCATCAGCACCGGCTCGCGGAATTCGGCGGATTTTTCGAGGTAGAACAAAGCCTTTTCGCTGTCTTCGACAGCGTTCGTCGTCACGTCGAACAGCCATCCCGGACTAATGATGCAGACCGGCGTGGGTGTCGCGGCAAAATAACGCCTCCAGAGGCACGAATGCGATGTTCTCAAGAACAGGTCTTTTGGTATAATGTGCTCGATAACTTTCGAATATGCTGCAAATTCGGCCCGATCAGGTTGAAAGTCTTTCAAAAGAGCGGCAAGGTGATTTTGAATGCCGTCTAGAACGCGCAGTTGCCGAAGCGGCGCCGCATCTTGCGCAGGGACAAGTGAAGGCATTGATCACAGGCTCGATTCGCGATTCAAAGACTTACGGGCTCTCGAACCAATCCGACATCGCTCAGTTCGCGAAGGTCACTGCGATGTCCGGCTTTGCTTCGGATACGCTTCCCGTTTCCGCCCGCGCCATTCTCATGAGTCATGGGCTCGATCCGCAGCAGAAGCTGCAACGGTATGCCGACTGGGTCCAAGCGACGACCGGATCTTCGGCGCCGCCTGCGATGTCATTCGCGGCGATTCCGCCTGGGCAAACGATTCAACCGTGCCCGCTTCAGCGAAAGAAGATGGTGGACTGGATCGAGATCGAGCTGATCGGCGAAGACGGCAAGGCGATTCCCTATGAGGAATACGAAGTAACCCTTCCGGACGGACAGCTTGTCCGCGGGTATCTCGATGCGCAAGGGTTCGCCCGATTTGATCAGCTCGACCCTCCGGGCACTTGCGAAGTCCGGTTCCCAAGGCTAGATAAGGAAGCGTGGGAAAAGGCAGGAACACTACCCGAAAAAGGGTGGTCCTGACATCAATGCCCATCCGGCACACAGTTGAGGAAGGCGACAGCGTCGTTAAACTCGCCGCTCAGCATGGATTCTTTCCCGCCACGATTTGGAACGACGGTGGGAATGCCGAGTTGAAATCCCTGCGCAAGGATATGAACATCCTCGCACCGGGCGACACAGTAGTCGTCCCCGACCTACGGGACAAAGCCATTCCTTGCGCCACCCATATCCGACACGTTTTTCGGCGGCGGGGCGTGCCGATGATTTTCCGGCTTCAACTTTTTGTGTGGAATGAGCCTCGAAAGAATCAACCGTGGACACTCGAAGTGGACGGAGTCAGACATTCCGGCACAACCACTGCCGACGGCAGGATCGAACTTTACCTTCCTAACACCTCGACGTCGGGCCAACTCAACATCAACAATGGCGAAGTCGAAATCCCAATCCTGTTTGGTTACATGGACCCGGTCTCTGAGGTCCAAGGCGTCAAGAAGCGCCTCGTCAACCTGGGTTTCGACTGCGGTGAACTGGACGAAGAACTCAACCCGCAGACGAAGAGCTCGCTCAGGCAATTCCAATCCTTGGTGAACTTGAAACCGACTGGAGAGATCGACGGGGACACCCGCGACGCTCTGGCCAACTGCCACGACATGCCCTCCCTTCTGAAACAGCGAGTAGACGCCTGCAAAGCTGCCATGCCTTCAGGAGCCGCCTAGAATGGGTAGCATTTTCGTCGATTTTTCCGCCCATATCCGGGCCACAAGTTGCCCCGAATTCAAAGCCGAGATCGTCAAAGAGTCGGTCGACTCTCAAACCGAGGCGCTCAAGCAACGTTATGAATTCATGTTGAAGGATGCGGATTCTCCGCCGCCCAAGAGTCTGGCGGTGGAATTCGTTGGCCGGAACACGAGCCCGTTTTGGAAGAGGGCGCTTTTTCAGCATGATGCGCTTTTCAAGGCGGATTTGTCCACCTTTCCGAACGAGGTGGGCCAAATGATCCAAACACTCGCCAGTCTTCTGCCTCAGGATGTGATTGACGCGATCGAGACCGCCCCGTTGTTCGGCGCCGAGAAATACGAACTCGCAAAGCTCTGCGCCACTCATCTCGACCAGTATAAAAGCGCTGTGGAGCAGCGCAAGGTCCTTCTCAGAGAAAACGCAAAGAACGGAGCGGTCGAGACCGATCGCCGCATTCAGGAAGCGAAGGAGCGGTGGAAGCAAAGGCAGTGTAAGCCGGTCTTTCCGACCCACTCGTTCATGTCATCGGGTTTCACGTGCATTCCTTCGCAAACCACGAACACCTACTCCACCCAACCCAAATATTTCAGGATCCTGGTCTGGAACCTCGAGAATTTCACGCGTGATGCCCGTCCTCGCGGCACCCAGCCGCTCGATTCCATGCGCAACCAGGCACGGATTGCCATCGTCGCCGAACTGGCGTCGCGCCTCAACGTCGACCTGCTGCTGATGATGGAAACCGGCTCCGATGTCGGGCCCCTGTGTACGCAGGTGGAACGCGAAGTCCTAAAGCGGAAGAAGGGTGACGATCCGCGGCCCTGGCATCCGCTGGTGAGTCCGCCTACCGGCGCAATGCAGGAAATCCCTCTGAAAATCACGAATCAGACTTTGGGACGTCCTGGGGTTATGAGATTGTCTTCTCTCTGTGCGCTCGCAGAGGTTTATCGCATCTCGCCGGCTTACGCTCATGTCGCTACGGGCATCAACGACACGCAGCTCAAAGATGCGTGGAACCTCTTCAAGAAGGCCTCGCCGGAGGCTCGCCGGTTCCCCGAGTACTTCAACGTCAGCCCGCACTTCAGCCTTGTTGGGTTCGCCGGCGCCCCGGCTCACGGACCACTCGCCGCGTTTTGCGACGTCCTGATCAAATTTGGGTCGTTTCTGAATCAAAACGAGGACTATCAGTACGTTGTTCAGAAATGCAGTGAATTGATTGGTGAGTTGAAGACGGGGTATGTACAGACCTACCCGGAAGAAATCGCTCACACGATTTTGTGCGTTCGCGATCTCGTTATTTTTCTAAGGAAATTGGATGACTCCGATCCCTGCGCGACATTGATTCTGGCGCTCGAGGCCATCGACCTTTGGCTACTCTTCACACTCAAATGCACGTTGAAGACGATGCCGACAAAGCAGAGCATCATCACGAGCGTCTTTGACTCCGTAACGCGGCCATTTTCCCTGCCGCTTGGTTGTTGCATGTTGACGACAATCGGCCATGTCGATATGGCGTCCATTGACCGCAAGATTGGGCCCGCGGGCGGAGTTCTTGATAACGACGTGCTCATCGGTGCGCTTCAGCGCATTGGCGCCGTGAAACGCAACATCGAAACGTACGGCATGCTCTACAGGGAGCCTTATCCAACCGCGTTGCAACACCTCTTTGATATGGGGTGCTTCTCGCATGTTGGCGGGGAGGACCTCGAAGAAGAGTCCTGTCAATATGGAATCATCCAAACCAGTCTTTCGAAGGGTACGATGCCAGTCCAGCAGGTCGGAGGCCATCTCAATTGGAGATCGGGGTTGCAAATTACAGTACCGCTGAAAGTCGGCTTGGCCCTTCCGATGGTGCTGTATCACACCCGCTTTACGAGCTCCGCGGCCGTCAAGAACTTCTATGATGAGGGGGTCGACAAAGACAAGGAAACACTAGCCCGCTACGATAGCATTCTAGCCATTGCGAAAGCCGTAATCCCAGGGTCGCCGAAGTGGGGGATGCCCATAATCCTTGGCGATTTCAACACTCCATCGCTGTACCTCAATAAAGAGGACGGTCCTTCGAACAATTCTGAAAAGGTAGTAACCGCATGGAAGCGCCGGCAGACGGTACGCGACCACCTGGCTACGGGAATGGCGAAGCTCGGCTATTTGCGGCACACCTCTGGAGGCGCGTATGATCGAGGCTTCCTTCCAACGAGCCTCAAGGCATACGGGTCGATTGCCTTGGGACAGACGCCCGAAAACGAAACCTACGATGGCGTTTACGAACCGTTCGACTGTTGCGTCGGTCAGGGTCACGTCCGCTCGGGCATCATTTCGATCTCTGGAATCCTCGACATGAAGGTTGTGACGCAGTCGGTCACGGGCGTGCTCTCGACGACCAACGATGGCGATGTGATCGATCCCGATCGCGAGGATAATGACGATCGCAGCAACGATCAGTTCGATCCTGGAGGGTTTGGGGACGACGAGGTGGTCGTCCAGAATGTGCCACAGGTCCAGGCGCGGTCGGGTCTCATCCAATCAGCGCTCGCGATTGAAGTCGGGCGCATTTACCGCAGCATGTTCCGGAAGCTCCTGAAACCCTTTACCGATCTGTTGATCGACATCGTAAAACTGCTCCAGCGATGGGTCGAGTCGGACAAAAACCTTGAAGGCTTCGTGAAGGACGTCCTTGATCGTTACGGTGTGATCAATGGGTTAATCGACCTGCGTGTCAAGTGGTTCGTCACCGCCATGGGCAACAACTCCACTCTGTCGTTCCAAACCGCCACCGGCAGGGATTTTCTTAGCGAATGGCGCGATGCCTTGGCGAATTTGGAATTCTTCGCCAAGGAAAGCTCGGACTTCACGATTAAGAAGGAAACTGTAATCACCAAGGCCAAAGAAGCCGCCGATATGGCAATCAAACAAGTCACCAACATGGAAACCGATAACGACATCCGCAACATGATCGCCTATCGCGCTGTGGTTTCCGACCACCTGCCGCAAATCATCGAGATTGATCTTCTACCTCAACAATTCTGAGCTCTACGGCCGCAGCCACGGCGCAGGATGAAACTGGCCAAATCTTATCGCGTCGCGGCAACGTCGATCCGTGCAATTCATTCCGTTATCGGATTCGCGATCGTGCGGATTTCGAAGAGTTGTTTAATTCCCGCTGAGTTAGTCGAGCAATCCAATCCGGCGCTCCAGGGCGATGAATCGGGGGTTCTGACGTAGCGGGGCGAATGCCTGGTCCACTTTTAAAAGCATTAGCACCGGCTCGCGGAATTCGGCGGATTTTTCGAGGTAGAACAAAGCTTTTTCGCTGTCGTTCGAGAGCGCCATCGCAGTCGCCAAGGAAAACGGCGAAACGTAGCCGGGGGATTGGTCGTTTACGATCGCAGCCAACGCCCGCTTGGCGTCTTCCGGGCGCCCGCAAAGGTCATCCGCCGCGACGGCTGTCATGCGCGCGATCAAGGTATGCGGGTACGCTTCATCGAGCCGCCGGCTCAAGTCGGTGTCCCATGCACAATCTCTCTGCCGGTACGCCACTAGGGCGGCCGTGGCGAGAACTGCCGGGCTGCGAGGGGCGATCGATAGCACTTGCTCTGCCTTGTGCCTCGCTTCTTTGAGATCCTGCTCCGCTACAAGTTCCGCGACCTGGTTCAGTTGCGGACCGAGCGACAACGGGTCGAGTTCAGAGGCGCGCTGCAAACGCGATTTCGCCTCCTTGAACCGGCCGCGTGTGATGAGGCACCAACCATAGAGATTCTCGGCCGATCCGTGCGAGCCGCCGGCGGTGGCCAGGCGGAATTCGCGCTCGGCTTCCGGCCAATCCCAGTGGTCCGTGTAGGCGAGGATCGCCCGCTGGGCATGAGCGCCGCTGTTTCGGGGATCGAGTTCCAATGCCTTCGAAATATCCTGCCATGCGCGTTCGGCGGCCGAGTGAGGGGACTGGGCGAGAAGCGTGTTCAATTGAGATTCGCCGGCAGCCATGGCGACCCATGGCCGGGCGAAGGAAGGGTCCGCTGCCGTGGCTTTGCGGGCGAGGTCGATGGACTGTCTCACCGACGCCTCGGTCCGCAGGTTCAGTTCATAGACCGCTCGCATGTAAAGGTCGTGCGCTTCGGGGTTTCGTGTGGTCGAAGCGTCATTGCGAGCTGTGACACTGAGCGGAGTTGGCAACAATGTCTCGTATGCCGAGCGGGCGATGCTGGCTTCAACTGGAGTGAGATCCGCGGGAGCGGCGTCGTAGGAACGGGACCATAAGTGGTACCCGTCACTTGTGCGGATCAGTTGGGCTACGACATGGAATTTCCCGCCGCGCCGGGCGATGCTGCCTTCGAGGATCGCTCCGGCACGCAAGTTCTTGCCGATCTCACGGGCATCTGCATTTTTTCCTTTGTATTGGAAGGCCGAGGTTCGTGAGACGACACGCAGATCGTTGAGCTCGGCGAGAGCTTCGGTCAGCTCTTCACTAATGCTGTCGCCCAGGTAGTCGTCGGTTGAGTCTCCACTGAAGTTGAGGAATGGGAGCACTGCGATAGTGGGCGGCAACGCGGCGGCGGGCACCGGTGTTGTTCGAGTTCGCCAAACTGCCCAAGCGGCGAGCGATGCGGCGACAAGCAACGCCACGGCCCAGAAAATCGGGGCTCGTGACGGATTGCGCGGGACTTCACCTGCGACTGGAGCGGGGGCTGTCTCACGAGACACGAAGGCCGGGCGATAGCCGCCTTTTGAAATCTCGATCCGTATTTTTTGATCCGCCCCAGGTCCTGAATAGTACTCAAGGAGACGGGCTCGTAGCCGGCCGACCTCCACGCGGACCACCGAGTCGACTTGCGGATCATAGTCGGCCGGGCGGTCGAAGACTTCCGTGGCGATGACCGATTCCTTGAGCGCCTCTGGCTTGCCGTCGAGCGCCTGTTCGACGAGGTAGCGCAGCAACCGGCTGCGGCGGCTCGCTCCTGAGAATGCCGGGTCGGCCAGGATGAGTTCCAGTTGTTGACGGACCTCCTGCGCATCGGGAGACCCGCGCAGGGGGAGCACACCTTTCCCCGATTCCACTGGAATTCCTCGCTTGCGGCCAGTATACAACGCCCGAGTGCGAGCGAGACCGGTGCATCCGCAAACAACTGATTTCATTTGATGTAACGTACGTTACCAACCTCTCGACACTAGGACGCGCGCCGGAGATTTGTAATGATGCGAGGGGCATCAGTATGCGAACGATCCTCTTAATAACACTAGCCACCTGCTGCATGTTTCAGTCCGCTATCAACGCCGGCACGCTGACAACGTACACCTATACAGGAACTCCGTATTCGTTCTGTGAGTCACCGCAACCGGGACTCTATCCCTGTTCGGGAGGTGTTCCGGCGATGTCGATCTCGTTCACCACCAACCTTTCCGGGGCGCAATTGGACAATCTGGTTTTTGACCCCGCCCTTGATACCCCGCCGATGCAAGGGGACCTGAACGCGTCAATCACGGCGTTTACGATCACGGACGGTATCGGCTTATCCGTTACCCAGCTCAACCAGGATTCTGGCTTCACTGTCTTTAACGTGGGTACGGACTCGAATGGAAATATCACTTCGTGGTTCATCAGCGCCCAAACTCTCAGCCTTCCGCCGAGCACGACTTTTTATGCCGCAAGCTCGGCGAGCGGTGGGGTCGACGAATCGGACACGGAATCGCTTCCGTCCGAAACGTTGGCCGGACAGGGGAGCACAATCGCCGCGGGAACCTGGACGTGCACGGTTAGCACTGACGGTGTCACCAGTCCATGCAATGCAGTGAATTCGCCAGTCGGATCGAGCGTTCCCGAGCCAGGGTCGCTCGTGCCGATTGGAATCGCGCTGATCGCCTTTATCAACACACGGCGCAAATGCTCAGGCGACTCTCGGTAAGTGGTTTGCAACTTCGCTTCCAGGGAGGTTTCCTTGCATAGATTCGCGTTTTGGTCCGTCCTCGCCGCCGCTGTCTTCTCGAAGCCGGCGCTTGCTCTGGCGATCCTCGTGAACGGCGTGTGTTACGTGGGCAACTGCGCGGCTCCGGATCAACTGGTGCTCGGACAAACCATTTCGACGCCGTTCGACTTCGTGGTGACGATGTCGGATGGCGACGCTTACAGGATCAACGGCACACTGAGTTCCACTCGAACCGCCGATGGAATCACTTCGACGGGATTCCGGAACATCACGTTCATCGGCAACAATGCCCCAGGCAATTTTGCGCCGACGAAATTCCCGGATTCATTCAGCATCCAATTCCTGCAGGATAATGCGGCGCCTACGAAGACGTCCCTTCGTCTTGAAAGCGAGCAGGGGAACTTCACGTTCTCGAACCAAAACGTCCCTCGAACGACGGCGGCGTTCGATCGCAGCATCAATGGAGTCCTACTGCCTAGGATCGGCCCGTTCTCGCCGCCGAGTGGCGGTGGGTCAGCGAACGTGCTCGTCCTGTTTGAGGCTGGGAAGTCGTTCCTGGTGAATTCGGTATATTTTTATACGTTTGCCAGCGGGACGCAATTGGGCGCTTCGATCACTGAGAACGGGATGCCTCCGGTTTCGGCTGGCAGTACGGGGTCGAGCGGGGGCGCCGGCAGCCTTTGTGTCACCAGTGGCGCCGGCTCTGGAACTGGGACCGGTGGATGCACCGTTTACGTCTGCTCCGACGCGTCCGCATCTGCGCCGGGGAATCAGCAAACCGCGCGAGCCAAATCCGTGAAGAAACGAGACTCTTCCAGCCCGAGCGGCGAACTGCAGGGCGTTTCTCCGGGATGCACGACGTTCAGCCTTGACCCCTATGGGACCGGTCTCCTGGGGGACAGCAGTTCCGGCCCGGTATTCGATCCGGGAGAGGGCACTGACACGGGCTATTCGTTCAACGTCCGCAATGCCGAGGACAAGATCGCGGTCATGTTTTACGAAGTAAATGGCGTGAACGAAATGGAGCTCAGCATTATTCAAAACATGTCGAAGGAGGGGCAGGCCAACCGCGCAGGTGGCCGTTCGAGGAATACGACCGACAGCACTTCCGACGACAGTGGGACGGGCGTCGTCGAGATCCTCAGTCCGCTGCAGGCGGCGGCTGCGACTTACACCGCTGCGCCGGTCTGCTATGACGTGCTGACGTCCCCGTGCTGGCTTACGGTGCCGAACTCTTCAGGATCGATCGCCGCCAACTCTCGCGCGGGAATCACGGCGATGATCAATACGCAAGGCTTCGATCCGGGCGTTTACACCGGCGCGGTGGTGACGACGATCATTCCAACGGATGCCGGGCAACCGGCGGTCACGGTGACGAATCAGGTGCGGATGGTGGTGAATCCGGCTGGTCCGGCGCTGCAACTTTCGCAGAGTGGACTCCTGTTCCAGATCGCGCAAGGGGCTGGGGTTCCGGCGGCGCAAACGATCTTCGTTCGAAATTTGGATCCTACATCGCAGTTGACCTTTTCGACCGCAACGTCCGGAGAGACGTGGTTGAGCGTTTCGCAGCCGGCGGGTCCGGCGACCTCGGACGCGCCGGTACCGGTGAGCGTGCAGGTGGACCCGACGGGGCTTGCTCCGGGCAACTACACGAGCCGGATTGACTTCAGCGGACCCAGTGCAACGAACGGGACGCAATCGCTGACGGTTGCGTTCACCGTTCTTCCGGCCAATGCGAGTACGGGATTGACGGTCTCGTCGGCGGCGATGGTATTCGTTGCACCAGCGGACGGCAGCAATCCGCCAGTGCAGAGCCTGACGATCTCGAATCCATCCAATCAGACGCTCACGGTGAGTACGTCTAGCGCGTTTTTGAGCGCGGGAAACTGGCTGAGTACGTACGCATCGGGCAACGTGGCGGCTGCGGGAAAGCCGTTGAGCCAGTACGTTTCTGTGAATGCGGCCGGGCTGGACCCGGGAACGCATCTTGCGGTGTTGAACATTAACGCGGCTGAGACGAATACGACGACTCCGGTTGAAGTGATGTTGATCGTGCAGCCGGCGTCTTGCACTCCGGGGCAGTTGAGTCCCTGGTTCACGAATCTCGAGGGTGGATTCACGCGGGCGGCGGGAGTCCCGGTGCCGATTGACGTGCTGGTGGTCGATAGCTGCGGCGCACCGGTCACCTCGGGGAGCGTCGCTGTGTACTTCCCGGCCACTCGAGACACTTCGATCGCCTTGACGCATGTCGGCCAGGGGCATTGGGCGGGAACGTGGCTGCCTCATTTGCTTACCGGCGGAGCGGCAGACGTTGGGGTGGTCGCTGTGTCTGGCGAATTGACGGGATCGTCGGGAGTGATTGGAACGCTCATTGCGAACGCGTCCGCGGTGGTTATCAGTCCTGAAGGCGTGGTGAATTCGGCGAGCTTGTTGGCATCGCCCATCGCGCCGGGAAGTTTGATCACGATTTCGGGGATGAATCTGGCGGCTGGGTTGGATGCGGCTCCGACGGATGGGTCACCGTATCCGAGGGTGTTGAGTGGCGGCGGCACGCAGGTATTCATCAATGGCGAAGCGATGCCGCTGGTGACGGCTGCGCCGGGATCGATCAGCGCGGTGGTGCCTTATGACGTGCCGGTCGCGGCGACGCAGCAGTTGATTGTGTTCGGTAATGGCGGCTACTCGCTTCCACAAAGAGTGGTCGTGTCGGCTGCGGAGCCAGCCGTCTTCTCGCAGGATGGAAGCGGGACGGGGGCGGGCGTGGTCCAGGAGATTCAGGCGGATGGATCGGAAGTGTTGAATACTCCGGCGACGCCATCGACAGCGGGGGATTCTATCGCGATTTATGGGGTGGGATTGGGCGCGGTGAGTCCGCTGCAAATGGCGGGCACGGCGGTTGGCGCGGCGCAGACGACGGCCGCGGTGAATCCGGTGACTGTGACGATCGGGGGACAGCCGGCGGTGGTGTCGTTTGCGGGGTTATCACCGGTGATGATCGGCTGGTATGAAGTGGACGTGACAGTGCCGCCGGGTATCACGCCTGGTGCGAGTGTGCCGGTTGTGGTGTCGGTGGGTGGGGTTGCGAGTGTTCCGGTGACGATGGCTGTGCAGTAGCGGAGGCTGAGGCGAAACGAACGTTTCACGCAGAGGCGCGACAGGCGCAAAGTTTCGCTTGGGGGCGTTGTCGGGGTTCGCTTGATGGCTTGGCAGTTCCTAGAACATCGCCCGTTAGATGCGGTCGCAGAACCTCACGAATTTATCTCACGCAATGCGGCGGACCGCTTCCTTCGGTCGCGGCTCCGAAAGCCCATGCTTAGCTATTCGAGGTTTTTAACAAAGGTTTCACGCGGAGGCGCGAAGGCGCAAAGTTTCGCTCGGTTCTCGTTGTGGCTTTGCGGCTTGGCTTGAGACTTTTCGCGCAAGACGGTGACCGGGTGGAGACGATCAGTGGAGGCCGTGGACGAGGCGCAATAGGCTGCGGACGGCGCGGCGGAGCCAGGATGGCGTGATTGGTTCATCAGGGTCGGCGAGGGCGATGGCGACAGCGGGTCCACGGGGTGGGGGCGTGCGGCGCATGGAGGATTGCGGTTCCATTCCTTCTTTATACCTGATCGGGACGGCGGATGCGCTTGCGGCGGTTTGCTTCCTGGCGTTCATAGATCGGCATTAGATTTTCTTCGATCCAGGTGAAGGCGGAGGCGAGGCCGTCGCGGGTGTAAATGGCGCCGATTTTGGCTTCGGTTTCGCTGGCTTCGCCATACGCGGTGAGGAATTGGTTGGAGGTCATTTGCTCGGCGCGGTGGGCATCGGTGCGGTCTTCTTCCGATAGGATGCGACGGCGGGCGTAGAGGCTGAGGACGGCGTCGCCGATCCAGGCATCCTTGAGGATTTGGGCGCGAGTGGCTTTGCTTGACATTTCAATGGTGGGCGGCGGGACTCTTTGGATTGTATAGAATGGCTCGGTGCTTCGGCGAATCCTCACGATCGTATTGTGTTTGGTCGCGCTCGCGATCATTTATGCGTTTACGCTGCTGCCGGGGCAGGTCGAGTCAGGCATGAATCAGGTGCACGTGAAGCCGCCGTATCAGGTTTCTGAACGGGCGCGGGCATTGATCCGGCGTTCGCCGATTGTCGATCTGCACGTCGACTCCTTGTTGTGGAATCGGGATCTGAATGAGCGGGGGTCGCGCGGGCAGTCGGATGTCCCGAGGATGATCGAGGCCGGGTATGGATTGCAGGCTTTTTCGATCGTCAGCAAGACTCCGCGGGGGATGAATTTCTATCACAACACGGGGGACACGGATAACATCCTGCCGCTTTCCATCATCGAGCGCTGGCCGCCGGCGACGTGGACGAGCTTGTGCGAGCGCGCGCTCTATCAGGCTTCGAAGCTGCGCGCGACGGCTGAGAAGTCGGGCGGGAAGCTGGTGGTGATCCGATCGTCGGCGGACTTGAAGAGTTATCTCGAGAGGCGCAAGAGGGATCCGAACATCACCGCGGGATTTTTGAGCGCTGAGGGCGCGCAAGTGCTCGACGGGAAGCTCGAGAATCTGGCGCGGCTGTACGATGCGGGATTGCGGATGATGGCGCCATCGCATTTCTTCGATACCGAAATCGGCGGCTCGGCGGCGGGAATGGTGCAGGGCGGACTTACTCCGCTCGGTAAGCAGTGGGTGCATGAGATGGAGTCGCGCAAGATGCTCGTCGATGTCGCGCATGCGTCCGCGGCGACCATTGATGACGTGCTGGCGCTGGCGACACGGCCGGTCGTCGTTTCGCATACCGGCGTGAAGGGGACTTGCGACAATCCGCGGAATTTGAGCGACGCGCATCTGCGAGGGGTGGCGAAGACTGGCGGGCTCGTCGGCATCACGTTCTTCGATTTCGCGACGTGTGGGTCAGATGCGACGGCGATCGTGCGTTCGATCCGGTATGCGGTTGGTGTGGCGGGCGTCGATCACGTTGCTCTCGGTTCCGATTTTGACGGAGCGGTCGAGACGCCTTTCGACGTCACGGGTGTGGGACTGGTTGTGGACGCTCTTCTGGCAGCGGGCGTGTCTGAGGATGACGCGGCGAAGATCATCGGTGGGAATGCGTTTCGAGTGTTGGGGGAAGCTTTGCCGCCCCAATGAGGGCCTCACGCTTCGGCGGGCAGCGGTTCCGGATTTGCGCTGCGGCGCTCGGCGGAGGCTGAGCGGAGCATCATCGACGCTGTGTAAATTACCACAACGACTACCAGCCATCGCACGGCGTTCAGCGGCATCGATTTCACTACGAACGCCGCGAGCAGCACGCCGGGGATGCCTCCGGCGGTCAGGCCGAGTGCGGCTTTGCGGCTGTAACGTTCCGAACGGATGAATGGGACGCTGCCGACCGACATCAGCACGGCACAGGATCCCATCATGATCGGGAAGGCGGCGCGGGCGTTCATCCCCAGGAGCGATACGAGGATCATGCAGGGCGCGTAGAGTCCGATGCCGAGAGTCATGAGGGCGCCGAAGATCAGGTTGCAGGCGACGGCGAGGGCGAGTGCGGGGCCGGAAAGGCCGATGCCTTCGCCGCCGCTGGGGATCCAGTGAAGCTGCGACATGATCATCAATGTCGCGGCGGCGAGCAGAGCGGTGCCCATGCCGAGACGGATCCGCAGGCGTGGCAGGCGGCTGACGATTCCGGCGCCGAGCCAGGCGCCTGCCGCGGAGGCGGTGATCATGAGGGCGAGGGTCGTGAAGTCCACGTCGACGACTGCAATGAAAATGAAGGCCTGGAGGAGGGATGGGGGCGTGACGCCGACCATGAGGGTTCCGGGGATGAGTTCGTCCGGGACCATGTTCCACAGTTTGTAGCAGGCGGTGATGGTGGCGAAGCAGCCGATGCCGAGGGTATCGAAGATGTTCGTGACGAAGGCGACGCCGAGTTCGAGCCAGCTTGGCGTCAGACGCTCGCCGGCCGAGCGACGCGCCATTAAGGCTGTGGCCCAATAGGCGACGAACGCGATCGAGGCAACCGTCAGGGCGGCGAAAAGGGCGGTTTTCATGCGGGGCCGGAGAAGTTCCGGCTCAGTCTATCACAGGGCGCTCAGTCGCTTATTTGGACGGATCGTCTAATCCGACGATGACGGGCTTGCGCTTTTTCGCGGCTGGATCCGCGGCGGGAAGGTAGCGGGCGGCGGACACCAGAGCTGAGAGTTGGCCGCCGATGGGGCCTCCCATCATGGCTGGGAATTGGGCGACCAGGTCGTTCGGATTGATTGCGGTTCTGGTGAACACTGTGTTCCCTTCTACCGCAACCGGGCCGAGTTTCGCTTGGGCGGCGCGTAGGGCGGCGGGCGTAGGGGCGCTGGTCATGTCGAAGGCGAGCTCAGTGGTCACCATATCGCGGATCCATACGGTCAGGGCGGATCGCATTGCGCCGGCGTGGGCGGCTTCGGGTGTGACAAATGCGGATGCGCCGATGGCCCAGAATTCCGCGCCGGAGCGCGCCCGTAGCTCTGCGATTGGGGTCAGTCCTGAGAGCGGGGCGCCGTCGGCGATGCGGGCCAGGGCCTGGTCGACGGCTGCGACGTGGCCGACGAGCATTGCGAATTTCGAAACTTGTACGGCTTTGAGGCCGGTGTCAGGGAAGGTCACCGATCCGACCTGGATGATTGCATCAGGGACGGGTCCGATCACGAAGGCTACGATTTGGTTGTTCTTCACCGAGACGATCACCTGGTCAACGTCCGAGAGCTTTTGGAACAGGGCGTCGATGTCCGGCTGGCTGAGTCCGCCTTGAGTGGCGAGCAGCCCGACGAGGTGCTTCGCCACGTCGGAACTCGCCAACGCCTTGACGCTGACGCCGGCGATCACGTCGGAGGCGGGATCGGCGAATTTCCAGTTCATCGCGCTGCCGACAGCGTCCATGATGGGAGCTCCGCCGGGACCAAAGTTGCCCGCCACGCCGGACCTCGGACCGCCGTTCTGAATCGACGGGAACATCGTTCTGGTTACGCCTGAAGGAGCGTTTTCCTTGGGCGCGGGCTTCACGGCGTACTCGTGGCCTTTGCATGCCGGGGAGCCGGGGTTGTTGAAGCAGTGATCCTGCCAACTGAATTTCTGCCCGAGTGCGGCCGCCACGCACACGAGTCCTGCGAGAACAATACGGAGCTTCATTCCTCGATTTTGTCCGTACCCGCTGAGGGTGGGAATCGGGTATTTACCTGAAGCTCCGCCTGACTTAATATGCTTTGGCGATCACTGAACGGTGCGAGACCGTCTCACCGGTCACGATGCACTTGCCCGGCCCATCGAACTCGTCTTTAAGCGGGATGCAGCGGACGCTGGCCTTCAACTCCTTCACCTTGTCGTCGCACGCGGGGTCGTCTTTGATGTGAGCCATGACGAATTTGCCGCCGCCCTTTTCGGCTGTGACGGCTTTGAGAATGTCCCCGACTTCGCCGAAGCTGTTGGCGACCACCGTATTGTCCTTGCGGCGTTTGAGGGCGGTTTCGAACAAGTCCTTCTGCATCGCTTCGAGGATCGCTGCGACAGCCGCGGGGGCGTCGGCCATCGGCATGGGTTGCTTGGTGCCGAGGTCGCGACGCTTTACGACGACGGATCCGGACGCTACATCGCGTGGGCCGATTTCGATGGTGACGGGGATCCCGAGCCGCTCCCAATGGAAGAATTTCGCGCCGGGGCTCTGTTCCTCACGGGCGTCGATTTCGGTCGAGATACCCTTGCCGTTTAATTCGGCGGCGATCTTTTCGACCTGTTCGATGACCGCGCTCTTTTCCGCATCCTTACGATAGATGGGAACGACGACGACTTTAACGGGCGCGAGTTTCGGAGGCAGCACGAGTCCTTTGTCGTCGGAGTGCGACATGATGAGTCCGCCGATGAGGCGCGTGCTGACGCCCCAGCTTGTTTGCCAGACGTATTCGAGCTTGCCTTCCTTACTCTGATATTGGACGTTGAAGGCCTTGCCGAAGTTCTGCCCGAGGTCGTGGCTGGTGCCTGCCTGCAAGGCGAGGCCGTTCTGCATCATTCCTTCGATGCAGTACGAGCGGTCGGCACCGGCGAACTTTTCGGCTCTCGATTTCAGGCCCTGGATGACAGGCATCGCCATGACGTTCTCGGCGACATCCGCGTAGAGACCCAGGATTTTGATCACTTCCGCGTGAGCTTCCTCCCATGAGGAATGCGCCGTGTGACCTTCCTGCCACAGGAATTCGCTGGTGCGGAGGAACATGCGCGTACGCAGTTCCCAACGCACGACGTTGGCCCACTGATTCAGCAGCATCGGCAGATCACGGTAGCTCTGGATCCACTTGCTGAAGAAGTGGCCGATAATCGTTTCGGACGTTGGCCGGACGACGTAGGGCTCCTCGAGCTTCTTGCCTCCGGCGATCGTGACGACCGCCAATTCAGGGGCGAAACCTTCGACGTGCTCGGCTTCACGCTTCAGAAAACTCTCCGGGATGAAGAGAGGGAAGTAGACATTCTTATGGCTGGTGGCCTTGAAGCGGGAGTCGAGGGCGGCCTGCACGAGTTCCCATACGGCATAGCCGTTGGGCTTGATCACCATGCAGCCTTTTACGACTTCAGCCGGCTCGGCCATATCGCCGAGGATGACAACGTCCTGATACCAGGTGGCAAAATCTTTCGATCGAGGGGTAATGTTCATGTAGGTACGGAAAGGCGGGACCTGACTTACAGGTTACTAAACTCGCTGGCGGCGGGACCACCGGTACTGAAGTTGGGCTTGGGTCCAGGACCGCAAGCAATTGCACCTACGCGTCGAATGTGCTGAAGTGAAGAAGTCGAATCTTGCCTTGATATCCCTCGAGCCGGGATCCTGACCGTGCAATTCCGAATATGAAACGCCTCTTTTCCCTGCCCCTGATCCCGTTGCTCCTGATTGTGGCCCTGCTTGTAGGATGCAAGGGGGACCCCAATCAACGCAAAAAGAAGTTCCTCGAGATCGGC
>DASXZC010000236.1:0-5306 GCA_036502165.1 Bryobacteraceae bacterium
ATCCCAACCGAGATCGTTGAAGAACGGCCACCACTGCAACATGTCGGGCGGAATCAACTTCACGAGGAGCTGCATGATCCACGAGGCGGAGGCAATGCCGAGCGCGCCACCGAGTATGGAGAGGATGAATCCTTCGGTGACGAATTGGCTGAGGATCCGCGCCTTCGATGCGCCGAGCGCGGTGCGCACGGCCATCTCGCGCGTCCGACTTTCGGATCGCACCAGCAGCAGGCTTGCGACGTTGACGCCCGCGATCAGAAGCAAGAGCGCGGTTCCACTCAGCAGCATGATCAGGATCGGACGCAGATTCTCGACCATGACGTCGCTGAGCGGCACGAGCTTGGCGCCCCAGCCACGATTCGAAGCCGGGTACTCATGCGCCAATTGGAGCGCAATCGTTTGGAAATTCGCTTGCGCGGTCAAGATCGAGACGCCGTCTTTGAGACGCCCGACCGCATGCATGCCGTGGCAGTTGCGCCGCTCGATGCAGGAGCCTTCGGGATGCAGTGCGGGCCAGAACTCCGCTGTGCTCGCAGCAAAGTGAAAGTGCTGCGGCAGCACGCCGATGATCACGTTCGGGTCGCCACCGAGCATCACAGTCTTGCCGAGGACATCGGGCTTGCCGCCATAACGCTGCTGCCACGCCGCGTAGCTGAGCAGAACGGTTCGGGGTGCGGCGAGTGACGCTTCGCCGTCATGGAAGTCGCGGCCGATGACGGGTGCGACTCCGAGAGTGCGAAAGAACCCGTCGGTTACCTCAAAGCCGGTGACCGATTGCGCGCTGTCGGGCGTGCGCAAAGTGAACGCGTGGTAGCGGTAGGCATCGATCGAGCGAAAGACCTGGTTCAGCTTCTTCCAATCGAGATAGTCGAGATAAGAGGGTCCGCACTGCGAACAATTCTTGTTGAACTCGAACGCCATGATGAGGCGATTGGGATCGCGGTATGGCAAAGGCTTCAATAGCGCGGCGTCGACAAATCCGAAAATGGCGACGCTCGCGCACATGCCGAGCGCCAGCATGAGGATCGCGGTCGCAGTAAAGCCCGGATTCTTGCGCAACTGCCGCAGCGCGAAGCGCACATCGCCGCGCAGGTTGTCGACGACGTTCCATCCACGCGCGTCGCGGCATTCCTCTTTGCGTTGTTCGAGGCCGCTGATCGAATGCAGCGCCGCCTGGCGCGCTTCTTGCGGACTCATTCCCACTGCGATGTTCTCGTCGATCTGACGCTCGAGGTGATAACGCAGCTCCTCATCGAGTTCGTCTTCCACGCGATGGCGCTTGAACAATGATCGAAGACGTAGGCGCGTGATGGTCCAGAACCGCATAAGCATCACACTGCGCGGACAATTGTCGAGATGGCTCCTGCGAGGCGTTCCCACTCGGCGGCTTCATGATTGAGAGCTTTGCGTCCAGCGGCCGTGAGTGTGTAGTATTTGGCGCGCCGGTTGTTGTCGCTGATGGCCCATTCGGAACTGATCCAGCCATTCTGTTCGAGCTTGTGCAGCGCTGGATATAACGCGCCTTGGCCCACTTGCAGCACTTCGCCGGACATTTGCCGGATGCGCTGCGCGATCGACCAGCCATGGGCGGGTTCGAGTGCGACGATTTTCAAAATCAGCAGGTCCAGAGTGCCCTGGACGAGGTCAGTCGGTTTGCTCAGATCGTTCCTCTCAGTAACTGACAACAGTCTAAGTCAACAAGAGGAACGTGTCAATCGAATTTGCCAAGTCACTCGAAGCGAAGGGCCGCTATCGGGTCGGCATTGGCGGCTCGGCGAGCGGGTAAATAACAAGCGATAAGCGCGATTGCGGCAAGGACGAGCGCGACTTCGAAAGAAGTCATCAGATCGATGGGCTTCACTTCAAAGAGCAGCGTCGCGAGCAGGCGCGTGAGGGCAAGCGACGCGAGGAATCCGCAGGCCAGTCCGGCCCCCGTGAGGATCGCGCCGGAGCGCAGCACCATCGCCAGAACATCGATTCGCGCGGCGCCGAGGGCCATGCGGATTCCGACTTCGCGAGTGCGCAAGGTCACGCTGTAGGCGATGACTCCGTAGACGCCGACGGCCGCGAGGACAACGGCGAGCACGCCGAACAGGCCGATCAACAGCAGTGTGAATTTCCTTTGTGCGAGCTATGACGACAAGTAGTTCTCCAAAGTCTCGACGCGGTAGACGGGTAGCGTGGGATCGACTGCGAGGAACGCCGCGCGGACGGCCTTTTCGATCGAAGTCGCATCGACAGCGGTGCGTGCGACGAGCTTGTAGCCAAACGAGACATCCTGAGATTGGGCGACGTAAGCGGCCAGGCGGGGTTTGGTTTCGAGGCTGTATTGGCGGACGTCGCCGACAATGCCGACGATAGTGATCCAGGGCTTCTTGTCGTCGCGGCCGCCGAGTTGGATTTGCTTACCAATGGCCTCCTCACCGGGGAACTGCTCGCGGGCGCAGGTCTCGCTGATGAGGGCGACTCGCGGGGCGTTGGGTCCGTCGGCATCGGTGAATAAGCGTCCACGGCGCAGCGGAATTTTCATGACGCCGAAGTAATCCGGCGAGACCGAGTACGTGTCGGCACTCGGCACATCGGACGCAATTTTCGGATGACGATCTCGGATGTGAAATCCGTAACGGTCAAAGTCTGTGAACGGAAGCGCGCTCGTCATAGCGGCGCTCTCGACTCCAGGAATGGCGCGGAGCCGCGCGAGTACGTGGCCGTAATAATCGAGCTCGACACCGGGCTTCTGATAGCGTTCGCCGTAGACGAACGTGTTGAGCGTGAGAACGTTGTGAGCGTCGAATCCAGGGTCGACGTTGACCAGATGGACGAAGCTCTTTCCGAGCAGCACGGCTCCGACGACCATCACGAACGCAAGCGCGATTTCGGCGATGACGAGCAGGTTGCGAGGTCCATTCTGTGCGCGGCCGGCGGTCGCTTTGCCGAGATCCTTCAAAGCATCGTTCAGATCGACCTGCGAGGCGCGGAGAGCGGGCAGCAATCCGAACAGCACGCCCGTCGCGAGGCTGACGGCGAGACTGAACAGGAACACGACCGCGTCCATGCGGACTTCATTCACCCGAGGAATCTCTTTCGGCGCGAGCGATGCGAGCAGCGATGTCGACCAGGCGGCGAGGAACAGGCCGGCGAGTCCGCCGAGGAGCGAGAGCACGAGGCTTTCGGTGAGCAGTTGCCGAATGAGACGCGCACGTCCTGCGCCGAGTGCCGCACGCAGAGCGATTTCGCGTGTGCGTCCGACGGCGCGGGCGAGCATCAGATTGGCGACGTTCGCACAGCCAATCAACAGCACGAATCCGACGGCGCCGAGGAGGAGCCAGAGAGCGAGTTTCGCGCGTCCGACGACGTACTCGTGCAAGGGCTCGAATGCGACGGTTGCCTTCGGAGGATATGAGGCCGGATATTCGTGGACCAAGCCCGCCATCATCGTCGTCAATTCGGCACGGGCCTGGTCCTCGGACACTCCGGGTTTGAGACGTCCGATGAGATGCAGATGCTGGCAATCGCGGCAGGCAAACGGGAGACCCAAGGCGTAGCCGAGCGGCATGTAGACTTCCGGCGTCCCGGCAGAGCCTGGGATCTCGAGCGCTCGTACGCCGGGCGGCAACACACCGACGACCTTGTACGGCGTCTCATTGAATTTGACACTTCGGCCAATGATTCCGGCGTCGGCGCCGAAGCGGCGTCTCCACAGGCCGTCGGTGATAATTGCTTCGCGGCGATTGCCGGGTGTGTCTTCTTCCGGAACGAAATTGCGGCCGACCTGCATGGGGATCCGCAGGGTGTCGAAGAAATCATAGTTCACCCGCATCGCTTGCATCAGCTCGGGCTCGCCATTTTCGACGATGGCTCCGGCGGCGTCGCGGTATAGGGACATGCTTTGGAACGAATGATTGAGGCGGCGCCAGTCGTATGCGGTCGTGTAGCCGATCGTCTCGGGGCGCTTCTCGCCGGCATCGGCTTCGGCGAGGGCGATCAGGCGGCCAGGCTGGTTGTATGGCAGGCGATTCAGCAGCACGGCCTTGACCACGCTGAACATCGCGGTGTTCAAGCCGACGCCGAGCGCGAGGGTGAGAATCGCGACGATCGCGAAGCCGAGGTTGCGCCGCAAACCGCGGATGGAGAAGACCAGATCGCTCATAAGCGCTCCTTTCAGACAGACGGATGACGCACGTGGCGGACCGATCGATTGCGGCCCATAAATACGGGATGAGGCGGTGTGCTGTTGTCCGGTCCTGGAACCGCGGCGTCCGTCCCCGCACACACATTTAAAAGTGCTAACGAATGGGCGGGTATGCTCGTCTGTTCCTTATTGATGGCGCGTTTCACGATCACGATCAACAAACATACGAGGACAGTCGAAGCAGCCGCGGGCACACCGCTGCTCTGGGTTCTGCGCGATGAACTGCAGCTCACCGGGACGAAGTTCGGATGCGGCGTTGGCATCTGCGGAGCGTGCACGGTGCATCGCGATAACCAGGCTGTACGGTCGTGCCAGATCCCCATCGAGCAGGCGAACGGCAAGAGTTTCACGACGATTGAAGGATTATCGGCGAACGGCGATCATCCTTGCCAGCGCGCATGGCTCGCAGAGGACGTCGCACAATGCGGCTATTGCCAGGCGGGCATGATCATGACCGCGACGGCGCTGCTGCGGAAGAATTCGAATCCGACGGATGCGCAAATCGATGCGGCGATGTCGAATTCGATTTGCCGCTGCGGCACGTATGGGCGAATGAAGAGCGCGATCCACAGGGCGGCGGGCGAAATGAGAAAAGCATGAAGATCCCCTCGTCGCGCCGGACATTCTTGAAGCAGGCGTCGGGCGGACTCATCATCGCCGCCTGTCTGCCGGAAGTCTCGCGCGCGACGGCGGCACGCGGCTTCGATCCGAATGCGTACATACATATCGCGCCGGATAATACGGTCGCGTTGTGGATGGTGCGATCGGAAATGGGACAGGGCGTGCGGACGACGCTCGCGGTGCTGCTGGCGGAGGAATTGGAAGTCGATCCGGCCAAAGTCCGGCTCGAGCAGGCGATGCCGGGGCCGCGATTCGACCATATTCGCTTGCGCACGAGCGGCAGCGGCAGCAGTTCGGAAACTTTTCTGGTATTGAGGAAAGCAGGTGCGGCGGCGCGCGAGATGTTGATCGCGGCGGCGGCGGGGAAGTGGGGCGTCGAGGCATCGAGTTGCCGCGCGGAATCCGGGAGCGTCATACATACCGCGTCGGGCCGCAGGTTTACGTATGGCGAGTTGGCTGAAGCGGCTGCCGCGCAGGAGATCCCGAAGAATCC
>DASXZC010000237.1:0-7157 GCA_036502165.1 Bryobacteraceae bacterium
GTCGCGCTTCGACGGCGCCGATACATCGGTCTCCTTGATGTGCGAAATCATCTCGTCATAGACTTTCGTCCGCAACGATTCGAGAGGCGCGGTCATCTCATCCGCGTAGGTATTCTCCGCTTCGAGGTACGCGATCGTATCGGGATCCGACCGGTCCCGCATCCACCCATACTCATCTGTTCGCGTATCGCCGTGGAGCGTCGTCACGACCGGGACGCGCTTCGCAACCGGAGGAGGATTTTGCACTAATCTGTTTCCTTGCCTAAGTAAAGTTCGCTCACCAGCTCGCGATGATTCTCGAGCACCTTCGCCCGCCGCACCTTCATTGTCGGCGTGAGCTCGCCGTGATCAATCGAGAAATCGCGATCGAGGATTTTGAATTTTCGAATCTGCTCGAACGACGCCAGTTGCTGATTCACACGCTTCACAGCCCGCTCGAGCTCAGCCTCGACCGGGGCCGCGTGCGAAACTTCGGCGAGAGACTTGCCCTTCATCTGTTCCATCCCCGCCAGCGTTTCCGCCGACGCGGGATTGATCGTGAAAATCGCAGTGACGTACGGCATCTTGTCGCCGATGAGGACCATCTGGTTGATGAGATGTTCGGGCTTGAACAAACCCTCGATCCGGTTCGGATAAATCTTCTTACTGTTCGACAGCACGATCAGTTCTTTCTTCCGTCCAGTGATGGACCAGTACCCGTCCTCATCGACGCTCGCGACATCGCCCGTGTGCAGCCATCCGTCTTTCAAAACCATCGCCGTCGATTCCGGATCGTTGTAGTACCCACCGAACAGCGTCGGTCCCGAGATCAACAATTCGTTGTCCTCACCGAGCTTGGCTTCGATGCCAGGCAACATCTTCCCGATGCTCCCGGACTTCGGACGTCCCGGCGGATTCAGCGTCGTGATCCCTGCCTCCGTCAATCCGTAGCCTTCGAAGAGCGGCATCCCGATCGCGCCATAAAAATCCGCCAGATCCTTGCTCAAAGGAGCCGCGCCAGATAACGGAAGCCGCAACTCGCCGCCCATCCGCTCGCGGATTTTCGCAAATACAAGCCGGTCGAAAAGACGCACGCTACCGGACAGCCACACAGGAACCGGCTTCCCTTCCTGCTTCAACCGGTACGCCCACGATCCCGCTCCCATAGCCGCGTAGAACAATTGCCGGGTCGCCGCGTTCCGCTTGCGGATCTCCGTCGCGATCGTCGAATACATACGCTCCCAAACCCGCGGCGGAGCCAGCAGCACGGTCGGTTTCACCACCCGCAATTCGGTCGGCAATCGAGCCAGGCTCTCGGAAAAATAGATGGGAAACGCCATGTAGGTCGCCGTCATCTCGAGGGCCACCCGCTGCGCGATGTGCGCGGATGGAAGGAACGCCAACGCCCGATCCTCCGGGCCCGCCTGAATCACGTCCGGGAACGCCGCCACGTTCGCCGTGATCGCTGAATGCCTGACGATCCCCATCTTCGGAGCGCCAGTCGCACCCGAAGTCAGATATAGAATCGCCGCATCGTCCGGACCGACCTGCGCGTTAATCGCGTCAAAATCCGCCTGATTGCGCGCGGCGCCCGCCTTGATCAACTCGTCGAGGGTCATCACGCCATCGGCCGAGCCAGTCATGAGGATCCAGTGCGTCTCGAGTTTCGCATCGCCGAGCGCCGTCTGCAGCGCCTTCATCGTCTTCGGAGACTCGACGAAGATCGCCTTCGGCTGCAGCGTGCGGAGGTTCCCCGCCTGCTCGACCATCGGGATCGATGTATAAAGACCCGCCGAAATACAGCCCAGCGCGAGGATCCCAAAATCCGCCACGTAGAACTCGAGCCGCGTCTCAGAATGGATCGCGGCAACGTCACCCTTGCGCAGCCCCAGTTGCGCGAGCGCGAGCGCAATGTGCCGCGCCGAATCGCGAAACTCCGCCCACGTCACAGTCTTATACTTCGGCGGAGCCGTTGCGGCTTCCTTGCGCGAAGTCGGAACGGGTTGGAACAAGCCTGTGCGGCTGCCATGGCGCGCAGCCGTGTTGTCGAGGATTCCGTAAACGTTTCGAGGACTCATTGGGTATTGGGCCCAGGACGCGGACCCCTCCTCGATAGGATACCTTCACTAAGATTTGTGAATCGGTACTAGTACTGACTCGCCCGATTCTCCCATCCCAGGATTCAAATCCCAGGACTAGGATGAATGCATGGGAGACCTACGAAGAGACAACCGCCTGAACTTCCCCGGCAAGGTCAGCTTGACCTGGTCGGATGAGGCGAGCCATCCCTTCGCCCGCAACGGTGAGTGCCTCGACATTTCCCCCAGCGGACTGAAGGTCAAACTTGACTCGAATATTCCAATCCGCACAGTCGTCACGGTGAAGGCCAAAGAACTGGAATTGCATGGCTCGGCATCAGTGCGCAGTTGCGTCAGAACGGGCTCGAAATACACCATCGGCCTCGAATTCGTCGGCGGCATGAAGTGGCGGATCCCGAGTTCTCTCGCCGCGAGCGCGGGCTCGTAACAACCCCGGCCCGATAGAAACTTTCGATCCGTCCAATCAAAAGAAACGGCTACGCGAACAAGCCGGGCTTCTTCTATAATTGGAAGACCTTACGCACAGGCACCTGTCGTTCTTGGGCGCTCTTCCATGATGCCGTCTCTCAAAACCCTCACTCGACTCTCAGTCTTGCCATTCCTGTTTTCGGTTGCAGCGTTCGCGCAGAATGCACCGGTCCTCACGGTTGAACAGCGTCTGGCCAATGCGGAGCAAGCCGTCAAAGCCGCCCAATCCGCGGGCGATAACGCGTGGATGCTCGTCAGCGCCGCCCTCGTTCTGATGATGACCGGCCCGGGGCTCGCGCTCTTCTACGGCGGACTCGTGCGGCCCAAGAACATCCTCAGCACGATGATGCACAGCTTCATCCTCATGGGCGTTGTAACCATCATCTGGGCGATAGCCGGTTACAGTCTGTCGTTCGCGGAAGGCAACTGGCTGATCGGCGACTTCCGGTTTCTGTTCCTCAACGGCGTCGGAACGGCGCCTTCCGATTACGCTCCGACGATTCCGCAGTTGACGTTCATGATCTATCAGTTGATGTTCGCAGTCATCACTCCCGCGCTGATTTCCGGCGCCTATGCCGAGCGCATGAAATTCAGCGGGATGCTGCTGTTCACGGTCCTGTGGATGTTCATCGTCTACTTCCCGATGGCGCACATGGTGTGGGGCAAAGGCGGACTCCTCAATGTGAACGGCGGCAAATTCCCCTGTCTCGATTTCGCCGGCGGAACAGTCGTTCACATCACGTCAGGCATGTCGGCACTGGTCTGCGCGCTCGTCCTCGGCAAGCGCCAAGGCGCGTTTGTGGAAGCCATGAAGCCTAACAGCATGGTCCTCAGCACCGTCGGCGCTTGCCTGCTCTGGGTCGGCTGGTTTGGATTCAACGCCGGCAGCGCACTGAACGCATCCGGCCTCGCGTCGAGCGCATTCGTCGCCACTCATTTCGCGGCCGCCTCCGCCGCGCTTTCCTGGCTCTGCATCGAATGGCGCCGGCAAGGCAAGCCCAGCATGTTGGGCGGAATCTCCGGCTGCGTCGCTGGCCTCGTCGCGATCACGCCCGCATCCGGATTCGTCAAACCAATGCCCGCGATCGCAATCGGAATCGCCGCCGGACTTATTTGCTACACCATGGTCTCGATCGTCAAGAGCAAGTTCAAGTATGACGACAGCCTCGACGCTTTCGGAGTCCACGGTATCGGCGGCACCGTCGGAGCTCTGCTCACCGGCGTCTTCGCCGTCAAGGAAGTGCAGGACGTTTTCAATGGCAAGCCGGTCGGCCTCCTCGAAGGCAACGGTGGACAAATGCTGAACCAGGCGCTCGGCGCCGGCATTGCAATTTTTCTCGGCGTCGTAGGATCGCTGGTGATCCTGAGAATCGTCAAGGCGACCGTCGGAATCCGCGCGACGGACGACGACGAACGCGAAGGCCTCGATTTGAGCATGCATGGCGAAGAGGGTTACAATTTCCAGGCATAGCCAATATGAAAAAGATTGAAGCCGTCATTCAGCCGCATAAGCTCGAAGAAGTAAAAGAAGCCCTAAAAGGCATCGGGATCGACGGAATGACGATCACCGAAGTCCGCGGACACGGCCGGCAAAAAGGTCATAAAGAGATTTACCGCGGAATGGAATATCAGGTCGACCTCCTTCCCAAAATCAAACTGGAACTGGTAATTCCCGCCGCCCGTCTCGACGAGACGATTTCGACCATCACCAAAGCCGCCCGCACCGGCAAGATCGGCGATGGCAAGATCTTCATCTTCGATGTTGCCGACGCCATACGCATCCGTAACGACGATCGAGGACCCGCGGCGCTCTAGCCTGATGCCCGCCAAATGATGCTCACCGAACTTGCCACCCGATCCACTCAGGTCGACGAGACGGTGCGCAAGGCGTTCGCGGCCTCGCTCTCTTCTTATCCTTTATCCATCGTCGCTGTCGGCGGCTACGGACGTTCGGAGTTATTCCCGTACTCCGACGTCGATCTGCTGATTCTCACGCCGGGAATCGACGTCCCCAAATTGGAACGCGAGGCGATCGCCGCCTTCCTGCAAAGCCTCTGGGATTCCGGCCTCCGGCTCAGCCAATCCGTCCACACGGTTGAGGAATGCCTGATCCTCCACGAGAACAACATCGAGCTGAACACGAGCCTGCTCGACCATCGGTTCCTCGCCGGCGACTCCGTGCTGTATGCGCGTTTCTCGACGAAACAGCCCGATTTCCTCAAGAAAAACGGACCCGCGCTCGCCCGCCGCATCGCCGATCTCACCCGCCTCCGCCACAGCAAGTTTCAAGGCACCATCTATCATCTTGAGCCGGATCTGAAGGACGCCCCCGGAGGATTGCGTGACGTCCACATCGTTCGTTGGCTCGCGCAGTTGAATGGCGAAAACGAAGATGGCGAGTTGCAGCCGGCGTTCGCACTGCTCTCGCAGCTTCGCCTCGGCCTGCACACATGGTCGAAGCGCGACAACAACATCCTCAGCTTCGAGGCTCAAGACGCCCTCACCGCGGAATCGGCAAATTATCCGTCCCGCTTTGCCACGCCAGAGGAACTGATGCGGGAGTATTATCGGCAGGCACGCGTAGTGTTCCGCGCCGCCATTGAGCGCGTGGAACTCGCCGAGAGCCGCGATACAGGCCTGATTTCGCAATTCCGTTCCTGGCGCTCGCGCCTATCGACCAGCGAATTCACTGTCTCCCGGGAACGCGTGCTGGCACGCTCGCCGCAACTGCTCGAATCCGACACCGGACTCGTGTTGCGCCTGTTCGAATTCATCGGCCGCCATGGTTTACGCCTCGCCGCCGATACCGAGCGACGCCTGCTGTGCTTCGAACCCTCAGCGGATATCGAATTCAAGTGGCCCAACGTCGAGTCCCTCCTCGTCCTTCCGAAAGTCTCCGCGACGTTGCGCTCGATGAATGAAACTCACGTGCTACGGAAGCTGCTGCCGGAATGGGCCTCCGTCGAATGCCTGGTCGTGCGCGACTTCTTTCATCGCTACACCGTCGACGAGCATACCGTCGTCGCCATCGAGTTGCTCGAAACGCTGCACGACGGACGGTTCCAGAATCTGCTCGAAGAAACCGGAAGAACCGAATTACTGCGCGCCGCCCTGATCTTGCATGACATCGGCAAAGGAGCCTCGCACGACTTCGGTGAGGATCACGAGGTCCGGTCCGCCACCATCGCCACTCGCGTACTCGATCGCTGGGAGGTCGAGGAGCCCGACCGCGCGGTCGTTCTCTTCCTGGTCGAAAATCATCTCGTCCTCTCGGGTGCGATGACGAAGCGCGACCTTGCCGATCCGGCGACTGCTCATGAGCTTGCCGAGCGCGTCGGCACGATCGAGAATTTGAAATTGCTGACGCTGATGACCTACGCGGATATCAGCGCTGTTGCGCCTGCGTCGATGAGTCCATGGCGGCTCGAACAGTTGTGGCGCGCTTACCTCGCTGTTCAGGATGAGCTCACGCGCGACCTCGAGGAACAGCGGATCCACTCGCCCGGCAATCGCACTCCAGAAGAAGCCGCGTTCCTCGAAGGCCTACCCGTCCGCTACGCGCGCACCCATTCCGAAGCCCAGATTCAGTCGCACGTGCAGTTGGCGCGTTCAGCCGCGGAGACCGGAGCCGCCATCGGCCTCGAGCGGATCCACAGCGTCTGGCACGTCGTGGCGATCGCCCGGGACCGTCCGTTCCTGTTCGCTCCCCTCGCCGGCGCGATCGCCAGCTTCGGCATGAATATCGTCAAAGCGGAAGCCTTCTCGAACAGCGCCGGTCTCGCCGTCGACACGTTCGTATTCGAAGATCCGCACCGGACACTCGAACTGAATCCGGAAGAAGTCGCCCGTATGCGCAAGACGCTCCTCTCCGTCGCCGGAGGCAAAGAGGACGTGCGTAAACTGCTCGCCGGACGCCGTCCTCCGGCTGTCGGCAAGAAGAGCCGCGTCGAGCCTCGAGTGCTCTTGAAGAACGACGCCGTTCCCTCCGCGACGTTGCTCGAGATCCTCGCTGAGGATCGCCCTGGACTGCTCCACGAGCTCGCCAGTGCGATCTCGCGCGCCGGATGCGACATCGAAGTCGTCCTCATCGACACCGAAGCCCATCGCGCGCTCGACGTCTTTTACTTGAAGTATGGTGGCAACAAACTGCCCGAGGATTTGCACGACTCTCTCCGCGAAGAGCTCGTACTCATCTGCGCCGCGGCGCAGGTTTGATTTACCAAACGACGTTCGGATAGTGCGCCGCGATCACGGCATCAGCCGTAATCAGTGGAGCCTCGTCGTTCGTCTTCGCGTGACTAACGACCATGCGGTCGAAGACATCCCGCGTCCACGCTTCCTTCGATGCCGCCGCCACGATCCGATCGAAGGGAAGATTGCAAATCCGTAAGTCGATCGAGCGGTTGAGTTCCTGAAAAATCGCGTCCGCCCGGACGGTGATGCGTCCGATTTCGTAGAGGTATGTAAGCTCCAGCATCACCATTGGCGAGAGAAGCAGATCACTCCGATCGAGAGCCTGTTCAGCTCGCCGAGTGATCCGCTTCAGTTCCCCGTGAGCCAGAAACAGGACGACATTGGTGTCCAGGTACGCGATCACGACGCGTGGTTCCG
>DASXZC010000238.1:0-2152 GCA_036502165.1 Bryobacteraceae bacterium
CCGGATTCTCTGCCACCGCCGGTATCCTTCTCGCCTCCGAATGCGCCACCGATCTCCGCTCCGCTCGTGCCGAGGTTAATGTTCGCGATGCCGCAGTCGCTGCCCGCATGACTGAGGAACGTCTCCGCGCTCGCGACTGACGAGGTGAACATCGAGGACGACAAGCCTTGCGGAACGTTGTTGTGCGCGAGAATTCCGTCCTGCAAGTGGTCGAACTCCACGATGTACAGAATCGGCGCGAAGATCTCTTCTTTCAAAATCTTCAATCCAGCAACGGCTTTTACGATCGCCGGCTTCACATAGCAGCCCTCGATCTTCTCGCCACCGTGAATCACCGTCGCGCCCGCCTCGCGGATCCGGTCGAGCCCGTCCATCATCATCTTGACCGCGTCCTCGTCGATCAGCGGACCGACCAGCGTGTCCGATTCCATCGGATTGCCAATCCGCAAACGTTCATACGCGGCGACCAGCTTCTCGGTCACCGCCTGCGCGATTCCTTTTTGAACAAACAACCGCCGCGTCGAAGTGCAACGCTGGCCCGCCGTTCCCACAGCGCCGAACAGCGCGGCGCGCACGACCATATCGACGTTCGCATCATCCATCGCAACGACGCCGTTGTTGCCGCCGAGTTCGAGCAGCGTGCGTCCCAGACGCTCGCTCACGATTTCCGACACGCGCTTGCCGATCGCAGTGGAACCCGTAAAGCTGATCAGCGGCAGCCGCTTGTCGATCAGCATCCGCTCGCCCACTTCTTCGTTCTTCCCAATCACGAGCGTCAATACGCCAGCAAATCCATGCTTTTCGAGAACCTTCGCGCAGATCCGCTGCGTGGCAATCGCTGTCAGCGGAGTCTTCAGGGACGGCTTCCACACGACGCAATCGCCGCACACAAGCGCGATCAGCGCGTTCCAACTCCACACCGCGACAGGAAAATTGAAAGCGGTAATCAGGCCGATCGCCCCCAACGGATGCCACTGCTCATACATGCGATGCAGTGGACGTTCGGAGTGCATCGTCGACCCGTGCAACTGCCGCGACAGGCCAACAGCGAAGTCGGCGATGTCGATCATCTCCTGCACCTCTCCACGGCCCTCGGAAAGAATCTTTCCCATCTCGAGCGTGACAATCGCGCCTAAGTCGTTCTTGTGCTTCCGCAATTCCTCGCCAATCTCGCGCACGATCTGCCCACGCTGCGGAGCCGGCACCATGCGCCACTTCGGGAACATCTTCGAAGCCTTGTAGACGACGTCGTTGTAGTCTTCCGAATCAGCCATGCGAAGCGTGCCGAGCAACGATCCGTCGATCGGCGAACGCGACTCGAGTTCTTCACCCGCGCAATCGATCCATTCGTCCGAGTACGCACCCGGATTCTCGGATTCGATTCCGAGACGTTTCAAAATCTCAGCAGCTTGAGTAGCCATGGGTCTCCACTTTTCTGGAAGGTATTTATGTTTCCGTCAACAGCCGGAATCCGGCCGGTCCCGTGAGGAACCTGCGTCCCCGCTTGCCGGCCTCGTTTGCAATCGTACAATAAACGCCGTCCATGAATTCCGGATCGAGCCACTGCTCGTGTCCCGCGTGATGCTCAGCGATCCGGAATGCCGCTTCACGAGTCGTTGCACCGCGCGGCTTCGTGGATCGCACGTGCAGCGCGTCTCCGATCAGGTCGCGCGCGGTCGCGTCGAGCGCCAACTGCGCGAGCCTCACTGGGTTCGAAGGCAACAACGGCGCAAGCGCCGCGTGTACTTCGACCCCGGCCTCCCGCAATCGCGCGATGGCATTCAGCCGCGCATCGAGCGGATCGCAGTGCGGCTCATACAACCGGCGTACGTCCTCGAGATCGGTAGTCAATGAAAAGCTCACACGCACGACCGTCCTCGCCGCGAGCTCCTTGATCGGATCGATATCGCGCACAATCAAAGGTCCCCGCGTCTGGATCACGAATCGCGCCGGCGGACGCTCGAGCAGCGCTTCGAACAACCTTGACATCATGTTGACGTCCGCCTCGACCGGTTGATAAGGATCGACCAACGGCGAGCAATAAATCACCTGTGTCGCACGTAATTCCCGCCGCAACAATTCCGGAGCATTTTGTTTGAACGTCGTGAACTGCCCCCATCGCCGCACGTCCTCAGGCTTGAGCCCGCCGTAC
>DASXZC010000239.1:0-15268 GCA_036502165.1 Bryobacteraceae bacterium
CGAGCAGATCACCGCCGACTGCCTCGAGAACTTCGGCGGCGCTGTGGCCTTCACCAATTGCCGCCACGACAGCACAATCGCGGCGCTGGTCGCCGGCGGCCTCGCCGCGGTTCCCTCTGTGTACAACCAGCTCGAGACGGAGATCCGGTTCGTGAAGAATCTCTCCGTCCGCCAGATTACGGTGTTCGGTTACCCGGATCCGACGCGCGATTGCGACGGCAACTTCTGCAGCCCCGAAGTCTCGGTAACGCAAGCCTGCTGGGGCGTCCTCCAGCGCCGCATCCCCGCCGCGGACTTCCAGTTCCTCTTCAACTCGTTCCTGTCGCCGATGAACAATGCGCTGAAGGCCTTCGTCAACGATCCGGCGCGCCAGGCCGGTAGCGGTACGATTCCGAAGTGGACGTTCGTCGACATGGCATCCACCTCGACGAAGAAAGGACTCTGCAACTGCAATCAGGGATGGTTCAATACGGTCGGCCAATCCGACAACATCCAGGGCGACCTGCTCGGATCGATTCATCCGAACCAGCGCGGCCAGAACGATATGATGCTGCCGCAGGTCAACAATGTGCTGACAGACGCGCAGACCAAGCTGATCGCGATTCCGCACGCCGTGGCCATCGCCGCGCTGCGGACGAGAGGTGAGCTATAGGAAGCCTGGAAATTCAATCCAACAATTGAGGCCGGTCCTGTTTTTCGAGGACCGGCCTTTTGTTTTCAGAACGAGAGGCCGACCAGCGCCATCGCCTGATTCTGGCTCGATTTCAGGGCAATATTGATGGGATTCAGATCGATGTTCGGATTGCCCCAGTGCGTGAAGCGTAGTTCCGGCGCGAGCCGCAACCGCAGCAGTTTGAATTCGACACCGCCTTCGAGCGTGAAGCCTTTCGTTCCGGGATGCGGCAGTTCGGCGCTGAGCAATTTTGAAAATCCGGTGACGTGATTGAAGTTCACGCCGGCCCCGATGTACGGCCGGATCGGCCCAGCGAGGAACTTATACTTGCCGAGAATCGGAAATTCCCACTCGCCGCCGGTGTCGTTGATCTGATAGCGCCGATAAAGGATGTCTCCTTCGACGCTCAGGCTGAGCGGTAGATGAACTTCGAGCATCGGCCCCAAAATCCAATGCTGCGTGCTGGCCGGAACGGTGAGGGATCCGCTGCTGAGTGTGAAGGCATCGCCGAAGGGCACTCCTCCTTTGATGCCGACAGACACGGGTTGGCTCAAGAGGCAGGCCGACGCGAATGATGTGAGTATGAGAGCTCGGGCGAAGATCACATCTTCATTGTCGCTGAACGCGTTGTTATTGGACTGATGCCACCCAGGCGGAGTAGGGCGGCAGAACGACCGACGCCGCGGACGTCACGTGCATCAGTGCGTCATCGCTGGCGGCCAGCGTACGCAGCGGCTTTGCGACCGTGATTCCGGCGGCTTTGAGATCGAGAGGGATCGTCTTCGGTTGCCCGCTGAGATTCATGGCGATGAACACGGGTGAGCTGCCCTTGTCAGTGCGGACGAAGGAAAAGATGTTCGGGTCGTGTGTGTCGATCATGACGAGTCCGCCATCGCGTAGCGCGGGATTCGATCGGCGCAATGCGATCAACTCCTTGTACCAGTTGAGCAGCGAGTGCGGATCGGCAGTCTCGGTTTCAACGTTGACGGTCTTGTAATCGGGCGCGACAGGCAGCCAGGTGTGAGGATTGGTCGAGAAGCCCGCCTGCGGACCCACGGTCCACTGCATGGGAGTGCGTTCGCCATCGCGTCCTTTTTCCTTGGGCCATCCCGTGATGCCGATGGGATCGCGAACGTCCTGCTTACGCGTCGGAGTGATGGTGCGCATTCCGATGGGCGCTCCGTAATAGGTGAGCGCAGTCGCGCGCGGCGTCAGCAGAATCGCGGCGATGACTTTGGCGCGTGCGACATCGTGGACGCCATCGCCGAAGCGATCGATCGAGCGCACATTGTCATGGTTGTCGAAGACCAGCATTGGCTGTGAGCCGTGTACCTGCGTTTCGACTTCTCCTATGTATTTGCGGAAGAAAGCGGCATCCAGCTTACCGCTCGAGCCGAAGCCGACCAGCATGTCCATCGGCAACTGCAGTTCGTCGTGCGCGGCGCCGCCGTACCATTTGTCGAGTTCGGCTGTATCCGGCAGGTACGTCTCTCCGATCAGCACGCGGTCGCCGGGATATTTGTCGATCATCGCCCGCATGCGGCGCATGACGCCGTGCACTTCGGGCAGGTTGCTCGTGTAGATCTCTTTCAGCCTTGGGTCGCCCTGGGCATTGATTCCGCCGGCTTCCGGTTCGTTGCGAAGCTGCGGATCCTCAAACAGCGTCGGAATGGCGTCGAGGCGAAAGCCCGCGACGCCGCGATCGAGCCAGAACTTCATCGCGTTGAATGCGGCCGTTTCGACTGCCGGATTGCGCCAGTTCAGATCCGGCTGCTGCTTATAGAATTTGTGATAGTAGAACTGCTTGCGCGCCGGCACCCATTCCCACGCGGATCCGCCGAACAGCGATTCCCAATTGTTGGGCGGGGCCATGCCGTCGTGCGCGAACTTCTTCTGGAACGCGCCGACGCCGGGCGAATTCACGGGAACTCCCGAGTTCCATACGTACCAGTCCGCCTTCGGATTCGTGCGCGAGCTCGCCGACTCGATGAACCATTTGTGCCAGTCGGACGTGTGATTCAGCACCATGTCGAGCACGACACGTATGTTGCGCTTTTGCGCCTCGGCTTCGAGACGGTCGAAGTCCTGCAGGGTGCCGTATTGCGGATCGACACTCACGTAGTCGGAGATGTCGTAGCCGAAATCGATCTGCGGCGATGGATACATCGGCGCGATCCAGATCGCATCGACGCCGAGATTTCGCAGGTAATCGAGATGCGCGGTGATGCCATTGAGATCACCAACACCATCGCCATTCGAGTCGCCGAAGCTGCGCGGATAGATTTCATAGATGACGGCATGTTTCCACCAAACCTGACTTGCGGCGGGGAGCGGCTGTAGAAGTACCAGCAGGAAGATACCGAGGCAGCGGGCGAAGAAGGACGAGGCACGCATGGTACTCATCCACTATCGTGCTCCGCGTCTGCGGCAAATGCAAGGAGGGTATGCGACGCGGACGCGGCCTGCAGGTGGATCGTGAAGTGAAAATAGCTCCCCTGACCGAGCGTGCTCTCGACCCAAAGTCGGCCTCGCATCGCAGCGACCAGACGCGCGGAGATGGTGAGGCCGAGGCCGGTGCCACCAAACTGGCGAGTGCTCGAGCCATCCGCTTGCGAAAACGCGCCGAAGATGGCGGCTTGATTCTCGGGAGCGATTCCGATCCCGGTGTCTCGAACAGCGAAGTGGATGGTGAATTCATCGCCGGCGTGATCCTCGAGCGTGGCCTCGACCGCGACCTCGCCGCGTTTGGTGAACTTGATCCCGTTACCTACCAGATTGACGAGGATCTGACGCAGCCGCACGGCGTCACCGATCACCGGCCCCGGCACCATTTCTCCGATGTCGAGTGACAACTTGAGCTTCTTTTCGTTCGCCGACATGGCCATGGTGCGCATCGTCTCTTCGAGAATTTCGCGTAAATCGAAGCGAACAGGATCGAGCTCGATCATGCCGGCCTCGATCCTCGAAAAATCGAGGACGTCGTTGACGAGGTGCAAGAGGGAATCCGCGGAGGCCCGCGCGGTCGCCAGGTAGTCGCGCTGCTCGTCCGTGAGGTCGGTGTCGAGCGCGAGATCCGTCATGCCCACGATGCCGTTGATCGGCGTCCTCATCTCGTGGCTCATATTCGCGAGAAATTCGTCCTTGGCGCGCTTGGCGGCTTCGGCGATGTCGATGGCGTGGAGCAGCTCGGTATTGGTCTTCACGAGTTCCGCGAGGGATCCGGCGCGTTCGCGTTCGACCAGATATTCCTCGCGATAGCGGGTCACGAGGTCGAACATCAATCCGAAGGAAAGATAGCTGAGGGCGAGGTCGAGCAGCAGGAACAGCATTCCTTCGGAAAACAAAGTGATCAGGCGGGGCGTCAAACAGACGAGCAGGGCCAACGGTGCGATAAGCAGGCTCTTGGCCAGTACATGCGCGACGTCAGGCGCGTTAACCAGCTTGTTGAACACCAGCAGCGGGAAGAACCAGACAAGATAGATCAGCAGGTTGAGATGCTGGCCTTGGCCAAAAACGGAAACCAGCGCACAGGCGCACAAATACACGCCGAAGAAGATCGTCGCCACCGTGGCGACGGTTGGCAGCGGGACCTTACGGAAAGCAAGAAGTGTGACGAGGGTTCCTGCAGAGAAGGTCAAGCTCGAAAGGATGAGGGCTGCCTCGGCGCCGCGAACCGTGTCCCGCAGGATGCCGGTTAAGCCAAGTCCCCCTCCCGCCACCGCGAGCGATGACGCGACCAGCAATGCACGGCGGGCGAGAGCGGTCGAAGGACGGTCAACGAGCGTGCTTGCACGCGGCACGCTCGAAGAGAAAACGGTCGGTAGAGTCGCCCACCTCTTCACCTGAAATCTTATCGGAAGGGAAGAGAGGGGCTTTAGCGGACCATACGCGCGGCGCTAAGTATTGAGGAAATTCGCCCACCGGAACTCGGGAGTCTTCGGCGGCTCGAGCGCCTTGGCGATCGCGTAATCGGCCACAGCGTTGACGATCCAACTGAAGTTCTCTTCGCCGACCGAGAGGAAGTCCGCATCGGGGGCCGGATTGAGAAAATCGATGGCGTAGGGAACTCCGCCGCGGCATGCGAATTCGACGGTATTCAAGTCGTAGCCGAGCGCCCGGCAGATCGTCAGGCAATCCCGCGTGACGCGTTCTTCCATCTCGGGGGAAATCGCCGGGCCGTTCTTCACGTAGCGATGCTCATGCGGCTGACGAGGGTCGTAGCGCATGATGTGGACCTTCTCCTGCCCGACCACGTAGCAGCGGAAATAATCGTCGAACTCAATGCCTTCCTGCAGTGTCATGCAGAGGTCGCCGGTCTGATCGTAGGCGTCGAACAGTTCCTTCTCCGTAGTCACCTTATAGACGCTCTTCCAGCCGCCGCCGCTAAATGGCTTCAAAAAGGCAGGAAATCCGACATAAGCGAATACTTCGTTCCAGTTCAGCGGATAAACCAAATTGCGCATCGACTGCGCGGTCGTCCCTGGCGGATAAGCTTTGTGCGGCAGAATCACCGTTTTCGGAATCGCCACGCCGAGCTTCGATGCCAGCGCGTAGTTGAAGAATTTATCATCGGCGCCCCACCAGAAGGGATTGTTCACCACATAGGTGCCGCTCAATGCGGCGTTCTTCAAATACGCACGGTAAAAGGCGATGTCATGCGAGATGCGGTCCACGATGACCTTGAATCCGGACGGTTCGGCCATCTTGATGGCGCCGATCCGGACGTGTTCCGCGGTCACATCGGGCACGTTCATGGAGTTGATCTTGTCGACCAACGCCGGCGGGAAGGTGTTTTCCATCCCGTAGATCACGCCAATTTTGTTCATTTGAGGAGGGTCTCCTGTGTGGATCGTTGCGACGTCTTGCCGTACTTGGGCGGAATTCCTTATTTTACATGGGCGGCTTTGACGACGTCTGCGATCGGGGGGCCGGCCTTCGGAACATCCTTCCGGTAGTCCTCGCCAATCGTGGCGGCGAGCGTGGCGGCGATCTGATTCTGCGTCACCGCGGGGATCTTCGATCGCTCGCCCAACGCCGGTGTATCCGGACCGAGGAACGCCATCCAGATGTACTTCGACTCGGGAATTTTGCGGCCGTGACTCGTCCACTCGGAGCCGGATCCGCGGCCGTGATCGGGCGAATAGATCAACGTCGTGCGGCCTTTGTACTGCGGCATGCTTTGCACGGTCTCCCACAGGCGCCTCAGAAAATCGTCGGCGCGATGAGCGGCGTTCAAATATTCGATGTAGTTGGCATCGTGCCCCCAATCGTCCGTCTCGCCGAGCGACAGGTAGAGAACTCTGGGCTTATGAACCTTCAGATACTCGAGGGCCGTTTGGAAAGGGAGAGCATCGAAGGCCTCATCCGACCAGATGCGCGGATTGTCGGCCTTCAGTTGATTGAGCAAAGCGATCTTCGGTGTGATCGGCTCCACGGTGAGCGGCTCGTAGCCGGAGTTCACGGTGAACCCTGAGCGCGGATGATTGAAGATGAATCCGAAAATATCCCAGGCGCCGAAAGCAGCGACCTTATCTTTGAAGTGCGGCTTGTTGTTCAGCCACTCGAGCACGGTCACATTTGGGTTGAGAACTTCATCATTGCTGTCGATGGCCGGATCGGCGAATCCGCACAAGGTCTCGTTATAGCCGGGGTATGAGAAGTTCCTTCCGTTGGTGACGTAAGCGTCCGATTCCAGGTCGCGGTTCCCATAGATCTGCCCGTTCTTGGCCATTGTGCCCCAGAAAAACGGCATCAGAGCCTCCCGGCGGGCCGCCGGTGTGTCGCGTTGGTAGGCTGCTTGCGCGCGTTGAAACGCGGCGAGTTCCTTGCCCTTCGAGTGTTTCGGATCGAGCACCAGCAACGCCGGATCCTCTCCGTGGAACACCTCCTGCCAGCGCAGGCCATCGGTCATGACGAAGATGACATTCTCAGTGCGATGGTCCTGCGGCGGAGGCGCGGCCAGCAACACGATCGCGGACGAAGAACACACGAAAAATGCAATTGAAACAATACGTTCGAGACGATTCACTCGCGGCTCCTGACAGCGCTCATGATAACTCAAGTCGCACTCGTTCTAATGAGCGGGCGCGCTGCTTGCGCCACCCTGATGAGGATCGTTTTTCCTCAATATGAACGCGAGGAAGAACATGATCGCGCCCCCCACCGACAACATCATGTAGGCGTCGAGATACGCGATCGATGCGGCCTGCGCCATCATCAATCCGTACATGCGGTCGAGCGCCTGCATCTGTGCCTGTGATGCGACAACTCCGGAGTGCGCCAACTGCGCGGCGAGTCCGCGCACGGCGCTGACGAAGCCCGCATCGCCCATCGACGTATGGCTTGCGAGCATGGTCTGGTGGACCTGCGTCCTCTGCGTGACCATGACGATCACTCCCGACGTTCCCACGCCGCTGCCGATGTTCCGCATGAAGTTGATCAGTCCAGCCGCGCTGCTATTCTTCCCTGGCGGTAAGCCCAGATACGACACCAGAGTCGCCGGAATGAAGATGAAGGGGACCGGCAATAGTTGCAGCACGCGCAGCTTCGCCGCTGACGAGAAACTCATGCCCGTGTTCATCATGTGCACTGATAAGTACATGCTCGCCGCCACGCCGATCCAACCGAAGGCGATCAGGTAGCGCGCCTGAATCCGCGAGGAGAGCTGTCCGACGATCGGCATGACGAAAAACATCGCCACCGCGCCCAACGAAAGCACGACTCCCGCCGATTCCGCCGAGTAACCCATTAACAGTTGAAGATATTGCGGCAGCAGAACGGTACTTGAAAACAGCACCGCGCCGACGAAGAACATCATGATCGACGTTGTTGCGAAGTTGCGATTCTGGAAGAGCCGCACATCGACCAGCGGATCCTTCTGGCGCCACTCCCAGACGACGAGCGCAACCAGTCCGGTGATCGAGACGGCGGCAAGCGTAGTGATGAAGCGGGAGTTGAACCAGTCATCCTCTTGTCCCTTGTCGAGCATGATCTGCAGTGCGGCGACACCGACCGTCAATAGCGAAAATCCGATGAGATCGATGCGCGCATTCTTGAGCCGCTTGAGGAATGGAGGATCCTCGACGACCATGTTCACCAGCGCGAGCGCGATGATTCCGACGGGCAGATTCATGAGGAAAATCCAGCGCCAGGAATAGTTGTCGGTGACCCATCCGCCGAGCGTCGGACCAATCGCGGGCGCGAAGATCACGGTGATTCCGAATACAGCGAACGCCGCGCCGCGCCGCGCGGGAGGGAAAGAATCCGCGAGGATCGCCTGCGCCATTGGTTGCAGGCCACCCCCGCCGGCGCCTTGGATGATCCGCGCGAGCAGCAGAATCGGCAGGCTCGGCGCGATACCGCACAGCAGCGAGCTGAGCGTGAACAGCGTGATGCAGATGAGGAAGAATCGTTTGCGTCCAAAGCGGCTGACCAGCCATCCGGTGATCGGCAGCACGATCGCATTCGAGACGAGATAGGACGTCAAAACCCACGTGCTCTCGTCCGTGCTCGCGCCGAGGTTGCCGGCGATGTGCGGCAGTGCGACGTTCGCGATGCTCGTATCGAGCACTTCCATGAACGCCGCGAGCGACACGATGACGGCGATCAGCCACGGGTTATAGCGAGGATGCCATTCGGTGCTCACGGTGCCCTACTTCACCCACACTTTGGGCTCGACGGACATGCCGGGCCGCAACACATCGACTCCGGATTGATTCTTGGTAATTCGGATCCTCACTGGCAGTCGCTGCACGACTTTCACATAGTTGCCGGTCGCATTCTCGGGAGGCAGGATGCTGTACCGCGCTCCGGTCGCGCCGGGCAAACTGTCGACGTAACCTTCGATCGAGCGATCGTACGCGTCGATGCCGATCGTCACTTTTTGACCGGGTTTGATCCGCCGGAGCTGAGTCTCTTTGAAGTTCGCGGTGATCCAGAGGTCGCCGGTCTGCGTGATCATCATGAGCTGCTCGCCGGGTTGGACGCGCTGCCCGACTTCGACGCTCTTCTTGCCGACGATGCCGCCGACGGGCGCGGTGATGCTCGTGTAGCTCAAATTCAAACGCGCCTGGTCGAGTTGCACTTGCGCGACTTTGACGTTCGCTCCACGGACTTTGACACCGGTTTCACGGACCGTCACCTGCCGCGGATTGTTCTGCTGCGCTTCACTCAACTGGACGCGTCCACGCTCGAGCGTGGCCTTCTTCCCGGCGATTTCCCGTTCCGCGGCGCTGACCCGCGCCCGCTTCGAATCGACCATCGCCGCGCTCGCTCGCGCGTCGGCAAGCTTCTGGTCATACTGCGATCGCGAAACTTCTTCCTTCTCGACCAATCCCCGATAGCGGACTTCGTCGGCCTGTGCGCGCAGGTTGTTCGCTTCCGCCTGGCGCAGGTCCGCGAGCGCAGCCTCATGATCGCGCTCGGCGGCAGCGACGGATGCTTCCGCTCCCGTGATCTGCGCTTCGACACTGGCGACGTTGGCTGTGTTCGCGGTCTTGACGATCGGCACTCCGGGCATTTCGGCGTTCAGTTGCGAGGCTGCGAGCGCAAGATTCGCTTCCGCTTCATTGACCACCATGCGATAGTCCGAAGGATCGAGCTCGACTAGCGGATCGCCCGGCTTGACCGGCACGTTATTGTCGACATGAACTGCAGTCACTACGCCGGAGACACGCGCACTGATCGGATTCATGTTGGCATCGACCTGAGCGTCGTCAGTCGATTCGTAAGAGTCCATGTACAGCCACAACTGCCGTGCGCCGAGGGCGATCGCCAGCAGGATCACGACGACTACAACGAGCCGGATCACTTTGAACTGCGTCGACCGGCCTTCCGAGACCGGTTCGGATTTCTCTATTTCCTCAATGCTCGCTGTTTCGACAGGCATATCAGTTTCCTTTCGCTGAAACCTTTTGTAGATATTGGGGGATGGTCTTCTCGGCCTGGCCGAGCGCCCGTGCGAGCGCGACCTTCGCTAAATTGTGTTCGTACGTCGCCGAGATCAGATCGTTGTTGGCCTGCACGACATTCTGCTGCGCCTGCACGACCTCGACCGTGTCGGCGACACCGGCGCCGAAGCGATCCTGCGACTGGCGCAGTTCATCCGTCGCCAGTTCGACGTTCTTGCCGGCGAGCGACACCTGATCGGCGGCTGAATCGAGGTCGATGAAGGCCTGCCGGATTTCGTACTCCACCCGGCCCTGCAACTCGGCGGATTGTGCACGCCGCTGCTCGAGCGCCGCGCTCGCCTCTTCGGTCGCGCCTCGCAAGCGCTGCCCGGTATAAATGGGAACGACGAGCGATCCGACGACGCCGAATGTCCCATGCGATTGCGCAGGATTGACGCCGATCGCGCCGTAGTCCGCTTCAACGGAAAGCGACGGCAGCGCTGCCGCGCGGATCGACCGGTACGTCGCTTCGGCCGCTTTCACTTGCGCGGATGCGGCGGCGACATCGGCGCGTTCGGCCTTCGCCTTGGCGATGGCGTCCGCTTGCGTCAGACCGGTCAGGCCCGCGAATGCGAAGTCGTCAGAGAGAGTGAAGGCCTGGTCGAGCGGCAATCCGATGACGCGCGCGAGCACCAGTTTCTGTTTCTCGAGATCCGCTCTCAGGGCCCGCAGGCGCTGGCGATCGGTTTGCAACTGCACTTCCGTACGAGTGACGTCGATGCGCGCGTTCAATCCGTTCTTGAGTCGATCGGATGCTTGCGTGTGTACGGCTTCGGCGGTGCGGACGGCGGCCTCCGCGACTTGGATGCGGTTGGCGGCGGCGGTTGCTTGCAGATAAGCTCCGGCAGCCGCCATGGCGACGAGATCACGTGCGTCGCGGGCGGAAAAGTCCGCGGCTTTTTCCCGTTCATCCGAAGCGTGCAGTGCGTGGATGCGGCTCAAATCGAACACGGTCTGATTGAGCGTCGCGCGCACATCGAAGTAATTGTAGGGTCCGATGACTGATGGAAAAGAAGGACCGCCGCCACCGGAGGATTTGAATGTCGAGCTCTTGAATCCCAGTGCCGCCAGATCGGTCTGCTGCACCGACTCGCGCACGCTGCCGTATAGAGTGGGCAGCAATTGGCTCAGCGCGATCATCCGCTCGCCGCGTGCGACGCGGACACTCTGTCCGGTCTGCACGGTGCCGAGATTATATTTGAACGCGCGATCGAGAGCTTCCTGAAGATTGATGCTGAGCACGGTGCCGGTCGCTGTTCCTGAAGGAATGCTGCCCTGATAGGTACCTTGAATATTCACCGAGCTGTTGATCAGGTTCACGCTGTTCTGGCCGCTGATGTTGATGACCGATTGAGACGTATTCACCGAACCTGAAACCGGCACGGGCGGCGGCGGCAGAATGCTCGGCGCGGCGGGCGCCTGTGTCTGCGTTTGCGCGCTGAGCACCGTTGCAAAAAGCGTCAACAATCCACCGGCGCACTTCTGAAGAGGAGTACTAATCATGTTTTTGTAATCCGTTGACAATCAGCGAGTGAGTGAAGGCGAGATCTTCCTCGGGATCCAGTTGCGTCGAGCCGATCAAATGTCGCTCCACGTAGCCGCGGGCGATGTCGTAAATGGCGTAAGCCGCTGCCTCGACCGGCACAGTCCGAATCTCGTCGCGGGCAATCGCCCGTTCGAGACATTGACGCATGAATTCGATGCCACGCTGAATGTATCGATGTTTGACTTCAAAGATGACCGTCGATCCCGAGCCGCGGCTGCCGAACTCCGCCACGTAGACCCGCATGAAGTCCCGGTTGTTACGAAGATAGGCGAGGCGCAAGTTCAGGAAGACCGTCATGCGATCGACGAACGACTCAGCCGCGGACATGCCGTCGATGGTTTCCTGGGTCAAACGTTCCAGATCGAGAGCGAGTACAGCGGCGAAGACTTCCTCCTTCGACTTGAAGTAAAGATAGACCGTGCCCTTCGCCATCCCCGCTTCTTTAGCGATGTCCTCGACGTTGGCGGCGGCGTATCCGAGACGTCCGAAGATATGCCGGGCGGCATGCAGGACCTCGTTGTGGCGCCATTCCGAGAGGAGTTCTTTCCGGGTTTTGCGGGGTTCAGGTGACGAAGAAGTCATTTCTATGACCACACAGTCATTATAATGGCTACGTGGTCATGCGTCAAGACTAAAGACAGGGGATTAATTACGGCTGCTGGCCGATGCGGGCGCCGTCAGCGGATCGGGGACTACCGTAACTCGCAGAGTTCCAGTAACTTGCGAGCCATTGACCAGGTAGACGGGCTGATAGAACATCACCCGCTGGCTGATGCCGGGGAGACTCACAGCAGCCGGGCATCCGTTCGAACAATCAAGCCCCGCGGGGGATGCCTCGCTCGCGAAATAGAACGGCATCGAAGTTCCTGTCGGATCGAAATCCGCACGAGCCTCACACGGTTCATTGCGGCTGATGCACCTCAGCGTCGGATCGTATCCGAATTGGATTTTGACCGACGTCGTTCCATCCGGCGCGGGATCGATCGTGACCGGAGTCGCGATGAAACCGCGGCGGTCGAGCGGATCCTGCGTCACGTCCGGGAACGGCGGAACCTTGGCCGCCACGATCTGCGTGGCGTATCCATTCATGAACGGAACCCGGAACAGCAACAGCCCTCCATCTGGAGTTGCCTTCGTATTCCAGAACTGATCGATGATCCGGTAGTTCGACAATCCATGCGTCAACACGCGGGCTGAGCGCGCGCGCTGATCGTCCGTCAGAGGAGACCACATGCCGCCGTTCTGGCTCGCAAACCCGACTTGCGTGACGCTCATCGCATAGCCGCCGGTAGTCGACAGGCAAGTGTCGCGCACCTCGGGCGTGTAACTTCCGATCCCGGAATACGGGCAGGCGTTGGCCGGCTTCGCGGCCGGGTTCACACTCGGGCAACTGATGTACACGTCACCCGGCGAGGATCCCGGAGTGCAATCGTCGCCGTTGATCGCGATGCAGTAGGAATAAGGAGTCTGCGTGGAAATCGTAGTCACGTCCTTGAGGACGCTGATTCCGCACGAGCCCATCACCGGCAGCAGCTTGTAAGCAGAGACGTTCGATTGTCCCGTCGGATCGGACGCAGCCCACTTGTATACATTCGGGATCCCCGTCGCGACCGGCGGAGGCAATGGCACGGTTGCGCGGCCCAGGAACGGACGGGCGTCTGAGAACCAGATCTTTTCAGAATCCGGCGCCGCGGACATCTGCGTCATGCTGGGATGCGTATCGACGTCATTCGGGGTTCCCATGCCGGTGATTCCCGGGAATCCGGTGCCTGTGGCGAATGGAGGATTCTGCGCGATCACTCCGTAGGAAAGTGCGGAAAGCTGGCTGTTTACAGGCTTCGCCGGATTGATCGGTCCGAAGAACGACGAATAACAGTTCGGATAATTCGCAATATCGCTCGAGTAGCACAACGGCCACGTGTTCACATCCGATCCAGCCGTCGCATTGATCATCTGATTGTGGACCGGATCGAACGCGCTGAACTGATGCTCCTGCCCGCCGACCGTCACTTCCTCGAGGTAGCCGGTCGAATAATCCCAAATCATGGCCTCGAGGCCGCAGCCGTAACCGGTCGAATAATCGCAGAACGTCGGCATCGCATAGAGCTGTTGTCCAGGTGCGAGAGCCATCGACGTCGAGCCACCCAAATTCCGCTGCAGAGTCACAACAACCGTGCCATCCGGATTGGTCACGGTCGTGAGCACCTTCAGGTCTTCAAACTGGTTCCAGCCAATAAAATTGAGGCAATTACCCGCGTCGTTGTTGGTTGGCGCGCAGAGCAAATCGCCAGCCGCGAGATCCTGCAGATAGCCGTTTCCGATTTTGTTCGTCTTCGTGTCGTTGATAGGATCGAACGTCGATGGATCGGGGTCGCCCAATTGCCCATCGAGCGTCACCGCGACGCAAGCCCCTGCCACGCCGCTCGGACAATTCACCGTTACCGAACTGACGACGTTCGAGCGGTAGAGGCCCTGCCCAGTGCCCGATCCGCCTCGCAGAAATGTCGGATAGAAGATCAGTTTTGCCCCTCCCCAGGGGCTGCCGTTGGGGCCGTGGATTCCAGCCCAGCGAAGTCCTGAGGATCCAGCGGGAGAATTCGCAACCTGCCGCCAGGACGGAAGCACTGCGCGGATACTCGCCGTTCCACGCGGCGTCGACAGTTCGAGAATCGAAGTGAATCCGTAACTGTTTTGGCCAAACTCCGTCGTCAACACCAGGTGGCTGTCATCGAGCTTCGAGTTGATCGCGGTCGATACCGCCCCACCCGCATACGCCTTCGGGAAAGCGGAATTGTTCCAGGCATCGAGCGCGGCCGCGCGGATCGCAGGCTCGATGACCAAGGGCGAATTTGTGCCGGTCGCATTGAGGACTTTGACCGTCCAGCAATTGTTCGGCGCAGGCGGATTGGTCGAGCGGCAAACCGGCAAGTATCCTCCGGCGGCCGTGTCCGGGCTTGGATAAGACGCGTTCGCAAGGCCTGAGTGATCGCCATAGAACTTCAGTTGCACCAGTTCCGCTGACGAACTCCCTCCCACTGGCGCGAGGCAGAAGACGCTGTTCGCATCGAGGTCATCCCAAAACCGTGCGGAACAGAACGTCGATGGGCCCAATCCATAGTTGCCCGGATTGGCGATTCCCAGGAACCCCATCGGCAGCGCGGAGCTTCCATCCGCCGCAATCCAGTACGCCGCCGCGCCTGCAGTGCAGTGCCATCCGCTGACGCCGCCGACAACGACCGGCTGCTTCGAGCAGTTCGTGTAGCTCGTCAAATCCCCGCCGGCATCCCAATACGCTTCCGGACCCCCCAGCGTCGCCGTCCAAGGCGCGGCAACCACGCCGGTCAGCGGCACCGATGCGAGAATCAGCAGACCGAACGTATTCGCCGTCAGCGTCTGCGCATTCGAGTTGCACGACTCATTCAAAATGATCGTGTTCTCATCAATCACCTTCTGAATCGTATGGCGACTCGAGTCAATAAACACGGGCGTTCCTGAGCTCCACGCCGGATTGAACGGCGCGCCCAGGAAGTTGCCATATTGGTCGCTGCCGCGGCTGACATTCGCTGATCCGTCGCATTGCACCGGCGACGAGCGAGTCTTGATCGAATCGAACTGGAAGTTCGGAACGACGGTCACCGGGTTGCCGGATGAATAGTTCGGATGCCACGCGGCAAGCACTGGCGTCTTATCGCTCCAACGCGGATCGAGCGAGGGGAACGCGCAGATTCCCGTGCAGTGCATGGTAATCCCAAGGACTCCCGCGGTATTCGCATTGGGGTCGACGGTCGCATAAGGATCGGCCGCCACATTGCGGTCGACGGCGCAAGTTGCTCCATCGGCCGTGAGACAAATCGTCACCGGAGTGTCGTTGCAAAACGCGCAGCCGACGACCAAAGGACCCGGCAGGAAGCTGAGCAAGGACGGTTCAGTGATATCCCAACCGCCGTGGTATTGATCGACCACGAATCCCCAACTCGGATCCACAGCCGCGAGATTCACCGGCAGGAACAGTGATGGCGCCGGCAGCGCGCGATACGGATATCCGGGGATCGGAGCACCAAAAGGTCCAGTCCACGGTGAGCGCTGGCCGAGCATCGAGTC
>DASXZC010000240.1:0-13793 GCA_036502165.1 Bryobacteraceae bacterium
ACTGATTGCGACGGTGTTGCGGATCGAGGAAGGAATCGACCGGAATCGTCTGCCCGTGAATGACACCGCTGACGACGCGGGCCTGAACACGAGAAGTTCTTAAATTCGATCGCTTGCGTCGGATGCGCATCGAGGAACGCCCGCAGAGCCTGATTCTGTCCGCTGATGTGCGAGTCGTGGCAGGGGAAGTCGTCCCACATCGGAGTGTTCGAGAACTGATTGGCGTGACCATCGTCGAGCAGTCCGTTGAGGCTCGCGAGCGAACGCACCAGCGGACGATTCGGCAGGCCTTCACCGGCGCCGTAAGAGTCGCCGAACATCGCAATCCGGAACGAGCGCGGAATGTCGATGGCCTTGAGCGGATCCTTATAGTGGGTGGTTCCCTGGTTCCATTCCCAGCGATAGAAGATCGTCTGCGTACCGAAGTTGACCGGATTCGTATCGCCGTGGACGAACAACTCCGGATTCGGACCCTGAAATACCGACGCCAGCGGGCGCTGGTCGGGCGGCTGTTCGCCGTGCGTCTCCTGAACGTCAGGACATTCGGCGCGGCATGGCCATTGAACGGGAGGATCGCTTTGCAGACCAGATCGACATCGGTCTGCCTGCAGGATGCGATCGCGGAGGATCCGGCACCGTTGGTGACCAAATCGGAATCATTCGAATACCGCAGCACAACCGTGATCTCGGCTTTCGTGAATCCTTACATCTGGGCTCGCACGCTCAACCCGCGATCGCCAGGCACGACGGGAATGTCGTAGGCCGCGAACACGGGCGTCGAGCGAAATATGCGGTTGCGGAATCGGGGTTTGCGCCAGTGCGGTCGTAACGGCCGATACAGCCGCGGTTATCAGGGTGATCGAATTCAGGGGTAGGCGACTCATTTTGTTGCTCTCTCTTTGGAAGTTTTTGTGAAGCCGTTGGGCTTTCAATTGTCCACGCGCGCACATTCGGAGCGGCGTGCCGTGAGAGCAGTAAAGTGTTTGTAAATCGTTCGTGAACGACAAAAAAAGCGGCGAGGCACGAAGCCCCGCCGCTCTGTTTTCAAACCAGCTCGAAAGCTGGAGTCTAGAAGTAATACCGCAGCGAGAGTTGCAGGTTGCGCGACAACCCGGTCTTGCTGGTGACCTTGCCGAAGACGGATGAGGTCGGGTTGAAGCTCGCCACACCGCTCCAGTTCGGATGGTTGTTCACGTCGAACGCTTCGGCGCGGAACTCGAAACCGGTCCGCTCGTTCATTGCGAACTTCTTGTACAAACCGAGATTCCAGTCCTGGAAGCCGGGCTGATAGATCAATCCGCGAATGTTCTTCTGCAGATTGAAGGTGCCGAGCGCCGGATTGGTGAAGATCGGGCTGCCGCCGGACGTGATTGCGAAGTACTGATTCGGGCTGGCCGCGCCGGCGCCGCCGGCGAACTGTCCGAGGATCGAGGGCGTACCGTTCACTTGCGCGAATTCACCGGCCGTTTGGCCGCAACCGAGACTGCCGACTTCGCCGACTTGCGCGATGTCGCTCGAAACGAACACACCGCAGGGCGTGCCGGTCTGGTATTGGTTCACGCCGCTGATCTGCCATCCGCCAAGGGTCTTGCCGGCCATCGACCGGGCATCCTTGAAGAAGGGCAGCGTGTACACGTAGTTGAACGTCACGATGTGACGCGTATCGTATTCGGACGGGCCCCACATGTTCGATTGGTTGTAGGTGTCCGGAACGATGTCGCGGTAGTTGCTCGAATTGTCGTAGCTCTTCGAGAGGGTGTAGGAAGCGCCGAACGAGAATCCGTTGGCGAAACGGCGATTCCAGCTTGCCTGCAAGCCGTTGTAGGTGGAACTCGCCGACGACTCTTCCATCTGGATCGCGGCGAAGCCCTGGTAAGGACGAACCGCGTTCACGTTGAGGCCGCTGACCACCGCGCCCGCCTGGGGCTGATTGATGTCGACGGTGAGAGGAACGTTCAATCCACGATGTCCGACCCAACCCACTTCAACCACCGACTTCCAGAAGAACTGCCGCTGCACGGTGACGTTGTAGTTCCATGCTGACGGCGGCTTGAGGTTGCGTTGAAGCGTGGTGACGGTGATGGCCGCCTGTTCCGTGCTGCCGAGCGCGGCGCCGGGGTTGTCGACCGACACATTGTTGACGGTCACGAACGGTTGGAACGGCGAATTGGCGCCCGGGAAGATATTGTCGAGCAGCCCGAAGCGCGTCTGATACCGGCCGATGCCTGCGCGCAGGACGGTCTTCGAACCCAACGAATAGGCGAGGCCGACGCGCGGTTGGAACTCCGCGGTGTTGTTGACGTACTGATCCGGGTAGTTGTGGAACAGCCCGTTGTAGGCGCTGCCGCAAGCCGGGGTCACGCCGTGTCCGCAAGCGTTGCTCGGCCAGCCGCTGCCCGGGATGACCATGCCGTCATACGGATCGCCGGTGCCGATGATGACGAAGCCCGTCTTCGGGTCGACTTTCGGAGCGGTTGTTGACGAATAGAGCTTCGGATCGAAGAACACCTGGTTGCCCCACAAGGCTTTGTAGGGAATGTTGATCGACTGGCGGATGCCGTAGCTGAGCGTCAGGTTCCGGTTGACCTTCCACGAATCCTGCGCGAACCACTCATAGAGGAATCCGCGGTAGATCGTGTAAGCGCGCTGGCCGATTTCGGTGTAGCTGTCGGCGAGTCCGAGAGCGAGGTTGGCGACGCCAACTCCTGAAGTGGCGCCGTAGCCTGCGCGCGCGTCGGTGAAGGTGAACGTTCCGTTCTGGTTGTTGCTGCCGCCGGGAACGCTGCTGACGTTGATCTGATCGCCGTCGTTTTCGCCGGAACGTTCGAAGTAGAAGCCCGCTTTGAACGTGTGATTGCCCCAGATCTTCGTCACCGTGTCGGTGAACGTGTAGATCGGGCCGGTCGAGTGCGATGGATACGGGCCGGCGCTGAAGCTGTACATGTTCGGAACGTTGAGCGAGGGAACCTTGTTCGGAAGATCCTTTCCCGCGGGGAAAATGTACGGGTAAGTGACTCCGAGCGTCTGGCGGTTGAAGCCGGGCGCGCTCGTAATGACAGGGATGTAAACGTCATCGAGGCTGACCGTGCCGCGCGCTTCATTCAAGAGCGACGGGCTGAAGGTATGAATCCAGCTCACCGAACCGGCCTGGTTCGGACGATTGAATTCCTTCGGTGTCAGGTTGGTGCCCTGATCGAAGGGGTCGACCTCGAAATACGCGAGCGCGGTACGGCGGAACTGAATCCGGTCGTTCTGCGTCGGCAACATGTCGGAGTTGATGGTTTCCTTGCGCTGATTTTCCGGCTGCGCAGCGGCGGCGATCCAGTTCTGGTTGCCGCTGAGGTAGCCGGGAGTCGGCGTTGGATACATGTTGATCAAGGCGAGGCCGTTCTTGCTCAGGCGCGAAGCCGGGATGATATTGCCCGCGAAAGGCACGCAGCCCGCCGCGCCGGCTACTGCGCAAGTAGTCGGATCGTAGATCGTGGTCGGCTTGCTGTAATAGATGTTCGGTCCAAGCAATTCACTGAAATTGCCCTGCCGCATCAGCAGGCTCGGAACTTCCTGCGTTTGCGTTTGTGCGTTGCGGTAGCGCGCCCATTCCTCACCGAAGAAGAAGAACATTTTGTCTTTGGGAATCACGTGAGGGATGATCACCGGTCCGCCGATGTTAAAGCCGAACTGGTTGTACCGGAACGGCGACTGGAAGTTCGTCGTGACGCTCTGGTTGCGCGACCATGTGTTGGCGTTCAAATCGGAGTTGCGGAAGTACTCGTACAAACCACCGTGGAATTGGCTCGATCCGCCCTTGGTAACGATGCGGATCTGTGCGCCGGCCGCACGGCCGTATTCGGCGTCGTAGTTGCCGGTCATGATCTGCACTTCCTGCGTCGAGTCCACGTCGGCGACACCGATGCTGGTGCCGTTGGCGCGGGTGCGGACCGCGGGAGCTCCGTCGAACGTGATCGTCGTGTCCTGCGCGCGGGCGCCGTTGGCCGCATAACCGCCGCTCGTGAGACTGAAGCTGAAGTCACCGAGCGTCGAGCCGCTGCGCATGCCGGGTTGCAGCGATGCGAGGAACAACGGATCACGTCCGTTCAACTCGAGCGCATCGATCTGCGTCCTGGTGACCAGTTTTTCGAGGACGGCTGATTCGGTTTGCAGGGCCTGCCCGGTTGCGACGACCTCCACGCTTTCCGTGGCCGCGCCAACCTGCAGGTTGATATCGACGTTCAGCGTGCTGGTGGCGTCGAGCTTGTTGTGAACGCTCTCGGTCTTTTTAAAGCCGGCGATCTCGGCCGAAACCGTATACACGCCCGGGGGCATGTTAGCGGCAACGAAGTAGCCGGATTCATTCGTGGTGGCTTCCCGAGTGATATTGGTCGCCTCGTTCTTCAGAGTGACCTTGGCGTTCGGAACGACAGCCGCGGACGGGTCGCGGACGTATCCGACGATCGTACCGGAATCGGACTGCGCGTACATAGCGGTTGAAAGGAAGAGCGCCGCCACGCTCGCGATAACGGACTTGAGAAGGAACCGACTCATCTGGCTGTTCCTCCATCAAACGCTGCCGGTCGTTGAGCGAGCCGGTCTGAATGGTTGAGGGTTGAGGATCCGGAATGATAGTTTGCGGAGCCTGGAATCGGAACAGGTATTGCGAGATGCGGACGTGGGTTGTCGTGCAAGCTGCCCACGCGCCGCGAACTGACATAGTTCATTTGTGTCTCCCGAAGCCTACTTTGAGGCTTGAGAGCATGATAACCCTTTTCAATGAAGCTCTGGTTACAGCGGTTTTACTGGGAAGGTAGCCTTACAGCAATCGTTAACGCCGTTCGTGCGCCAGGGATCTTGCGGGCAGGGTTCGGGATGTGGGCATCACAGGCATTTGGCCTGGCCGCCGGAGTTCGATGCCTCGGCACGGCGAGCGTTGCGAGCGGGCGTTGGACACGCCCGTGGCGGAGTGGCGAGAGCATCGCGGCTCTCACCGGGATTCGATACCGATCGAGAAAATCCTCAACATTTACAGGCCGCTGCCGGTATTTTGGGCGAAGCGGTCCTCGAGCACGCATGCGCGCGCAACGAATCGATCGGAAAAATTTGGTCCGGCGCACAGAGGGCCGGAAGCGCCTGTCCCGGGCTCACCCGCGGGACAATGGCGGACCATCAAGGCAAGCTCGCCGCCTGCGATCGCGGCCCCCTCCGGGCGCGTTCGAGCAGATTCGCGGCTGAGCGCCTGCTAGTAACCGGGCGATAATGCCCGGCGCGTTACATTGCGGAAATTTGAGACGGCGGACCCGAAAGTCCGCCGCTTGGTTTAGTTAACGTCGAATCGACCGCCGTATTAGAACTGCAGACGCAACGATAACTGCAGGTTGCGCACATCGTTCGATTTGCCGGTGATCTTTCCGAACGTGGACAGGTTGGTCGGATTGAAGCTCGCTCCGTTCCAGTTCGGGTGATTCAACACATTGAAGGCTTCCGCGCGGAACTGCAACTGCAGCCGTTCCTTCAGCGCGAAGGACTTGAACAAGCCCGTGTTCCAGTTTTCGAAACCGGGGTTGTGGATGAGGTTGCGGATCCCTTGCTGGGTCACGAATGTGCCCTTCGCGGGAGGCGCCACGATCAGGTTGCCGGCCGAGTCTTTCACGTTGAACCAGTACAGGTTGTCGCTCGCACCGTTCAGCGCAATCTGATGTTGCACAGTCGGAGTCGAGAGGACCTGCCAGAACTGGCCGGCGTTAGAGATGCTGCCGTCGAGTCCGACGCCGGCGTAGTCAGTGCCGACCGCGATGCTCGAAGGAGTTCCGGTCTGCATTTGAACGATTCCGCTGACCTGCCAGTGACCGAGCGCCTTGCCCTTCCAGTCGTTGCCCTTGAAGAAGGGCAGCTCATAGAGGTAGCTGGCGATGAAGATGTGGCGGACATCGAAATCCGATTGTCCCCACAGGTTGCCGGCGTAGTATGTGTCCGGAATGATGTCGCGCTGCGCCGAGCCGTCATCCATGCTCTTCGACAGCGTGTAGGCGACACCGATCTGCGGACCCTTGTTGAAGCGGCGATTCCAACTGATCTGCAGCGAGTTGTATTGCGTGTTCGCCACGTTGTCAGTTTCGCGAATCGAGTTGTAGCCCTGGTAAGGACGCAACGCGTCGAGATTGACGCCGGGGTTGGCGAGAACAGTGGCCAGGGTCGGCTGGTTGATGTCGGCTTCGCGCTGCTGGTGCAGGCCGCGGCGTCCGACATAGCCGACGGTCAAGATCGAGTTCCACCAGACCTCACGCTCGACGGTGAAGTTCCAGTTGAACGCTTCCGGTGTCTTGAACGACTTGCTCTGCGTGGTCACGGTCAACGGCAGCGCATTGGCGGCCGTTCCACCGGGGTTGTCGGCGTTACCGAAGCTGACGTTGGCGGTCGGCTGGAACGGCGGGTTGCCGCCCAGGAACACCGAGTCGCTGACGCCGAGCTTCGTGTAGAAGCGTCCGCCGCCGGCGCGCAGCACGGTCTTGTCGTTGAGCTGATAAGCGATGCCGACGCGCGGCTGGATCTGCCCGTATTGGATATCCGAATAATACGGATCGTATTTGCCGCCACGGAACAGATAGTCGTACTGGCCGGAGGTCGCCTCAGGGAAGCGGCCCTTGGCCGAATCAGGCCATCCGCTGCCGGGAATGACCATGCCGTTATAGCGGTCGCTGCCCGCCTTCATGATGACCGTGCCGGTCTTCTGATCGACGCCCACCGCCTTTGACGGATCGTAGAGCGTGGGATCGAACACGATCATGTTGCCCCACAGCGCCTTGAACGGAACGATCACGGTGTAACGTGCGCCGTAGTCGATGTGCAGTTTGCGGGTGACCTTCCAGGAATCCTGCGCGAAACCTTCATACATGGAGCCGCGGAAGATCGTGTAGGCGCGCTGGCCGAGCTCCGAATAGGAGTCGAACAGTCCCATGGCCGCGTTCGCCACCGCGTTGCCGGTGCCGGGCTGGCCGGACCGTGTGTCGGTGAACGAGAACTGGCCGTTCTGGTTATTGGTGCAAGTCGGGCACGCGCTGACGTTGATTTCGTCGTTGTCGTTCTCACCGGAGCGTTCGAACGAGAAACCGAACTTCATCGTGTGCGTCCCCTTGATCCAGGTGAAGCTGTCCGACAGCGTGTAGATCGGACCCGTCGAGTGCGACGGATACGGACCGCCGCTCAGACCCGAGAAGCTCGTCATATTGACCGTGGGGATTCGATTCTGGATCAGCTTGCCCTGCGGGAAGATGTACGGGTAGTTGATGCCGACCGACGTGCGGTCGAGGAAGTGAGCAGAGTCGACCGGAATGTACACATCATCCAGGCTCGCCGTGATCAGGACTTCGTTCACCTTGTTCGGCGAAATCGTCCAGACATGGCTGAGGGTGTTGGTCTGATTGGGGCGATAGAAATACTTCGGCGTATACGGAGTTCCGCCATCGAGCGGCTGATATTCGTTGAATTCGTAGTTCATACGGCTGAACGAAATTCGTTGACTATCGGTCAGGTTGAAGTCGGCTTTCAACGTATCTTTCCGCTGATTTTGCGGGTGGATGGCGGTGGCGTACCACAACTGGTTGCCGTTGATCGGCGTGGCTAGATTTGGTGCAGGCCACGCGTTTAGGATCCCGAGTCCGTTTTTGCTGAGCTGAGCGGCGGGAATGATATTATTCGGAAAGGGATTACCGGTCGTCGGATCTTTAATCGTGACAACTTTTCCGTAATAGAAGTTCGACGGGTTGAGCAGCTCGCTGAAATCGCCCTTGCGCATCAGCAAAGAAGGAACCGCGAGCGAGTTGGAATCCGTAAAGCGATACCGCACCCACTCCTGGCCCCAGAACCAGAAGATCTTGTTCTTCTCTTTGTTGAATTTCCCGGGAATATAAAAAGGTCCACTCATGTTGTAGACCCAGTTGTTGTAGTTAAACACGGGAACATAATTCTGTCCCGGCGTGTGATTGCGAGTCCAGGTGTTGGCGTTAAACGCCGCATTGCGGACATATTCGCCGGCCGACCCGTGGAATTGATTCGTACCGCTCTTCAACACGATTCTGATTTGGCCGCCGGATGAACGGCCGTACTCGGCCGCATAATTGGCGGTCAGCACCTGGATCTCTTGCGTGGAGTCCACATCGGCCGCGCCGAGGCTGGTGCCATTCGAACGCGTACGCACGGCGGGAGCGCCATCATACGTAATCAGGCTTTCCTGGGTGCGGGCGCCATTGATGTTCGATGGTCCCTGGCTGAAGTTGAAGGATAATCCCGACAAATTGCCGCCACGCGTGCCGGGCACGAGGTTGGCCATGAAGATCGGATTGCGTCCATTCAATTCGAGCGCATCGATCTGATCGCGCGTGACCAGACGCTGGACGGTCGCGGATTCTGTTTGCACCGCGGCGGCGGTGGCCGAAACTTCGACCGTTTCGCTGGGTGCGCCAACGGTCAACGTGGCATCGACCGACAGCGTGGTGCTGGCATCCAACTTGTTGTTGGCGCTCTCGAACTTCTTGAATCCCGGGGCTTCGACCTGAATGCTATAGAAGCCTGAAGGGATGCTGGTGATGGTGTAGTAGCCGCTCTCGTTCGTTGTAGCGGACCGTTCAAGTCCAGCCTGATTGTGAACGAGGACCTTGGCGTTAGGGACGGAGGATCCGGACGGATCTTTCACGAACCCTTGGATGGAGCCCAAATCAGATTGGGCGTATGCAGTTACCCCTGAAAGCATCAGCGGCACGAGAAGTGCGGCTAGGCGCCGCGAACTCACGTAGTTCATCTAAGTCTCCTGACGCCTGGCTTTGAAATATTGTACCGCTTTTCAAGCCGACGGCAAGTCGAGGTTGCGTTACAGGTAACGTTAACTTAGTAAGATGGATTACTCAAAATGCCCTTTTGAGCGAATATTCATGAACTTTTGTGTCGAATCGAGGCATCCGCGTGCGCGGCGAAGTGCGTTTTTGATGCCTTCGACGACCTAAAAACAGACGGCGCTCAGGACCTTCCACTCTTCCTGGAATTGATCGGCGAAGTCGATGCGCGGATATTCGTGCCCGGCGAGCACCGGAAGCTGCGGCGGCTCGAGATCTGCCGGCGCCTCGCGAACCGATATTCCGAGTGAATTCGTGAACCGGTCGGACGCCTTGAGAATCGCACTCAAGGAGACCTGTCCAAATTCCCGCGGCGCCTCGGGATTGTGGTGCTGCGCGACCGCCCGCGCGAGGGGGAATGGGAGTTCCCATTTCGCAACTGCCAATCCGGAGAGTTCCGCATGATCCGTCCCCAGGATCTCCCGCTCGAACTCGATCTGATCCCGGCCGGTCATCTGCACCATTTTCTCGATTTCCGCATACTGGACCGGCTGGCCGCAGGCGATCAGAACCTTGCCGACGTCGTGCATCAGCCCGCCGAGAAAGGCGTTCTCGCTATCCTCAACCGGCAGGTATTCGCACAGTAATTCCGCCGCCGCGCCCGTCGCAACGGAGTGCAATTGGAAGCGTGTCATCGACCAGGCCTCCGGAGTCCGCAGGCCGCGGAATATTCGCGAAACGGACTTGCTCAAGGCGATCCGCCGCAGTTTTGTCAACCCCAGCCGCGATACCGCTTGGTCGATGGCCTTGATCTGCCCGCCCCGGTTGAAAAACGCGGAGTTCGCCGCCGACATAATGTGGCCGCACAGCGACGGGTCGGAATTGATGGTCCGGCCGAGCAGATTCATGTCGATATCCCGCTTGGCGAGCATCCCGAGCAGCCGGTTCACAGCCGGTGACAGGCTGGGCAGCCGGTCGATGTTCTTGAGGGCAATAGTTCTAGTATTGGTAGCGAGCAGCGCAGACATGGGATTAGGCCTCGTTCAAGGGCCTTATCGGCGGCGAATGGAGTTTCTTCTCTTTTGAACGGTGGCGGGACTACTGCTTCTCTTCGTCAACCGCGATTTTGAGGGCTTTGAGGAACTTCTGGTCCTGGCTGGTCAGCTTGATTTTGCCTGCGCTGTGAGTTCCGCGTTCCCGGCGGGCAGGCGCTTCCGGAGTCGTAGTGGTCGCAGGTGTAGCCGATTCTTCGTCTTCGCTACCGTCGCGCTTATTGAATCCGATCGTAGCTTCCAAAACGAGGAAGACATCGTAGCCGGCGCGCTTGATCTCGCCGATCGCCTCAGCGATCCGCTCGGAATCGGAGAGCGATTCGTTAATCGCATTACCGAGTTCCTGCATGAGGTTTTTCAGACGTTCTTCCACTGCAAGCCTCGTTTCTTCCCAACGGAGCGCTACGGCCGACGTACCCATTACTAAACTACCATCAAACTTCGATTTGCGCGAGCAACCCGATTTCGGATAGCCCCTTACTACTCATTCGATGTGGGACGCCGGGGTACGGTTCCAGGATTCACCGGGACGACCGGCGCGCCTACGTACTCCTTATCGGACGATAGTGGGGGTTTCTGTACCGGCTTTGTTACCATAGGAACTGCCGGAGCGCGGAAGCATGTTCAAACTCGCCAAGAGCTTCGTTTTGACCGTCATGCCGAGCGTGCTGAAGCCTCTGCATATCCTTTGGAATGAGATCATTGGCTTCATTTTCATCGTCTTTGCAATCGGTACCGTGCCGGCCGGGTTGCGATACTATCGGGCGATGGCCGCCGACCCGACCGCCAACGGGTTTCGCCTCGCGGTGACCGTCTTTTTCGGGGCCACGATGACGTATTTCGGCATCACGTCCTTTTTGAGAGCCCGCAGAATCCGCCGCCTCGCCGAGCAGCGTCCCGTATCTTCTTATTAGAAGCTCGTCGGCCAGTTCGCCAACATCCTCTGGCTGCGGCCCCCGGATGCGCCCCGCGCCAGTTCGAGCGCCCGGATCAGAGTCCGCCGGGTCGCCGCCGGCTCGATCACGTCATCCAGATATCCTAAACCCGCCGCCCGCCACGGCGCACTCCCGAGCCGCATTTCCTCGACCGCGTTCCTCCACGTTTCCTCCGGATTCGCGGACTCCTCGATCTTCCTTTGATACACGACGTTCGCCGCCACCTCCGGAGCCATAAAGCTGATATCCGCCCCCGGCCAAGCGAACTCGAAATCGGCGCCCATTCCGTGGCCGCCCATGTTCGAGTACGCCATGCCGTAGCTCTTGCGGATGACGAGCGAAATCTTCGGCACTGTCGTCATCGCCAGCGCCTCGATGAAGTTGATGATCTTCGATGGCATCCGCTTCGCTTCCGCATCCTTGCCCACGCGGAAACCTGGCGTGTCGTGCATGAGGATCACCGGGATGTGGAACGAATCGCAAAGACAGAGGAACGCGATCGACTTGTCGCACCCTTCCGGACCCATCGCGCCCGACAGCTTCGAAGGCTGGCTGGCGATGATTCCGACCGGATATCCATCGAGCCGCGCGAGGCAGGCGATGACGGAGCGGTCGAAGTCCGGCTTGATGGGGAAGATGCGCTCGTGGTCGACGATCGCCTGAATCACGCGCGTCATATCGTATCCGCGCTGCGGCTCGACTGGGACCATCTCGTTGAGTTGCGCCTGCCGCGCGTCCGCGTCGTCATCGAGCTCCGCCGATCGCGGCGGCAGTTGATTGGCGTTCGAAGGCAGGAAGCTCACGAACTCGCGGACGATGCGGAAGCAGTCGGCCTCATCCTCCGCGACGCGGTCGATCTGACCAGTGACTTCCGCATGGAGCTTCCACCCGCCGAGTTCCTCGAGCCCCACCCGTTCGCCGGTGGCCATCTCGAGCACTCGCGGACCCGATACCGCCATGCACGAGCCCTTCACCTGCACGACGAAATCCGACAGTGCCGCCATCCACGACGGCGCGCCGAAGCACTCGCCCATGATCGTCGAGATCATCGGAACGCGCCGCATACGGCGCCCGGCTTCAGCTTTCATCGTCATCGAGCTGAGTCCGTCGGAACCTTGTATATCGGGGATCCGCGCGCCGCCAGCCTCGCCGAGGTTGACGATCGGATATCCTTTTTCGATGGCCATGCGATGGACGCGCATCGCCTTCGCGGATCCGACGCGTCCGCCTGATCCAGCGAGAATCGTCGGATCGTCGGCAGTCACCGCAACGGTGCGCCCATCGATCGGCCCAAAGCCACAGATCTTACCGTCAGCAGCGGTCTTGTCTTCCATCCCCGCGACGTCAGAATGATTGAGCATTCCCGATTCGAGGAAGTGCGCATCCGGATCGAGCAGTGCGCAGATGCGTTCGCGGGCAGTCGATGATCCTTTGGCTTTGAGGCGCTCGACCTTGGCCGCTCCGCCGAGTTCAAGAGCCTTAGCTTTGCGGCGTCGCAGTTCGTCGAGTGAGGACGGCATTTATCTAGTGTGCTCTCAATTTCGTTTCTGGCTGCGGGAACACCAGGCTCATTTCTCCCACGGTGGGCGAGTTTCAAGAGCGCGGCGCAGTTTGTCGAGTAATGAAGTCATCAATTTGTTCCCTCCGGTGCAATCCCAAACCGCGACTGCATCTCTCGCCGTCCCGCTCGCGTGATCGTCAGTGCGCGGCTGTCGAGATCTTGCAACACCCAGTTCCGCTTCAACGCGACATTCAACACCGCCGCCGCAACCGCGCCTCCTAAATGAGGACGCCGTTCGCTCCAGTCGACGCACGCATATGCGAAACGGCGCCGCTGCCCGCGGACTTCGTCCACGTCGATGCCCAGCGTTTCAAGGCCCTTCAGCCCAGCCGCGGTCAAGTCGTAGGAATGATCCTCATCATCGCAAGACAACCAACGCAAAGCCTGAAACCGGTCGTGCAACGCGACGCCGAGCGTGCCCGCGATATGGTCGTAGCAAGTCCGCGCGGCGCGCAAACGATTCGGCGTACTCGGCGTAAACGCCGGACGCGACCCTCCCGCGAGCACACTCAATGCCTCGAGCGCAGTGGCGACACTCGCACCCTCGAGACTGTAGTAGCGATGCTTCCCCTGCGCGAAGACCTTCACGAGCCGCTTCTCCATCAGACGCTGTAGGTGGACGCTGGCAGTCGACGGCGATACACCCGCGACCACGGCGAGCTCCGTGCTGGTCCGCGCACGGCCGTCGAGAAGGCAATAGAGGATCCGTGCGCGCGCAGGTTCGCCAATCGCGGCGGCGATCCCGGAAACGGCATGATCGGCTCCCTCGACATTCATAGTTTGATGATAAACGAAGTATGCATGCGCGGCAAGGGTAAACTGGGAATCATGAGTCTGACGCAAGCCGAAAAGGGAGCCGCGTTCGCCGCTCTGCACAAACGCGATCGCGCATTCATCATCCCGAATCCTTGGGACGCTGGATCGGCACGAATGCTCGCGCACCTGGGATTCGAAGCACTCGCGACGACCAGCGCCGGCTACGCCTTTTCCGCCGGAAGACGCGACGGCAAGATGAGCCGCGAGGAGACGATCGCGCACGTCGCCATGCTAGTCGCCGCAACGGATCTCCCCGTCAGCGCCGATCTCGAGAACGGCTTCGGTGATGCGCCTGAGGATGCTGCGGAAACGATCCGTCAAGGCGCCGCCGCCGGACTCGCCGGAGGATCGATCGAAGATTTACCCGGTCGCGCGGGCGATGGTCCTTATGAAATCCAGCATGCCGCCGATCGAATCCGCGCCGCCGTCGAAGTCGTGCGCGCACTTCACACGCCCTTCACCCTCACCGCGCGCGCCGAAAATTATCTCGTTGGACGCAAGGACTTGAAGGACACGGTCGCACGCCTGCAGGCCTATCAGGACGCAGGCGCCAACGTTCTGTACGCTCCAGGACTCACAACGAAGGAAGAAATCAAAGCGGTCGTCAGTT
>DASXZC010000241.1:0-3583 GCA_036502165.1 Bryobacteraceae bacterium
CGCTTTTGTCCTCACCATGTATGGGCCAGGGGGCCACAACACGGATGCAGTGAACTCGGTAGTCACGACAGTGGAAGCTTCGACGGCGGTAACCCGCGCTGAGGATTTTGTGGTCCTCGCCAGCCCGGGGCGGATTGAAGCCGAGTCGGACGTGGTAGAAGTCGGCGCGGGAATCGACGGCGTTATCCAGTCGATTAAAGTCAAGGAAGGGCAGCACGTCGCCAAGGGACAGGTATTGGCGGAACTCGATTGCCGCGACCTCGAATCCTCGCTGCCGCTCGCGAAATCGGAAGCGGAAAGCCTGCGGCAGGTTCGGGTGCGCCTGCTGCGCGGTAGCCGTCCCGAGGAGCGACAAGGGGCGTTGTATCGTACAGCCAAGGCGAAAGCCAATCTCGAGCACGCCACCGAGCAGTTGGATCGCCAGCGGCAGCTCTATGAGGCCCACACGATTTCGAAGTCCGCGTTTGAGGACGCGAACCGCGACGCCGGCGTGGCGCAATCCGAATATCAGTTGGCTACGCGCGATGAGGCCCTCGTCAATGCCGGGCCTTTGCCGGAAGAAATCGCCAAGGCCGACGCCGACGTGAGCGCTTCCGAGAAGCGCATTGCTCTCGCTGAGGACAAGCTCTCGAAGTGCGTCGTCAAAGCTCCGATGAAGGGGACGGTCCTGCGGGTCATGTTGCGGCAGGGAGAATCCTTCGCGCTGGTCTCGCCCAAGCCGATCCTCACGATGGCCGACATCTCGGGCCGCCGCGTACGCGCGGAAGTTGATGAGCGGGATGTCAGCAAAGTCCACATCGGACAGACGGTTGTGGTTTCGTCCGAGGCCTTTGGCGGACGCCGGTTCACCGGAACGGTGAAGCGGGTAGCATCCGAAATGGGACGCAAGTCCGTCATCACGGGAGATCCGGCCGATAAGAGCGATCGCGATGTGCTCGAAGTGATCGCGGAGTTGGACGGGGATGCCGTCGCTCTACCGGTCGGCTTGCGCGCCACTGTTCACTTTCATCGCTGAGCGGCGGGCTCGCGTACATCTCCGTAATCGCTGGGTCTTTCCGACTCGCCAAAAGCTTGGCAACCGAAGTGCTTTAGCCGGGTCGGAAGACACCTGCGAATGACACACTCAAACACGATTCGTACCGTCGCAGTTGCGACTGCCTTGATTGCATCGACCCTGACGCTCGCCTGCACGGCCGGCGTTCGCGTCGGGTACCGCGAATACGATCCCTACGGCCGCGACTATCACGTCTGGGCCGCGACCGACGCGGGGTATTACAATCAATGGGCGATTGAGACTCACCACGACCCTCACCGTGATTTTCGCAGGCTCTCGAAGTCGGAGCGCGGGAATTATTGGAAGTGGCGGCACGACCACCCCGACCATCATTAAACGGCGTGTCCCTGACGTCTTGCGTCAGGGATTTCCATTTTTGGAGGTCCGCGTGGGGGATGTCCCCGCCGCCGGCAAGGGTGACGATATGAGCCTGTGTAGACGAAAACACTCTCTCAACCCGGGAAGATTTTACGCAGCCCTCCAAATCCGTCCCGTGGGAGCAGGTGCCGAATGACTCCCGAGAACGGCGGGGCGCCGAACACTGAGGTTCCCCCGTCAGGCCAGCCTTTTGATCGAGGCGGTTCGCGTCCGCTAAAATATCCAGTTGTGACCACGCGGACGGCGGCTCGGATTCTGGTCGTCGATGACGACGTGCAGCTCCGGCAGGAAATCAGCAAAATGATTGGCGAGCTCGGTTATGTGACCGAGATCGCGGGCGATGGCGAGGAAGCGATCCAAAGGCTCGGCATGTCACGATTCGACGCGATCGTGACGGATTTGCTGATGCCGCGCATGGATGGCTTCACCATGCTGAAGTTGTTGCTCGAACGAGGGGATCTCACGCCGGCGGTCGTCCTGACAGGCTTCGGGACCATTCGCGAAGCGATGATGATCATCCACGACCTGAAGGCGTTCTGGTTCCTCGAGAAACCCGTGCAACGCGCGGTCCTGGGTCCGCTGCTCGAACGTGCCGTCCGCCACAATCGATTGATACTCGAGGCGGAGGAGCTGCGGGCGCAACTGAGCCGGGAGGGCGTGCTTGGCGATTTGGTCGGTCGGTCCGCCCCCATGCAACGAGTCTTTTCGCTGATCCGGCAAGTGGCTCCAACGACGGCTTCGGTGCTCATCAGCGGGGAGAGCGGCACGGGTAAAGAACTGTGCGCCAACGCGATACACCGGCTGAGCCAGCGAGCTCCCGGGCGATTCGTCGCGTTGAATTGCGCCGCGATTCCGGCGGATCTGCTGGAAAGCGAACTGTTTGGCCACGAAAAGGGTGCGTTCACCGGGGCGCTGGGACGGCAGGCCGGCTGCTTCGAAAATGCCGATGGCGGCACGCTATTCCTCGACGAGATTAGCGAAATGGCCATGCCCATGCAAGCGAAGCTGCTGCGCGTACTCGAGGATTCCAGAATCCGCCGCCTGGGCAGCAGGGACGAATTCCAAGTGGACGTGCGAATCCTGGCAGCGACCAACCGGTCGCTCGAGGAAGCGGTGGAGAAGCGGCTGTTGCGGGAAGACCTGTATTTTCGCCTCAATGTGTTCAATATCGCGATGCCGCCCTTGCGGCACCGGCGCGAGGACATCCCGCTGATCGCCGAGGCACTCATCGTATTGTTGAATCAAAAGAATGAGTTAAGAATCACCGACCTCAATGCGGAGTGCCTCGCCTTGATGATGAATCATTCCTGGCCTGGGAACGTGCGGGAGATGAGGAACGTCCTCGAGCGGGCGATGATCCTGGCGCGCGAGGGAACTGTGTTGGCGCGCCATCTACCTGCCGGTCTGGGTGTGCCTGTGCTCGCGCCGGCAGTCGCCCCGCCGACGGCGCCGCCGGATGTTCCGGCAGGCCTCGAAGTGGGCAAGTCGCTGCGGGAAATCGAGGAGGCGTACATTCGCCTCACGTTGGCCCAGACCAATAATAATCGGACGCGCGCGGCACAGGTTCTCGGAATCGGAATCCGGACCCTTTATAAAAGACTGGCGGAAATGGCGAAAACGGATCCTAAGAACGACCGGCGGGCGTCGGGCACAGGTGTGGGTGGATGAACCAAACAGAATTGACCGAAGGCGGGGGGTATATGGACTTGAGCAAACCAGTACCCTACCGCGTACTCTTGATCGAGGACGCGGAGCCTGATGCGCTGCTGGTCTCCGAAGCGCTCGAGCGCGGCGGGTTGAACTTCGACCTCGAGGTGCTGGACGATGGTGAGAAGGCGGTCGAATTCGTCGAGCGCGTGGAGTCGGACGACTCGGCTGCGTGCCCGGACCTGATCATTCTGGATTTGAATCTTCCGAAGATGGGGGGATGCCAGGTACTTGAGCGGGTTCGGAAGAAATCCAGATTCCAGAACGTACCGGTGGTGATATTGACGTCCTCTGATTCTCCTCGCGATAGAGTGCGTACGGCAAGTTTGGGAGCGACTGGGTACTTTCAGAAGTCCTCAAGGCTGGATGATTTTATGAAGCTGGGGCCGATGATCCGGGGGTTGCTCGAGCACTGACTCGGCGGTGTTGCGCTTTTTGGAAACT
>DASXZC010000242.1:0-11572 GCA_036502165.1 Bryobacteraceae bacterium
TGTTCAACCTGAATGTGCCGCCGGATGGAACGCCCCCGAACGATGGACTCTTCGATGGGAAGGTCCGGCTGATCCGCGCGCTCGTGGCTCATGGGGCGAAACTGGGGGCGCCGACTTCGGAGGCTTTAGGAGATATGGTTCCTGAATTTCGCCTCAAGCGCGCGATGATGGATGGGCCGGTCACTACGCAGACCGAGAATCCGCTGGTCTGGAAGATCCTCGAGCATAAGGCCGGAACGCCGTTCACGATCGAGAAGGATGACCTTCCGCTGCTGAATAAGCCGACCGAACTCCACGGCACTCCGCTGAATGCGGTGCTGCTCGTTTATGCTCCGGATGTGTTCATACAGCTCGCTAACGCCGGCGCGCATCTGACGAAGGAAGAGGAAGCCGATCCGGCAACCGCGGCCGCACTCCAAAAGATGCCTAGGTAATTTAGCGATTGCCGGAGTTGTATTCAAGCTTGAACGGATCGCGTCCGCCGGTCTCGCCGGTCGCAGGTTCGAGCGCGACCAGGAAGCGGCTGCGCGGCGTCATATAAGCGCGGTAGATCCCGCCCGAGCACTCCTGTAAGATCTCGAACGCCTCTTCGCTGATGGCGAAATATTCGCCTTTCACCACGCAATTGAAGGTCTCGGTCTTCTGGCGCGTCAGCGTGCTCAGGCCGTCTTCGATCTCCTCCGATTTGGTTGCGCTCATCCGTCCGACCGTCGATGTGACGTTGCCTTGCATCAGATCGAGCATGAATTGAGCCACGCGTCCGGAGGTCAGGATCAGTCGGATGATGAACGCCACCAGCCCAAAAAAGAGCGTTCCAATACCCGCCGTCAGGTACTTCCCGAGGCGCAGCATCAGTCGAAACCGCGACAGGATCACCGGCCCTGCCATGAACAAGAGGATGCCAAGCGCGACCAGCCCGGCCGCCGACGCAAGCAGCCCCGCGAACGGCCCAAGCACCTGAAACATCAGCCGAATCATCTGCCGAGTGCTCAGCTTGCCCGACTTGTTCATCACGAGGTCGCTATCGGTAAAGCCGATCGCCTTGCGCAACGACGTCCTTATGGACTCCTGCTCGTCGTGCGTATCGTGATGGTCGTAATCGACGTACATCGAAAAAGGGTTCCCGTCGAAAATCCATCGGACTATTATCGAGTGGACTTTATGCGGCGCGGTGTATGATGAGCTTGGCCCACTTCCCAAGGAAACAATCCAGGCCATGCGGAGTCTAACGATATGGCCTATGAAGTCCTGGTCGCTGAGGACAATGCCGCCGACTTGGCGCTGCTCAAAGAGGCCATACAGCTTGAGCCCATCGAATGCGTGCTTCACGTGGTCCGCGACGGGGAAAAGGCCCTGACCTTTATTAACGAGCGCAATGCGAATGTTGAACTCCCCGGACTCGACCTGGTGCTGCTCGACTTTTACCTCCCCAAACTGGAGGGGACGGAGGTCCTCAGCCATCTCCGCTCCACTGCGCGATTCCAGCGAACCCCGGTGATCCTGATGACTTCTCAGCATCCGAACGTACTTCCTCCAGCGGTCGCGAATCAGTCCTGCGTCTTCTATTTCGGCAAGCCCTCGTCGCTCGACGAATTTTTGGAAATTGGCCCCTTCGTGAGGCGGGTGCTCAGCGGCGGCGGCGACTGCAGCGAGACCCGTTTGGACACGCCGGAAAGCAGGAATCTACCCGCTTGAGCCTGCTTCCCAAACTCGTCGGCGAGCAGAAGGCGCTGCTTCTGCTTAGCTCCATCGTCGACTCGTCGGACGATGCAATCATCAGCAAAGACCTCGATGGAACGATTACGAGTTGGAACAAGAGCGCCGAGCGCCTGTTTGGCTACACCGAAGCCGAGGCTGTGGGCCGGCCGATTACGATGCTGATTCCTGAAGATCGGCTGCAGGAAGAGCCGCAGATCATCTCGCGCCTCGTGAAGGGCGAGAGGGTGGATCACTTCGAGACCGTTCGTCGCCGTAAGGACGGCACCCTCATTCAGATCTCCCTCACGATTTCGCCCGTTCACGACGACGAAGGAAACGTGATCGGCGCTTCCAAGATTGCGCGGGATACGACAATGGTGAAGCGCGGCGAGCGGGCGAACCGGCTGCTTTCCGCGATTGTCGATTCTTCAGATGACGCCATCATCAGCAAGAGCCTCGACGGAATCATCACCAGTTGGAACAAGAGCGCGGAGCGGCTCTTCGGTTACACCGAGGCGGAGGCCATCGGCAAATCGATCACGATGTTGATCCCCGAAGATCGGCTCGATGAGGAGCCGGAGATCATCAGACGCTTACGCCGGGGCGAGCGAGTCGATCATTTCGAAACGATCCGGAAGAAAAAGGACGGCTCCCTACTGGATATTTCACTCACCATCTCGCCGGTGAAGGACGCGAATGGCACGGTTATCGGAGCTTCCAAAATTGCTCGCGACATTACCGAGCGCAAGAAGACCGACGCCGAGATCCGCCGCATCAACCGCGATCTCGAACAGTTCGCATTTTCCGCGAGTCACGATCTGCAGGAGCCGCTGCGGAACGTAAAGATTTACAGTGAACTTCTGACTCGCCGTTATCAGCATAAATTAGACGGCGAAGCCCTGGAATATCTCGGATATCTTCAGACGGGCGCTTCCCGCATGCAGAATTTAGTCCGTGATTTGCTCGCGTATACCCGCGTGACCACAGTTCCGCAGTCCATGGAAAAGGTGGATGCGAATGAAGTTCTCTCGGCGGCACTCGACGGTCTCGCCTCGTTGATCGCCGAGACGGGCGCCGAGGTGACTTCGGAAAATCTTCCTGCCGTACCGATGTTCGATGCGCATCTTCAACAGCTCTTTCAGAACCTCATCGGAAACGCGCTAAAATACCGCAGGAAGGGCGTGGTTCCGACGGTCCACATTGCTTGCTCACGGCAGCACAATTGCTGTGAGTTCTCAGTGAGAGACAACGGCATCGGCATACGGTCGAAATACAGGGAGGCCATCTTTGAGATCTTTAAACGACTTCACAATGACGACGAGTATTCCGGTACCGGCATTGGTTTGGCGATCTGCCAACGAATTGTGGAACAATATGGCGGACGGATCTGGGTGGAATCAGAACTCGGACGAGGATCGACGTTCCGTTTCACCATTCGATGCTGAGGGCAGTCCCACTGGAGTTCTCAATGTTCTCATCGCCGAGGATAATCCCGCGGATGTTCGATTAATTCGGGAGGCTCTCGCGGAAACCGGGTTAAAGCATCAGATCCGGATCGCGCGGGACGGAGAGGTCGCGGCGACCTATTTTGACACCGCTGATCGCGATCCGGCCGTCCATTGTCCAAACTTATTGATTCTCGATCTTAACCTTCCCAAAATGCGAGGGCCCGAGGTTCTCGAGCATCTGCGCCAGTGTAAGAGGTGTCGTGACTTGGTGATTATTATCGTCTCGACCTCCGATTCGGCGTTGGAGAAAAGTCAAATGACGATGCTCGGGGCGAATGCCTATTTCCGGAAGCCGTCTTCCTATGATGAGTTCATGAAGTTAGGTCCGTTGGTCAGATCTCACTTCCCTCAAACTTGATGTCCCAACGACAACTGATTCTGTTCTTCGTACTGGCGTACGCCATTGCCTGGCTGTTCTTCGGAACTCTCGCTCTATCGCGGAACGGCCTCGGATGGATTCCCGTTAACCTTTCCCTTCCAATCATGACCGTGCTGGGGAGCTTTGCTCCTTCCGTCGCCGCGTTGTTGACGCTGCGCTTAACGGAACATCGTTGGCCTGCCGTTCCAAGGCGGTTCACTCTCAAAGCCCTGTTGGTGACTATCATCCTCGCGCCTGCTTGGCTGATGCTCGTCTATGCCCTCGCTCCGGCGCTCATTTTGACAACCGGCAAATGGACTGCGCTGGGGTGGAGCATACTGCTCTCACCTTCTGTTTATGGCCTCTCGACGTTGATCGGAGGTCCACTGGGGGAAGAGCCCGGATGGAGAGGCTTTGCGTTGCCGCGGTTGCAGGAATGGCTGGGACCCGCGGGAGCCTCTTTGTTGCTCGGGATCCTCTGGGCGGGATGGCATCTTCCCTTATTTCTAGTCAAGTCGTGGAGCAGCACGAGCTTTCCCAATTATTTGTTGATGATTACGGGACTTTCTTTCTCGATGACATTTTTGTTTAATTTATCCGGAGGAAGTATAGTCGCGGCTATAGCGGTCCACGCATTCTTTAATACAGTTTCGCGTTGGCTGGGCGGCTTGTTGGGCGATGCTCCGCTTCGGGAAGGGTACTCACCGGAGCTGATTCTCGGCCTGGCGGGTTGGGCAGCGGCGTTGTTGCTGTTGGCTGCGACTCGTGGTCAATTGGCGTATCGGCGCCGTTAAGCGGCCCAGTTCCCGAGGATCCGCCGCAGCAGGACTAATTCGCCTAAATGATACGCCGTGTGATCCACCACTAGCAGGATCTCCTGCATCAGCGTCTTGTTATCCGCAAACGCAATGGGCTCGAGCGGCGAGCCATCTTTCAACAGCGCAATCAACTTCTTCCGATCTTTTTTGAACGCCGCCAGGCTTTTGTCCCACGCATCCTCTGACGGAGGAGCCGGATCCTTCGGCCAATAATCCGCCGGCCAGGACTTCTCTTTGTAGTTCTTCTTCGACACGAACTCGAGGATGTCCGCCTGCGCGATGCGTATGTGCTCGAGCAACTGCCAGGCCGAGTACGGCACACCTTTCGGGCGCTTCGCTGCCGCATCGAGCGGGAAGCCTTTCAGCACCTTGTCGAAGTCCGCGTGTGCACCGCTCTTCGACAGGAAGTTCAGCAGTTCCGTTTTCAATGCTTCTTCATCAGCCATATTTAGACCGCCACCAACAGTGTATTCGCGAACGGCCATTCGCGGTCGATCCATTGTTTGTCGATCCGGAACCCGGAGGCCTGCGCCAACTGCTCGATCGCTTTCAGAGTGTACTTGCGGCTCGTCTCCGTCCAAATGGTCTCGCCCGCCTCGAAGTTCACGAGTTCGCCGCTTACACGAACCTGCTGCGCGCGGCGCGATCGCAAGTGCATCTCGATGCTGCTCGTCGACTCGTTGAATAGCGCTACGTGCTCGAATTGGCGGAGATCGAAATGCGCATCGAGCTCGCGATTAATGCGTCCCAGTAAATTCAGGTTGAATGCCGCCGTCACGCCTTGCGGATCGTCATACGCTTCGATCATCACTTCACGAGGCTTGGTCAGATCGGTGCCCAGCAACAGGGAATCGCCCGCCGTCAGCCGGCTTCGAACATCCGACAGGAAACGTACATCGGCACCTTCATCGAAGTTCCCGATGGTGCTTCCTAAGAACAGCACGAACAGATGCATGCCGGCGGGACGCAATGCCGCCACATCGCTCAAGCCATCGAGATACTCGCGCTCCACGCCGAGGATGCTCACACCTTCGATGTCGCTCAACGCCGTCTCGCATTGCGCCAGTGCCGCGTGCGAGATTTCGATTGGATAATACTGATAGCGGAACGCTCCACGCTCGCCCAGTGCATTCAGAATCCAGCGAGTCTTGCGCCCACTGCCGCTGCCCAGTTCCGACACCATCGTGTGATCCGGAATGCGCCGCACAATGTCGCGGGCGTGCCGCTGCAGCAGACGCTCATCCGCGCGCGTCACGCCATATTCCGGCAGCAGCGTGATGGCTTCGAATAGCGACGAGCCTAACTCGTCGTATAAGTATTTCGACGGCAATTCTTTCTGCCCCGCCTTCAATAGTCCGGCACGGACATCAACCGCGAATTGCGCTGTTGACTCGCCGATTGGATTCGAGGAAATGACCATATCCTTTTAGTCCCTTTCATGAACGCAGCGAAAACCCGCGTACACATATTGATAGTGAGGTTGAAACCAATTCCTGAAACTGCGACGCAACATCGACGGAGCGGTTCGTACGCTTCCGCCTTTTAATACAAAATGCTTCCCATCGAAGAATGGAGCTGAATATCCTAAATACGACTCGAACGCCTGAAAGCCAGGCAGAGGCTCGAACTTGCTGGAGGTCCACTCCCAGCCATTGCCAAGCATTCCTTCGACTCCCCATGAGCTCTTCGCAAGCTGAGGAGCGTTCACTGGCGAAGGATCGAACATCCCCGCCGCCGGATTCTCCATCGGAGCTTCCGCGTCCTCCGCTGCACGATGCCACTCCGCTTCCGTCGGCAAGCGTCCGCCGGACCATTTCGCATACGCCGAGGCCTCCGCGTGGCTCACGTACACGGGCCAATCAAGCGGCAGCGGCACGGCTCCGAACATCGTGCGCCAGGTCCAACCTTCGTAGGTCTTCACCCAAAACGCGGGGTGCCAGATGGATTGTGTATTCTTCCAGTCCCATCCCTCAGCGGTCCAAAGCTGTTGATCGCTGTAACCGCCTGCTTCGAGAAATTGCAGGAACTGTCCGTTGGTGACTTTGTACCGGTCGATCGCGAAGCCGGGCACGTCGATGCTATGCGCGTCGAATTCGTTGTCCCAGCCGAAGACGCCGGATCCGCGCTCGAGGCCGAGCGTCGCCTTCCCATGGGGGACGCTGACCGTCTCCGCCGCTAATGCAAGTCCCTGGTTGTCCCGCCGCGGCACCGGTCCCGTCTTCTTGTCGAACGACATCTGGTGGAATATGTACGACAGAGTTTCCGCATGCATCAGGCGATGTTCGATCGCCACGTTGAGCAGCAGATCATCGGCGCCTTGTTCTTCGAGCGCCTGATCGAGAGTGTTCCGGACGCGATCGCGATACTCGTAGACTTGCTCGAGCGATGGCCAGTCCGCGGGCTGATCGGTCGGCAGGTTGCCTTCCACGGGATCGATGCCAAAGGCGAACAGCTTGTCCGATGCCGGATCGAAACTGTCGAGCTTCAACGATCCTCGCAACAGATTCCAATCGAATGCTTCGAGGTGTCCGATATAAAAGACGATGCGATGGCGCTCAGGAATCGGGCGGTCGTAGAGGAACTCCGGCCGCACGATTTGGAACAGCGAGTCCGTCTCGCCGCGAGCCTGATCAAGCCGCTCCAACAACAAAGGTGGTGCTGCTGCTTTCATGCTTTAAGCCTCCAATGGTTTCAGCTCACCGATAATCGTCGGCAGCAACTCGGACACAGTCGGATGTATCTGAACGGCGCGCTCAAAAGTCTTATATGGCGCCTTCGCGTACATCATGTCGAGGATGCAGTGGATCGCTTCGTCGCCTTCCACGCCCAATATGCTCGCCCCCAGAATGAGTTTCGATTCCGCATCGACCAGGATTTTGATAAATCCTTCGGTCTCGCCCTTCTCGACGGCCCGTCCAATGCGAGTCATCGGGCGCATGCCCATCATCGCCTTGCGTCCCGTTGCGCGCACTTCGGTTTCCGTCATTCCGCATCGCCCCAACGGCGGATCGATATAGAGCGCATAGGCCGTGATCCGGTCGGTTACCTTCCGCGGCTCGTCATGCAATACATTCGCCGCGACGATCTCATAGTCGTTATAGGACGTATGCGTGAACGCGCCACGGCCGTTGCAATCGCCCATCGCCCAAACACCGTCGGCGGTGGTCCGCAGATAGTCGTCGACCTGGATGTAGCCGTGCTTATCCATCTTGATGCTGGTATTCTCGAGCCCCAGAGAATCAGTGTTCGGCCGCCGGCCGGCGGCGATCAACAGGTGAGATCCTTCCACCGTGTTAGAGCCTGCCCGGACCTCAATTGTGTCGCCTTTCTTCTCGACCTCTATACAATTTGCATTCAAAAGGATCGTGATGCCTTCTTTTTCCAGGATCTTCTTGATCCCCTCCGACACATCCGGGTCTTCCTTCGGAATCAGGCGCGGCTCGCGCTGTAATATCGTTACCTTGCTGCCGAAACGCCGGCACATCTGACCGAACTCGAGTCCGATGTAACTGCCGCCGACAATAACGAGATGCTCCGGCACCACGTCAAGCTCCATCATTGTTGAATTGGTCAGATAGGAAACCTGATTGAGTCCTTTCATGTCAGGAATCGCCGCACGTCCGCCGACGTTGATGAAGATCTGCTTGGCCGTCAACCGCCGTCCGTTCGCCTCCAGTTCGTGATCGGAAACGAATCGCGCGTGCGCCGTGACCACGGTGCAATTCTCTGTCGAACGCAGCATCTTTTCGACACCGGTTTTCGACAGAGTCGACACTTCGTCTTTCCGCTGCTTCACGCGCTTCATGTCGACGCTGATCTCGCCGGTGGAGACGCCATAATCCGCGGCGCGCCTTGCCATATGCGCCACTCGCGCGTTGGCGATCATCGTCTTGGTCGGAATGCAGCCCGTGTTGACACACGTCCCTCCGAATAGATGCCGCTCGAGAATCGCAACCTTGCGGCCGGCCTTTGCCAAATCCACCGCGAGAGACGGGCCGGCCTGACCGGTCCCGATGACGATAGCGTCGAATTGTTCCGGTTGTTTTTTCATTTCCATGTCTGGATAAACTCCCGTGCGACACCCGAGGCGGATTTGTGATCGATATCTGCCATGGCATTCAGTTTACGCATTGTGTCATTCGAAATCTTCCCCGAGAGCTCTTCGAGGGCGCCTTTCAGTTGCGGAAATTGTTGAAGGATTTGACTTCGCACTACCAGCGAACACTCGTAAGGAGGAAAGTAATGACGATCATCCTCGAGGATTGTGAACTCTTGATGAGCGAGCATTCCATCCGTCGCATTCGCCGCGGCCATCTCGACCTTTTTCGATCTCAGAGCTTGATAAAGCAATCCAAGGTCCATCGTGATCGGATCTCCTTCGAGCCTCAAGCCGTACGCTTCCTGCATGCCTTTCAGTCCATCGGGACGCTCTACGAACTCGTATCCGACGCCCAGTTTCCAAGGCCGCTTGACGGCGTCGCTGATCGTCTTCAGATTCTGCTCGCGCGCCAGATCCGACATTACGACCATCGCAAAGCTGTCGTTGAAACCAAGCGGAGGCATCCACTCGAGCTGCCACTTCCGGTATTCGTCTTGCAGCTTTTGAAATCCGGCCTCAGAATCCCGAATCGGCGGCTGATGCAAGACCGCGGTCAGCGCAGTTCCTGTGTATTCCGGATAAATGTCGATGGAGCCGCTCTTCAACGCTTCATGCGCGAGCAGCGTCCCACCCAAGTCGAGTTTGCGATCGACTTCGACTCCCGGAAGACGGCGTTCGATCTGGGCTGCAATGATCTCACCGAGCACGACTTGCTCAGTGAAATTCTTCGATCCAACTACGATTCTCGGCTTGTGCGAGCATCCCGCTGCGGCTAACAGGATGCTTAATAAGACAACCGGCGTTCGAGCCATTCCAATACCTCATCCGCGATGATAGCGAGTAAGGCGGCAGGTATTGCGCCTGCCAGAACAGTCGTCATATTGGCGCTGGCGATTCCCCGAAATACAAATGTGCCGAGTCCGCCGCCGCCGATGGCCGCGGCGATAGTGGCTGTGCCGATCGTCGAGACGGTTGCGATGCGCACTCCTGCGAGGATCGTTGGAATCGCGAGTGGCACTTCGACCTGCCACAACACCTGCGATCCGGTCATCCCCATCGCGACAGCGGATTCACGAACTCCCGCATCGACGCCCAAAATACCGACGACCATATTGCGAACGATCGGCAGCAGCGCGTAGAGCACCAGCGCGATGATGGCCGTCTGCTTTCCAACGCCGCCAATGAATGGAATGGGCAACAGCAGGCCGAACAACGCGAGGCTGGGGATCGTTTGAATGACGTTCACCGCGGCGAGTGTCCATCGGCGCAAACGAGCGCGAGTGAGCAACAGAATCGCCAGCGGAGTGGCAATTGCGAGAGCCACGCCCACGGAAATTCCGACGAGCAGCAGATGCTCCATCGAGACTTCGAAAATTTCAGACGCCCGCATGAGCACCGCTTTCGAGAGTCGCGAGGAACGCCTTCGCTTCCGGAGTTTCGGCTTTCGAGAACTCATTCGGAGGAACGATCAACTCGATCTGCCCGTCCTTCAACACGGCGATGCGAGTGCCCAGCATCAGCGCCTCGCGTATGTCGTGCGTGACGAAGATCGCCGTTTTTCCGAACGATTTCGTCAGTTCGGCGAAGTGCTTCTGCATCCCGAATCGCGTCACCGGATCGAGCGCCGAGAACGGCTCGTCGAGCAGCAACAAGACGGGATCGGCGGCGAGCGCGCGAGCGATTCCTACGCGCTGTTTTTCTCCACCTGAAAGCTGCCGCGGATAGCGAGACGCATAAGTCGACGCGGCCAGTCCGACCGCCTCGAGCAGCTCCTTCACTCGCGCTTGCGTTTTCTCGGCGGCCCAATTCTCGAGGCGCGGAACGAGTCCGACGTTCTGCTCGACTGTGTGGTGCGGAAAGAGTCCGCCATCTTGAATGACGTACCCGATGCTGCGCCGCAGCCGGATCGGATCCCAATCGGAGAGCGCCTTGCCTTGGAACGTGATCGTCCCTTGGCTCGGCTCGAGCAGCCGGTTGATCATCTTCAACAAAGTCGTCTTGCCGGATCCGCTGCGGCCCAACAGCACCAGCGTTTCATGATCCTCAATCGTGAGGTTGACGCCGCGCAGAATGTCCCTGCCGCTGACCTGGTAGGCGACTTGCCGGAACTCGATCAGTGGTGGCACGTTGACTTCAATTCTACCCGTCCATCGAGGATAGCTTGAAGTCAACCCAGACGTACAACGTCGGCAACAGGAAGAAGCTCATCAAGAGCCCGGAAATCAATCCGCGCACAATGACAATCGCGAACCGCTGCGAATCGAACGGGCAATTCTGATTAGCCCTTTCGTCGACATGACTTCAAAGATCCCATCTTGGCGGCAACACTGGCAAATCGCGCTATAATTCGACCTTCGTGGCAACGCCGGGGATAGCAACGTGCCCAGGAGCTCTACTGGAGCTTGCCAGACACGCCGCGGTTTCGCCCAACTCAGTCGCACTGATTGAGCCAACGGGGACAAAGCTCACCTTTGCAGGCTTACAGGATCGAATCGCAGCGGTTGCGCACAGGCTAAACAACGCGGGAATCAGACGAAAGGATTCCGTTGCATTGGTATTGCCAGACGGTGCGGACTTGATGGCAGCCTTTCTCGGGGTCGCTTCCGTCGCCGGTTGCGCCATCCTCAATCCGGCTTTGCGAGGCTCGGAAATTCAGTCCACGCTTACTGATCTTGAAGCACGAGCCGTGATTGTGGATCCGAGCCTCGACTCGCCGGCGGAAGAGATCGCTCAAAAGCATGGAATCCTCGTACTCGAAGTCGAGTCCGGCGGCGAATCCCCGGCCGGCGATCGACTCCCTGAAAGATTGTCTGGCGATGATGTCGCGTTGCTGCTTCACACGTCCGCAACGACTGGAAAAGCGCGCATCGCTCCCTTGACTCATTCCAATCTCACGGCCATGGCGGCCAACACGCGCCGGACTCTAAATCTGACCAGCTCGGACCGCTTCCTCAGCATGATGCCGCTTTTCCATCTGCAGGGACTGTTGAGTTCGCTCGCGCAGTTACTCGCCGGCGGAAGCGTCGTTTGCAGTGCGGGCTTTGATCCGGCGACGTTTCTGTCGTGGCTGGAGGAATATCATCCGACCTGG
>DASXZC010000243.1:0-25567 GCA_036502165.1 Bryobacteraceae bacterium
CCGGAGTCTCTAACGAAATCGGCTCCTGCGCAATCCGCAACACCTTCCGGACCTTCCCAAGCGGCAGCTCCATCTTCGCCGACAGCTCTTCCGTAGTCGGCTCGCGCCCCAACTCCTGTTGCAGCAAACGCTGAGTCCGCACGAGCTTATTGATCGTCTCTATCATGTGGACCGGGATGCGGATCGTCCGCGCCTGATCCGCGATCGCCCGCGTAATCGCTTGCCGCACCCACCACGTGGCGTACGTTGAAAATTTATATCCCCGAAGGTAGTCGAATTTATCGACCGCCTTCATGAGCCCGATATTGCCTTCCTGAATCAGATCAAGGAACGCCAGCCCGCGGTTCGTATATCGTTTAGCGATTGAAACAACGAGGCGCAGGTTAGCTTCGATCAGCCGCTTCTTCGCAACCTCGGCCTCCGCCTCACCCCGCTCGACAATCTGCAACGTCCGCCGCAAATCGGGGAACGGCGTGCCGCATTCCTCTTCAATATCTTGAATGACCTGCGTCGCCGCTTTCAGATCTTTTCGGAGATCTTTTCCCAGCAGCGTCGCCTGCGGAGTATGCTGATTCTGCGTGTCCTCGAGCTTCCGCTGGATCTGCGCGACTTCCTTCTCGAGGGGCTTCAGTTCGTCGACCTTGCGGCGTAGGACGCCGATCAGGTGCCGCTTCATCTGCAGGCTGAACTGGATGTCGCGGATCATGCCCGAGATGGTGACCTGCGTACGCCCCATCATCCAACGCATGCCGCGGTGTTGCTTCGGCTTCAGGTTGCGCGACACCGCCAGCATTTTCTGCCGCGTTGCCTGTACCTTTTTATATAGCTTCTCGATCTCGTCGATCGTTTCCTGTAATTGATTGATCGGCGCGGTGAGATCTTCTTCCTCACCTTCCGGATCAGGCAGAGCCAGCACGTCCCGGATCCGATCAGGATTCGACTGGATCTGCTCGCGCAACGCCAGCACTTCCCGAATCACCAGCGGTGAACGCGAGAGGACTTTGTTGACGTTCCGGTCGCCGCGCTCGATCCGCTTCGCGAGCTCAATTTCGCCTTCGCGCGTCAGCAACGGAACCGTACCCATTTCGCGCAGGTACATGCGCACCGGATCGTTGGTCTTGTCACTGAAATCGGCGTTGAGGTCGAGATCGGTGAACTCGTCGTCGGCCTTCTTGTCGAAGTCGAGTTTGCCGCCGTCTTCGATCAACTCATCAGGGCCGTCGAACTCGATTGCCAAATCCCCCAGGTCGCGAACGGGGAATTCATCGCTGATCAACTCGCTGGTCTCGTCAAAGATGACGTAGCTTTTTTCTTTGCTGCCTTCCATGTGCTACTTCACGTGTCCCTAAAAGCGTTGCCCCACGCGGTTGAGCCGCTCGCTGCTCTCACATTCAACCAGGTTCCAGACCCCACCAGTGTAGCGTACAGAAAAGGATTTGGGGTCGTTCCTCTTCATCCGATCCGCCTGCTAGCGATTTCCCCCGCGATCCATGTCTTCGAGATCCTTCATCAACTGCAAAGCTTCCTCGAACCGGCCCGCCCGTTCGGCCGCGCGGACTCTCGCCTTCATCTCGCCGCGCGCCTGAGTCCGATCGTCCGACTCCAGCGTTTCCAGGCATCGCAAGGCCTGCTCGAGACTGATCGCAGCGGTATCGCCGCCTCCGTCGTCCTCTATCTCATCGGCGGAAATTAACTCGTGCAGTAGGGTCTTTTGCGGATTCTCAAGGCGCGCTTCGAGGCTCCCAAACGTGATTTCCGCGCCGGCTTCCACCATGCGGGCTAAGGTTTCGAGGATCGGCCGCGCCGTCAGATTCTTGAAGCTGTTCGTCGCCATCAGCCGCCCCAGCACCGCCTCCCGCGCCGCCGGATTCGCCAGCAAAGCATGCAGCAATTCCCGCTCCCGCGCCGGCAATTTCGTCTCGAAGCGATTCATCGCATCCGCCTTGCGGTCCCGCGCCGCCTTGCGGAATCCGCTCCGGACCCGCTCTTCCGGCGACACCCCCATCAGGTCCGCCATCTCGTCCGCGATCGCCAGCCGCTCGGCTGCGTCCTGTACGTCCTGTAGCGCCGGCAACAGGCTCTTCAAAGACTCCGTCCGTCCCTCCGCCGACGACCCATGCTTCCGCCGCGCCTGATCCGCCAGCCAATGAAAGTATTTCGAGCCATGTTGGAACCGCTCCCGGTACCGCTCGGCCCCGTGCTTCTTGACATATTCGTCCGGATCGAGCCCCTCTTCGAGCTCCACCACGAACACCTTGAACCCCTCCCGCAACAACAAAGGGATCCGTTCCGTAGTCGCCTTGGTCCCAGCCGGATCCGGATCGAAATTGACGTAAATCGTATCGCAATGCCGTTTAATGGCCCGCGCCTGCGAATCGACAAACGCAGTCCCGCAACTGGCCACCACTTCCTGAACGCCGCCGCCGGCGAACACGCCGATGACATCCATATAACCCTCGACCAACACCGCGCGCCCGTTCTGCCGGATCGATTCCTTCGCCCGATGCAGGTTATAAAGGACCTCGCGTTTGTGGTAAATCTCCGTGTCCGGCGAGTTCAAATATTTCGGCTGTTCTTCATCCGACATCGCCCGCCCGCCGAAGGCAATAATCTTTCCGCGCTCGGAATGAATCGGGAACATCAGGCGCCCCCGAAACATGTCGTACCAGCCCCCGGACTCGCGCTCGCGCACCAGCCCCGACGCCCGCAACTGGTCGGCCGTGAAATTTTCCGCCTGAAACCGCCGGATCAGCGCCTGCCCGGAAGGATCGGAATACCCAAGTCCGAACGTCGTCGCCGCCTCCCGATCGAGCCCCCGCCGTTTCAAATAATCCCGCGCCGCGACTCCCGCCTGCGAAAACAAATTCGCCGAGAATTGTTCTTGCGCGATTTCGTGCATTCGATACAAAGCGGCGCGTAATTTCGTCTCCGCGTCAGCCGCCGCATCGTCGCGTCGCGGAATCGGGATCCCGTAACGCTCCGCCAGCGCCTTCAGCGCCTCCCAGAACGAGATCCCCTCGATCTCCTGTACAAATTTGAAAACGTCCCCAGAAGCCTTACATCCGAAACAGTGGTAGAACTGCTTCGCCGTATTGACCGAAAACGACGGCGTCCGCTCTTTATGGAACGGACAAAGCCCAGAATACCGGCTCGGCCCGGCCCGCTTGATGATCATGTAGCTGCCGATGACGTCCGCGATATCGGCCGACGAGCGTACCTGTTCGAGGAAGTCCATGGAGGGATTGAAACTCTAGTGTAGCCGTCGCATGCCATCATAGTGGACGCAACGATGACCCGCCGCAATCTCCTCCTCTTATTAGCTTCCTGCTGCGCCGCCGCCACCGGATGGGCCGCCTCCCGTCCGACCGTGCTGCTGATCTCGCTCGACGGCTTCCGCTATGACTACGCGGAGAAATATCACGCCACGAATATTCTCGCTTTCGCGAAGAACGGCGTCCGCGCCAAAGCGATGCTTCCGTCGTTTCCAACCACAACGTTCCCGAACCATTACACGATCGCCACCGGCCTCTACCCCGCCCACCACGGCATCGTCGAAAACGCCTTCTGGGATCTCGACATGAACAAGCAGTTCCGCTTCAACGACCCCAAGGTCGCCGCGGACACCCGATTCTGGGGAGGAACGCCGCTATGGGTACTCGCCGGTCAGCAAGGCGTCACGACGGCATCTTTCTTTTGGCCAGGCAGCGATTACGAAGTCGACGGGCGGCGCCCCACCTACTGGATGCCCTACGACGGGAAGATCAAGAATGAAACCCGAATCGACCAGGTAGTCGAGTGGCTGAAGCTGCCGGAGGCAAAGCGTCCGCACTTTATCACGCTCTACTTTTCGGATGTCGACCATGCCGGGCACGAGTCCGGCCCGGACTCGGAAGAGACGCGCGCCGCTGTTCAGACCGTCGACCGCGCGCTCGGCGACCTGTTCGCGAAGCTCAAAAAGGCACACCAGAAGATCGACATCTTCATCGTCTCCGACCATGGAATGGCGAACGTCGCGCCGATGATCGACCTCGGCAAACTCGCGAACTTCGATGGCGTACTCACATCCGGCGCCGGGACGGATTTCAAGGTCTACTCGAGCGATACTCACAAGATCGACGAGATTTACGACGCGCTCACCCGCGCGCATGATCCGCGATTCGTGGTCTACCGCAGAGCCGACATTCCCGCTCGCCTGCACTATTCGGACAACAAGAGAATCGGCGACCTCGTCGTGTTCTCAGTCGAGCGCGTGGGAATCGGCCTCATCGATCCGAAACGCCCGCCCCGCACGGGTCCGCCGCAGAAGGGCACCCACGGCTTCGACCTCGAATCCGTCCCTGAAATGCGCGCCAGTTTCTTCGCCGCGGGCCCGGATTTAAAGAAAGGACTCGTCATCGACGAGTTCCAAAACATCAACATCTACCCGTTGATCGCGAAGCTGCTACGCCTCGAGATCCACGACAAGATCGACGGCGACGTAAAGGTGCTCGCTCCGATTCTGCGCAAGAATTCCGCTCAATAAAACGCCGGATCGATCCCGTTGTATCCATCCGCTTTCCCGGCCCGTCCGCGGTAGAAATTCGTGTGCGCGATCGCCCAGAAAAATGTGGAAGCCTCGTCCGCCGAAATGTAAGGTGTCGTTACCAGTTTCGTCGCCAGCCGGCTGGCCTCGTCGAAGAGCATCTGCCACGAGAGCCAGCTCAGTGGATCCTTGAAATCGGCGCTCGGAAAATACCGCGGCTGCGGACCCCACCGTCGAATCACATATAACGCCTGCGCGATATACGCAATCCCCTCCGACTCCTCCGCCGTCGAGCTATAGTCTCCGATGTCAAAAATCGCGTGCGTGCACTCGTGCACGACGAGCGCGAAGTCGGTCATCCCAGGCGCGACATCAATCCGGTTCGCGTTCTCATCGTACTGCGCCATGTTGACCATGGCGGGGTTGGCGTGGACGGTGATAAATCCCCGCTCGATCGCTTGCGCCACTCGTTCATAGCTGGTCGAAGCGACATAAATCCGGCCGACGCCGAAGTTCAGACCCGAGATGCCTGGGCCACGCAGCACGCCCAACACAATCCTGCGCACCGCCTCGTCGGCCGTCTCCGCCGCGCCCGGAACCGGCAGCCATATGAACCCCGGATTGTCGGCCGAACTGAACCGATAATTCCTCTGATCTCTGTCAAGAAGCGTGCAGCCAACGTAGGATTCCAAATACCAGTTGACCTCGCGCGTCGCCGTCGGCTGATCGGTGGAAAGCCCGGGATAGTTATAGCGGATCAGCGCCCAAGCCGTCGTATGCGCTCGGACGGCCAGCGTTTCCCAGGTATCGTTGTCGCCGACTTTTACCCGATTTCCCTTCGGTGGGACAAAGGTTTTCGCCGTCATTCGGACGGGCCGGATGATGTTGTGCGGACTGATGGGCATAACCGTCTCCTCTCCTGCCCTGGAAAGCGAGAACGGCGAACTTTTTTAGCAAACGAGCTTCATCGCGACGACAAGACGAACTTGTTCCCGTCCGGATCCTTCAAAGTAACGAACGATCCCCACGGCTCCTTCTTCGGCGGCCCATTGAATTCCACGCCCCGCGCGAGCAATTCATCGTACGTCTTCTGCAAATCCTGACAGTGAAAACTAATTCCGGAAAACGTCCCGATCCGTGCCTTATGCTCCTCCGGAGTGAACAGTACGACTCCGGTATCGGCACCCGGAATCGACAGCTCAATCCAGCGCTGCTTACCGTCGAACGGCTGATCAGTGAGGATTTTGAATCCCAATTTCTCCGTGTAAAACGCGAGCGCCCGGTCCTGATCGGAAACCGGAATGCTCGCGAACTTAATGCCTTTAATCATGTCTTTTGTAACCCCTCGTGATCGAGCATACGGATTTCCGCGGCCTCCGTCAATCACGTATCCGGCACTATATGATAGATTACTATAGTGGCGAAAACAATAGCAATCGACGAGTACGTCTTCACAGTTCTCATGCGCGACCTGGTCGAGCACGATCGTTCGCCCTCCGGATTTCTTGTCTATCTTCACCTGCTGAGCGAATCGAAGCGCCTGCGGACCTCAAAGGTCCGCGCCAGCTATCAAACCATCGCAGAGGCTACCGGACTCTCGAAGAGCGCCGTGCAAACCGCCGTCGCCAATTTAGCCGGTCGGCAGTTGCTGCAGGTAAACAAGCAGTCGGCGACCGCGACGCCCGAATACCGCGTCCTGCGGCCCTGGCGGCGTTAAAAAGATCAGGACGTCCGCGGTAACACGCGTGCCAATGCTTCGACGAAATAGTATTCGCCCCACATCACCGACTCGTCCACGCCGAGCCCCTTGTGCAAGTGGTACACGCCCCCACGCAGGATCCCTTCCCACTTCTTATCCGACGCTGCCAGGTACTTGTCGCACAGCGTCTTGACGATCTGCGTCCCGACTTCCCAATAAAAATGGGCCTTCGAAGGATCGCCATGCATCCGCGACAAACGCAGCAGTCCCGCCGCCGCAATCGCCGCCGCCGACGTATCGACCAACACCCGCTTACCTGCCGGAGCATTGTAATCCCACGGCGGAATCCCATCGCCGGAAGAATGCGTGATGTAATAATCCGCCAGCCGCTCCGCCGTGTCAAAGAAGTATGGATCGGAACTGTACTCATAGCAGGCCGTGAATCCATACAGTCCCCACGCCAAACCGCGCGACCAGCACGAATCGCCGCGATAGCCCTGCTGCGTCGACTGATGCAGAAATGCGCCCGTATCGAGGTCGAAGATCCCCTCATGCGCCGTCGATCCATCGCCGCGCACCAGCACCCGCCGCGTCGTGTAGCAGTGCCGCACCGCGATATCGCGCAGCCGCTTGTCGCCTAATTCGCGAGCTGCATAGAAGATCAGCCCGACGTTCATCATGATGTCGATGAACAGCGAATTCTCCGCCACGAACGACCGCAGATAATTTCCTTTTTCATTGAACCGAAGTGCCAGCGTGCGCCCGGCCTGTATGAGCGCCTCGTTCACATGCGGATCCTTCGTCGCCCGATACCAGCGATGATAGGTCGGCAGGAACAACAGCCCGAGATCGTGCGAATCCTTATCATCCTTGCGCGGCTCGAGCGGCTTCGAATAGCGGATCGCCTGATCCATCCAATACTGCCCATCGCCTCCTGTCTCAACGGCGCGCTTCTGGAAGATCCACATCATGCCCGGAAAAAAGCCGTCGCACCAATCCGTCCACGACGCGCCGTCGTGCTTCCACTTCCCATCTCTCGTGTACATCGGATAAAAGACGGGAGTCCGCTCAATGATCTTCTTCACCTGGTTCTGGGCAAAGCGAAAAGCCTCCTCAAACTGCGGACCGTTGTCATTATGGAAATGGATCAATCTCGTTCCTCGTTTCGGACGTGCGGCGGGTTTTCCCCTACATAGATTGTGCCAAGCCCGAGGGCCGAATGTCGGCCCCGATTGTTTATCGCTCGTGGCTGACGACCGCCGCCGGGTGTAAAGGGGGCACGGTCGACCAGGTTGAGCCATAGCCCTTCGCGACTTCGAGGCGGTTCCCCTGTACGAAAATCGTAATCAGGCCGGGCTTTTTCGGATCGCCCATCATTTGTGGAAATCCGCCCGAATACAGCACATGCGAACGCGTGTCCTCGCTCGGCACCGCGTTGACGCGCGCCCTTGCGGTCGGCGACGTAACATCGCCGGCGGCGAAAACAAGCGCAGTCGCTTCACGAGACCTCTGAATGCGCACCAGTCGCATTTCGACAGCGCTCCCTTTCTCAAACAAAATCTCACCTTCATGTTTGATAGAGGACGCCAACTCCGCGCGCATCGGATCGCCGACATGGACCTTGTTCGAATCGATTGCGTCGAGAAATCGGACTTCGAACCGAATGCCTGCGGGCAATTCCATCATCTTCAACGGTGCCGCAACGGCTGAGCCCGACGGCGTCAGCGGAACGTCGTCAAAGCGGAGCGTACTCTCGCCGGTAAAAGCACGGCATCCTGAGAACGACGTGACGTTCCGGTCCGCGACGCCTCTCGCCATGACGATCTCATCGGTCGATTGCACGGGCAGCCAGGACTCCCGCTCGCCGATTGTCGCAGGCCCATAGTCGATCGTCGACTCGCTCGATGCAATTCCCAAACGCCCCGGAATCTCATCGGCGTGCAAACGGATCCGGGTCACGCGCCCCAACGCGGAATCGATCCAGATGCCTCCGGAATATCCGACATACTCACCATCGTTTCGCGAGTTCATGACCTCGTAGCGGCTGCGGCTGGTCGGAACTGTGAACGGGAACCGCGCGTAAAGTTTGCCGTCCTCAGTCGACCAGGAGCCCGCGCCGATCGCGGGGGCCTTGGTACGGAACAGCAGGTAAGCGTGGCCCGCGAATTCGCCAGTGCCGATCAACGCGCCACCCGGCGCGAGATCGAGCACGCTCGTCTCGTCGAATCTCTTCGAGCCCGGCCACGCGAAGTGCTCACGATGATCGAGGTACGCGACTTCGAACCGCAGTGAATCGACCATCTGGAATTTCGCTTTGGCATTGGTGCGCTCGCTGCGCTCGATGGTCTCGATACAGACGTAGTTGGGCTGGTTCACGAGCGTCTCCGCCATGTGTTGGCGGGCTTTTTCGAACAACTCCATCGACGGCGGAGCCGCCGGCGATTCGGCCACGAGAAGCGCCAATGCGGCGATCGTTGTAATCATCACTGCACCTTTCTTCTCGCTGGAACGACGATCGTCCACGGCATCTCGAAGCCCCTGCGAATCACCATATGATTTCCGCCTACGACGAGCGTTCCCATACCAGGACGTTTATCGTCGCGTTGAATCTGCGGTGCATTCCGCGCCGAGGACGCTTCCGGCATCACGATCGGCAATGCCCATAACCGCGCCACCGCGCCCGTCGCCGTCACGTCGCCGAGCGCAAACTCCATTCCGATCCAGTTTCCAATCCGCTGGACGCGCACGATTCGCATCTCGACCGCGCTTCCCTTCGCAAACAAAATCTGGCCGTTATGTTTGATATCCGAAGCGAGCGCCGCCGGCACCGGATCCCCCACATGGATCTTCCTCGAATCGACTTCGGCTCCAAATTCGATCTGGAACGTAGTGCCTACAGGCAAGTCCACCGCCTTCGCAGGCTCGGCCGTCACAGGAAGCGACGCGGCCTCCGCAGGATCGTCGAAGCGCAGCATGCTCTCTCCCAAGAACGCCCGGCATCCGGAAAAGGTCGTAACGTTCCGATCCGTCCGCGCATCGGATGTCGTGACCTCCTCGATCGACTCCGCGGGCAACCAGAAACTCCCCGTGCCGATTTTCGTCTCGCCGTATTTAATGACCGTCTGCGTCGATTGGATATCGAGCCGCGCCGGAATATCGACCGCGTGCAGCGCGACTTTGGCGACCCGCGCCGTATCCGCCTCGATCCATATGTCTCCCGAATAACCGACGACATCCGCGACCTTGCGCGATTTCATGAGCAAATAACGGCTGCGGCTCACCGGCACGGTAAACAGAAATCGCGCCATGCGCTTGCCGTCCTCGGTAACCCAATAGCCTCCATTCACGATCGCCGCGTTTGTATGAAACAGGATTTGCGCATGCCCCGCAAACGCGCCCGTGCCGATCGATGAACCTTCTGGAACCAGATCGAGGATGTTCGTCTCGTCGAATTTCTTCGAGCCCGGCCATGCGTACAACTCGTGCTTATCGACGAACTCGACTTCGAGACGCAGCGAATCGACGGTCTCAAACCGCGCCTTCGGTTTCGCCCGCTCGCTGCGGTCGATGGTTTCGACGCACACATAATTCGGCTGCCGCGCGAGAATCTGCACCATGTTAGCGCGAGCCCGGTCGAAGAGCTGCGTATCAGGTGGAGGCTCCGCTGCCATCACCAGCAACAACAAGGGAATCATCAATGCCCCTCTGTTGCCACTCGCGGCGGAGCGGTCGTGACCCATCGGATCCGCTTCCCACGGCGCACGTTCAAACGATCCCCCCATAACCGGATCCGTATGCGGCCCACCTGTCCCGGCACGGCCTCGAAAGCGCTGGGCATCGGCTCGAGCGCGGTATTCGCCGCTTCCGCAATACCCGTAAAATCCGCCTGCTGCGTAGCGCTCGAAATCGAGTAGAACCGCAGCTCGGCCTCAATCGAGCGTCCGTTCTTCTGCAGCCGCACGAGACGCCCATCGACCCGGCTTCCTTTTTCAAACAGGATCTGCTTCTTATGTTTTATTGAAGATGCCAACACCCCCTCGATCGGATCCCCGGTTTTCGACGAATCGGAGTCGACAGGCGTCAACAATTCGAGATCGATGGCAAGTCCCGCCGGCAGCGTGACCGTCGTCAACATAGGCGCGGGCGGCTTATCCGCCGCGGGAGGAACGTCTCCGAACACCAACTTACTCTCGCCCACAAACCTGCGGCAGGCCGAGAACCGCCCAGCATTGCGATCCTCCACACCCGAAAACATTGTCACGGTTTCGCTGGTTTCGACCGGCAGGCGATAAGGCTGCCCATCAATCTGGATCTCGCCGAAATCGACCACCGTATCGGTTTGCAGCAGACCCAACTGCGGCGGAATCTGATCCGCGATTATTTGGATCCGCGTGACCTCCTCGCTCTCCGGATCAATCCAGATGGAGCCATGATACGCAACCACCGTCCAGTCCCTACTGCGATTCACGCTGAGCCGAAAGCTGCTCGAGAGTTGCGTCACATCGTATGGATACCGGGCGAGGCGATGGCCCTTGATCATGGTCCATTCAGCAGGCCCAATACTCGGCCCGCCGGAGAAAAACAAGTTCCAGGCATGAATTTCGAAAGCGCCCGAGCCGATAGTTCCACCGCGGGGAACCATATCGACGAGTTCGGTGTCATCAAATCGATTCGAGCCCGGCCACGCATACATCTCCTTATGGCCGATCACAGCGACCTCGAGCCGCAGAACATCGAGAAGGGAATCGCGCTTCTTACGCGCATCGCGCTGTGAGCGTTCGATCGTTTCAAGACAGATATAATTCGGCTGGCCCTTGAGGTGGCTCTGCATTTTTGCTCGCGCATTTGCGAACAGCATAATCCCCGGAGGCGCGAGCGGAGGAGTCGTTTGCGCCATGATCAATAGCGCCGAGGCAGGCAGCGTGGCGAAAACAAAAACCCGCAGCACACGGTCATTATAGCCGCGCGGGCGCGGTCTGGTACGATGCTCCCATGGCAACAAAAGTCACAGTATTTAACCACGGCCCCATTCGCCTCGAAGGCGATTTTACGATCGTCGATACAGACGGCAACGAGTACGGACTCGCCGGACGCACGGCGATCAGCTTGTGCCGCTGCGGATTTTCTGAGAACAAACCGTTCTGCGATGGCAAGCACGGAGTGAAAGGATTCGAGTCGCAGTGCCAGGCCCGCGAACTGCCCCCGCCCAAGCCCAAAATCTAAAGTCTCAATTCGTCCGCCGCGAGAGCAAGTAGTAAACAGGAACGCCCAGCAGCACAATTCCCAAGCCTTTAAAAGTAGTTTCGGAGCGGTAGAGGAACAGCACCATCAGAATCGTCGCCGCTCCAATAATGTACAGCGCCGGAATGATCGGATATCCGAACGCCTTATACGGCCGCTCCGCATCGGGACGCGTGGCCCGCAGGCGAAACACTCCCGCGATCGTCAGGATGTAGAAAATCAGCGCGGCTGAGATGACGTAATCGAGCAGGTTGCTATAGAGGTTGCCGTACGCTTTCGTCGCCGGATTATACGTGCGCGGCAACACGAGAAACGCCGCCCAAATTCCCTGTATCAGCAACGCCCATCCGGGAACGCCCGCTTTATTCAACTGCCCGCCGCGCGCGAAGAACAGCTTATCTTTCGCCATCGCGTAATAGGCTCGCGCACCCGAGAGAATCAATCCGTTCATACATCCGAAAGTCGAGACCATGATCGCGACTGCCATGATCGTCACCCCGAGTCCAGGGAAGACAGTTTGCAGCATCGCGGTTGCGACGCGATCGGAAGGCGCGCGCTGGATTTGATCGAGGGGCAGCGCCACCAAATAGGCGATATTGCACAACAAATACGCGGTGATCACGATCGCCGTGCCGAACGCGAGCGACAGCGGGATGTTGCGTTTCGGATCCTTGACCTCACCGGCGGTGAACGTAATATTGTTCCAGGCATCCGACGAAAACAGCGAGCCGGTCTGCGATACGCAGATGCCAACGAACAATCCGAAGCCCGTCGCAGCCGTCAAGCCAGGAACAATTTCATCGTATCCACGCGCCGTGAACAGATCGCCGAAGTTGGCGCTGACGGCCTTCGCATTCCATGCGAGAAAGATTCCGATCAGGATGAGCGCGGCCAGCGTTCCCAGCTTCGCCGTGGTGAAAATGTTCTGCACCCACTTGCCATATTTGAGGCCCTGAGAGTTCGTCCACGTGAGAAACGCGATAACCAAAACCGCGACCAGTTGCGCTGTCGAGAGCGAGAGCGCAAAGCCGCTCGTGATATGCACCGGCGGAATGATGTAGTGCTCCTCGCCGATGGTTGGCCACAGAATTCCAAGGAAGCGTCCGAACGCGACACCGACGGCCGCGATGGTGCCGGTCTGTATGACGAGCAGCAACGTCCATCCATATAGGAAGCCCCACAACGGTGAGAACGACTCCCGCAGATAGACGTACTGGCCCCCGGCCTTCGGCATCATGCCGGCCAGTTCGCCATAGCTGAGCGCGCCCGTCACGGTGAGCAGGCCCGTCAGCAGCCACGCAAGCAGCAGCCATCCTGGACTACCGATCATCCTCGACATATCCGCCGACACAATGAAGATGCCGGATCCGATCATCGACCCGGCGACCATCATGGTGGAATCATACGTACCGAGTCCTGCATGGAACGTGCCGGCGCTAGCCGGCTGCGGATCTGTCTTGCTCATTGCCACCCCGTTCGAAATTTTGTCTTGCGAATAACGCAGTATACGATATTGGCGCGAATCATCCCTTCTTCTTCAAGCGTTTCAAGCGGCGCGCGTCCTTGACATCCTCCATGAGCTCTTCTTCGGTTACGCCTGCCGCCTTGATCATCTCCTGCATCCTTTCTCCGGCGACGCGGAACGCCTCGAGAGCAGCATCCGCTGGCTTGCGCCGCGTCGGAATGTAGACGCCGATCGTCTCGCCATGCCGCGTAATCGCGACCGGCTTCTTCGACTCCAGATAATCAGCGAGATTCTCACGGAACTCGCGGATCCCGACTTTGGTGGGCTGCGGCATACTTATGTGTACCTCTTGTGTACACAAAGATAACACATCCGCTCACTTGCTCTTCGGACCAGCAGCCGCCGCGGCAACGTCGGGATTCGGATCCTGCTCGAGCGCCTTCATCACTTCAGCCACATCTTCGCGCGTCAGCGCGCCCCTCTCAATCGACCAACGCAAATCGAGCGCGAGCGTCAGCTTCTCCGGAGCGGTCAACTGATCGAGCGGCGGCACTGCGGAAAGGCCCGTGTAGCGCGTCCGGAAATAGCCCATGCCCCCGGAGTTCCACTCAATCCAAGTCGGACATCCGTTCACCGCGACCTCCGTCTTGGCGGACTTCGAAACGATGCACGCGGCCGCGCCCCCTTCGGCGCGATAACACACAGGAATCGCCTGGACCTTGTCGCCCGGCGGCGCCGCCTGCACAATGGTTGCCTTGCCTTGGTCGCAATCGAACCTACCTTCGATCTCGGGCACGCCCTTGTGATTGAGCAGCGATTCGAGCACCGGCTCCACATCAGCCACACCACTCGCTTTGCTCAATTCAAACGCCAATTCCGATGACGAGGCATTGCTCATCGAGTACTTCTGCAGGTACGCGCGCAACCCATCGCGGAGCTTGTCTTTGCCGAGCCAGCCTTCCATCGTCAACAGAATCGCAGCGCCTTTTTGATAGGGAAATTGATCATAGACCGAATCCATCTCGGCCCGCGTGTGCTTGGGATTGTGTACGGGATGCGACTTTGCCGAATCATCCGCCGCCATGATGCGCGCGCGCCGAGCTTCGAGCTTCACATGTTCATTCGCCGCAGGTTCGAATTCATCCATTACTTCGGAAGAAAACCACGTCGCGAAACCCTCGCTCAACCAAACATCTTCCCAAGTCGCTTGCGTCACCAGATTGCCGAACCACTGATGCGCGATCTCATGCGCCTCGAGTCCGTCAAGGGCCCGCACTTTCGCTTCCGGCGCGTCCGCCGGCAGCAGCAACGCCCGCGCGATGTAGGTGATCAATCCAGGATTTTCGACCGCTCCGAAGGCTCCCTCGGGAAGTCCGACGTGATCGAGTTTCGCCCATGGATACGGGATCCCCGTGTACGCTTCAAGCTTCGGCAACACGCGCCGCGTGGCCTCCGCGGCAGTCTTTCCTTCGGCTCCATGGCCGCGCGGAGTGAGGACCCTCACTGCGGTTTCCCGCGCTCCGGCATGTCCGCCGTCGTAGACATCAAAGGGACCAACCGCGAACGCGACCACCTCCGACGCGATCTTCTGTGTCGGAGCGAAGTGGACCAGTTTCGCCCCATCCGGCTGATCATCGACCGACGCTTCTGGCGCATTCGCAAACGCCTTATCGTCGCCCTTGACCTGAATCGACGTGTTCCAAATGATCTTGAATCGCGGCTCATCGAAACAAGGAAACGCACGCCGCGCATCGATCGGCGTGAACACCGTGAACGCATACCAGTCGCCATCGGTCCGCCTGCGATAGGGGCCGGATTTCGCAGTGTCGCTGAGCTGAGTCGTGTACGCAATCTGCAGCGTCGCGTGTCCTGGGCCCACAGGCGCTCCGATATCGAGTCCAATGAACTCGTTCTCAGCGGTTCGAACCGTAGCCTTGCGCGTCTCATCCCCAACGCGGATCGACGCACTCTGGACTTCGATATCGTGCCCGTTCACCCAAACGACGTCGCGCTTCGCTTTGAGTTCGATCTCGATCGTCGCAACCCCAGTGAACGTCGGCAGGCGCGGATCGAGCTTCAATTCGATCGTTTCGGAAATCGGCGCGACATCATCCGGCAGCGTCCATTGCGGAGGATTCACGGATGCGGCCCATCCGCTGCCGGTCAACGCCATCACAGCGGTAAAGGTCCAACCCGAAGAGGAGCGTGTTCGTTGCATGAAAGTCGATCTTACCGCGTCCATGCAGCTTCACTTCTCACACGTCTGACGCTCGCGGAACCGGCGGACCTTCGCCAGATTTCCGCACATCTGCATGTCGCACCATTGCCGGCTCCCATTGCGGCTCACGTCTTCGAACAACCAGCCACAATTCGGCCCGCCGCACTCGCGCAGACGGCCGCTGTCGGATGATGCGAGTAACTGCACGGCCGATTCGGCGACAGCCCACAGCGTGCGATCGAGCGCCTGTTCGCTTCCCGTCCACTTCAGGCGCAAGTACGGCGGACCCGTCGCGAGAGCGCGGTGGCGCAGCGCGTCGACCCATTCCCCATTGAGGATCGCGACATCCGCCGCTGCCGGATTCTGCTGGCGGATCTTGCCGGTCAGCAGCCGGTAACAGGCCTCGCGCAGCGCGACGGCTCGTTCCCAAACCTTGGCGGCCGCGCCACTGTCGTGCATGGCCGCGCTAATCAGCTTGAGAGCAGCCGGACCGCTTTCGAGCCCGGCGCGCGCGGCCCAGGCAGCGAGGTCGGTGTATTCGAGCAGGCGATCGTCGATCGGCAAACCATCTTCGCCACGGCCTCCGCAGGTGTTGACGAAGTCGAGACACAACCGCCCTCCGAGCAGCTTAGCTGTCGAGACAGGACGTTCGAGCAGGCGCATCCAATCCTCCTATGTAACCGGCTAAAGGTTCTTGACAGGTTACATGTTTGCCCGTATTCTGTAACCAGTCTAGCGGAGTTAGGTGGTTACAAGATGATCCTGCGAGTTTGGCGCGGATGGACGGCAACAGCCGCGAACGCAGCCGCTTACGAAGCGTTCCTGCGCGACGAGATGTTCCCAAAGATCCATGCGCAAGAGATCCAAGGCTTTCACGGCATCAGCCTCTCCCGGTTCGATGGCCCGGACGAAATCGAGTTCATGACGATTATGCGATTCGACTCGATCGACGCAATCAAAGCCTTCGCCGGCGAGCAGTATCAGGAGGCAGTTGTGTTGCCAAAAGCCCGCGCTCTGCTGAGCCGGTTCGAAGCACAATCGCGCCATTACGAAGTTCGCATCCCGGAGGAACTGGCTTCATGAACAACGAATCGGAACGGCTCGCCGACCAGCTCAAACGCGCCTTCGAAGGCGACGCCTGGCACGGACCATCGCTCGATGAGGCGCTCGCCGGAGTGACCGCCGCGCAGGCGATAGCGCATCCCATCGCGGACGCCCATTCGATCTGGGAGATCGTCGCGCACATCTCCGGCTGGGAAGATGTGATCGCGCGGCGGCTCACTGGCGAAGCCATCGCGGAACCTATCGAAGGTGACTTTCCAAGTCCTCCTCCGAATGCATCGGATGCCGATTGGGCGGTTTTGCGCACGCGGGCCCACGAGCGTCATAACGGTCTCGTCGCGCAGATGGCCGCGCTTTCGGAAGCGGATCTCCTCAAGATCGTCGCAGGCAAGCCATATCCAATATGGATGATGGCGCATGGCGCGGTCAGCCACGCGCTTTATCATACGGGCCAGATCGTCCTGCTCAAAAAACTACTATAAACACCACTTGAATGTGGTGGTCATTTGTGCGAGGCTGAAGGTGATGGCTCTTGTCCCTCCTTACATCGCCAAGTTGCGTCCTTACGAGGCCGGACGTTCGATTGAAGAAGTCAAACGTCAGTTCGGTCTTACACGCGTCGCAAAGCTCGGTTCGAATGAGAATCCGCTCGGTACATCGCCGCGCGCGACAGAAGCCGTGCACAAGGCCCTGGGCGCGGGGCTCAATCGATATGGCGATGGCGGATTGGCTCTTCGCCACGCGCTCGCCGATCGGTTTGGCGTCAGCATGAAGAACGTGATCTGCGGATCTGGCTCCGAAAGTCTGTTGTCGAGCATCGTCCGCACGTTCCTCGGCGACGATGATGAAGTACTGACGACCGAAGCCGCGTTCATCGGATTCAAGGTCACGGCTTTGTCTCGCGGCGTCACGTACCGCGAGGTGCCGTACCGCGATTATCACTACGACCTTCCTGCACTCGCTGCCGCCATCACGCCGAAAACGAAGATCATTTACCTGGCGAATCCGAACAATCCGACGGGCACTATCTTCACGCGTCAGGAGTTCGACGCGTTCTATGCGCGTGTTCCGGAACGCGTCCTCATCATTCAGGACGAAGCGTATTTCGAATACGCGCAGCGCACTCCCGACTATCCGGATTCGCTCGGCTACCGCTATGACAATGTGATCGCCCTGCGGACGTTTTCAAAAGCCTACGGACTCGCCGGGATCCGTGTCGGATACGGCTTCGCCCACGAGGATCTAATTACGCAACTGCTGAAAATCAAGCTGCCGTTCGAGCCATCCGGATTGGCACAGGCGGCTGCCATCGCGGCCCTCGACGATACCGAATTCATTGAGCAAACGCTCGAGTTGAATGCGCGTTCCTTGCGGATGCTCCACGACGGCTTGCACGAATTGGGATATCGCACAGCCCCGTCGCGCGCGAACTTCGTGATGGTGCCGCTCGACTCGGCCGAGGCCGCGGCTGCGCTGACCCGCCAGTTGCTCGAGCAAGGCGTGATCGTGCGTCCACTCGCGGCGTTCGGATTGCCGCACGCCGTTCGAATTTCAACGGGAACGATCGAAGAAACAGAGATGTGCCTGAGCGCAATCGCGCGGGCGGCGAAAGAGGAAATCGTATGTCAGTCCTGACCCAATCGACCGAGACGCCTGTACAGACGAAGGCGGATTTTCTGCCGCTGAATGGAACCGATTACGTCGAGTTCTACGTCGGCAACGCCAAGCAGGCCGCGTATTTCTATCGTTCCGCATTCGGTTTCCGTCTGGTCGCGTACGCAGGCCCGGAGACCGGGGTGCGGAACCGTGTGTCGTACGTTCTCGAGCAAGGCAAGATCCGCTTCGTGTTCACTTCACCGCTGCGTCCGGATGATCCGATTGCGGCCCACGTTCAGAAACACGGCGACGGCGTGCATGATGTGGCTCTGTGGGTTGACGATGCGGAATCCGCATGGCGCGAGACGACTTCGCGAGGCGCTCGTTCTATACGCGAAGCGGAAACACTGCGCGATGACTTTGGATCGGTGCGCACAGCCTCGATTGCAACCTATGGCGATACGATCCACACGTTCGTCGAGCGGAAGCATTACGCCGGTGCGTTCATGCCCGGATTCAAGGCGATTCACGACACCGACGTCGTAGCACGCCCGACGGGCTTGAAGTACATCGACCACATGGTCGGCAACGTCGGATGGGGCGAGATGAACGACTGGGTCGCCTTTTACCGCGACGTAATGGGCTTCCAGATTTACCAGAGCTTCGACGACAAGGACATTTCGACCGAGTACTCGGCGCTGATGTCGAAGGTCATGTCGAACGGCAACGGTCGCGTGAAGTTCCCTATTAACGAGCCGGCCGAGGGTCGCAAGAAGAGCCAAATCGAGGAATACATCGATTTTTATCAAGGTCCCGGTGTGCAACACATCGCCATGGCGACCGACGACATCGTGTGGACCGTCTCACGCCTGCGCGCGCAAGGAGTCGACTTCCTCAAGGTTCCCATGTCCTATTACGAAGCCCTGTCGGCGCGCATCGGCACGATCGATGAACCGATGGACCAGCTAGCGGAATTGGGGATCCTGGTTGATCGCGACGACGAAGGTTACATGCTGCAGATCTTCACGAAGCCAGTCGAGGATCGTCCAACGGTGTTCTACGAAATCATCCAGCGCAAAGGCAGCCGCGGATTCGGGAAGGGGAACTTCAAGGCGCTGTTCCAGGCGATCGAACGCGAGCAGGAATTGCGGGGGAATCTGTAGCCAGTATCATAGAGGGATCATGACGATCTCCGCGCACTTAGCCGAACCGGATGACGAGGCAGACGATGAATTCGCGGAGATCCAATCTGCACTGAACGAGGGTCTGCAACAACTCGAGCGAGGCGAGTGCCGGCCCGCTTCCGAGGTCTTTGCTGACATCCGGTCGAAGTATGATCAGCATCGCTCAAGGAACATAGGGTGATGGACTACACGGGCATCATCACAATCGAGCCCGGCAAGCGCAGCGGCCAACCGTGCATCCGCGGACTGCGGATGACGGTCGCCGATGTGCTCGAATATCTTGCCTCAGGTATGACGCACGAACAGATCCTAAGTGACTTCCCGTTGCTAAGGGAAACCGATATTCAGACCTGTCTCGCTTGGACGCGTGCGCCCAGGTAACTCCGCCTACGCCGAGTACTTGCCGATGAACTTCTCGATCCGATCCAATCCGCGTGTGATCTCGTGCATCGACGTCGCATACGAAATTCGCACGTGATCGTTCGTCCCGAACGCTTCCCCCGGCACTACCGCCACGAACTCCTCCGCTAGCAATTTCTCGGCGAAATCCATGCTCGAATTGATACCGCGGCCGTACACGCAACTCACGTTCGGATACGCGTAGAACGCGCCCTTCGGCATTTGGATCTTCACTCCGGGAATAGCGGCCAGGCGACCGATGATGTAGTCGCGGCGCTTGCGATATTCCGCCAGCATGGTTCCCACCGACTCCTGCGGACCCCGCACCGCCTCGATCGCAGCCTTCTGCGCAATCGAAGTCGGATTCGAAGTCGAGTGGCTCTGTAGCTTCGTAATTCCGCCGATCACCGCGGCCGGAGCGAGCACGAAGCCGATGCGCCAGCCCGTCATCGCGTACGTCTTCGACAATGATCCGGCGACGATCACCGTATCTTTCGCGCCCGGCAGTGAAGCGATCGAGAACGGCTCCTCGTCGTACAGAAACTTACAGTAGCACTCGTCCGTCATCAGCCAGATGCCGCGTTCGTTGGTGATTTTGAAGATTTTCTCGAACTCCGCGCGCTCGAGCACCGCGCCCGAAGGGTTCGACGGCGAGTTGATGATCACGAGCTTCGTCTTCGGAGTGATGGCGCGCTCGATCATCGCAGCCGTCAACGTGAAGCCCGCGGCCTCATCAGTGTCGACGAACACGCACTTCGCGCCGGCGTAGTTCACGACGTCTTTGTACGTCACCCAATACGGCACGGGGATGATCACTTCATCGCCGGGATTGACGAGGATCTGAATCGAGTTGAAGATCGCGTGCTTGCCGCCGACTGTGATGACGCATTCGCCGGGCTTGTAGGCCGTGCCGAAATCGGCAGCGTGGCGCGCGACGATCGCTTCCTTGCATTCCTGAGTTCCGCCGGCGTTCGTGTATTTAGTGAAATTGGCAGCGATCGCATCCATGCCGGCTTTTTTGACATTGTCCGGAGTCGGGAAGTCGGGCTCGCCTGCGCCGAAGTCCACCACATCGTGGCCCTCGCGGCGCAACCGGTCTGCGTCGGCGGCCACCTTCATGGTCGACGACACACTGATCGTAGATACACGTTCGGATAACTCTAGAATGGTCTGCATTACTCTCCTCGTTTTTGCTTTAGACGTTCTCTCATACGACTCTCGACTGATTCGGGAACCAGTCCGGCAATGTCACCGCCGAGCGAGATGACTTCCTTCATCAAGCGGGAGCTGACGAAGGCGTACTGTTCAGCGGCCATCAAAAATACGGTCTCGATCGATGGCTCGAGGCGCCGGTTCATGAGCGCCATTTGCCATTCATATTCGTAGTCCGAGATGGCTCGAATGCCGCGCAAAATGACGTTCGCGCCACGCGCGGCCGCGTATTGGACGAGCAAGCCGTCGAAGCATTCGACCTCGACGTTCGGATACGGTGCCACTACTTCACGAAGCATTTCGGCCCGCTCTTCGACTGAGAACAGCGGAGCCTTCTGCTCATTCTTCAGGATCGCTACGATCAAGCGGCCGGTCAGCCGGGCGCCGCGGGAAATCATGTCGAGATGCCCATTGGTAATGGGGTCGAACGAACCAGGATAGATGGCAATTCCGCCGCGCGGCGTGGAGGCCGGAAGGCCCATCACTCTATCGTAGCCGATCAGGTCGCGGCTCCGCACTTGCGTAATGGTATGTTCTCTGGAGTGACAAAACCGCTGCTCTGGATTTCGCTGGCCGCGAGCATCCTCTACTTCGCGACCCAACCGTGGCATCCCTTCACCGGATCGGTCGCGTTGAAAGGACTCTGCATAGCGCCGCTCGCGCTGCTCGCGTGGCGGACGCTCCCTGGGCGCGATGGGTTGCTGCTCGGGTTGGCACTCGCGTGCGGATCGCTCGGCGACGTCTTGATCGATTGGCGTGCCGCGCTGTTCCCGGCCGCCTTGGGCGCGTTCCTCATCGGACACTTTATCTACATCGCACTGTTCTGGCGAAATCGGCCGAAGCCCTCGCGGCTCGACCCGTTAGAGAAATCGCTCATCGCGGCACTCTGCCTGTTCGCTGTTGTGATGAGCGTCTATCTGCTGCCTGCGACTGGGCCACTGGCGCCGGCAGTTGCGATGTACATGGGCGCGCTCACAGGCATGGTGATCTCAGCGGTCGCTTTGCGATTGCCGGAACGTTGGGTCATGGCGGGAGCGCTGCTGTTCCTCGTCTCCGACACGGTCCTCGCGATCAGTAAATTTATGGCTCCGGTGCCGGGACGAGAGTGGATCATCTGGCCCGCTTACTACGCCGGTCAATTGTTCATCGCCGCTGGATTCCTGAGGTCGAGAGGCGTCAGGATCCCTTGAGGTTAGCGCTTGAGGATCGCGTCGAACTGCGCGCGCAGCTCGGCTTCGGTCATCGCGCCCGGATGATACAGGCGCACGATTCCGGCTCGATCCGCGAGGACGATCGTCGGAGTCGTGCTCGATCCGTAGCGCTTGAAATTCTCTTCGCTGAGCGGAACGGGGACGTCCATCAATCCGGCGTAAAACCGATTGTGCACGGCTTCAATGTACTTGGTCTCGACGGGGCGGGGAACTTCGTCGCCGCCGGCCGCATAACCGTAATGCTGCGTCGGCGCGATGAACACAATGCCCTTCGGCGCATATTCGTTCTTGAGCTTCGCGAGGATCGGCTCCTCTGCTTTGCAGTCGCTGCACCAGTGCGCCCAAAAGAACAGGAACACCGGTTTTCCGCGCAATGATGCGAGGGTTGGCGGAACCTTGGAGCCCAGATACGGCCCAACATCCAAAGGCGGCAGCGGCTTGCCTTCGAGGCTCAGCAGATTGATGTTCTTCTGTATCCGCACGCGGATCGACGTCGCGTAGTAGAGCTTCAGTTGCTCGCGCAGGTACGTGATCGCCTGATCGCGCGCGCCGTGCGCCACCATTGATTGGGCTTCGACTTCGATCGCGGCTCCGATGGCGATGGGCAAGTGCGGCTCGGCGTCGACTCGGCCGGTTTGCTTCGCGATCTGCACTTGGGCGAGCCGCATGACTTCCTGGGCGTAGCGGTCGGCGTCCGCGTAGTTCTTCTGCGTTTCCGCGCCGCGGGCCATCCACGACAGGGCCTCGATCATCTCGGGTGTCGTGCCGCGCTGCGTCTTGTAGGAGTCGATCATCCGCTGTGCGAGCGGCATCTGATTGTAGGCCAGCGCCTGCCGCACATCGAGCACCAAATCGGCCCGTGCCGCGGCTGCGGCCAGAATGAACGTGATGAGAATCGTGCGCGCCATCAAGACTTCCCGAGCAGTGCTTTCGTATATTTGATGCTCGCCTCGAGATCCTCGCGCTCACGCACGACGGATTGCTCATGCGTAAGTTGCGGCTCGACCGGCCTCGGCGTCCCACGCTCGGCTAGCGCGAGGTACCGGTTGAATTCCCACGCCGGCTGGCTCTTATAAGGCCCCCAGAATTTGGGATCGAGGAACGGATAAATCCGCGGGCCCGTCACGATGATCTCGAGCGACAGCGGACGTCCCGGGCACAGTTGCGCGTACTTGCGGACGTAGTCGTCGATGCCGACGTTGCCCTCGCCCATACGCGTCCACGCAACGGCCGCTCCGTTCGGAACGCGCCAGATCGCGGTGTCGCGCACGTGGCTCGTCAACACGTACGGCGCGAGCGTCTCGAGCGTCAAGTGCGGATCTTCGAGCGTCCACAATGGATTCCCTGAATCGAGGCAAGCGCCGACGAAATCCTTGCCCGCGCCTTCGATGAGCCCCTTCAATTCGCGCGCCTGCATGTCGCCGGCGTGATTCTCGATGGCCATTTTCAAGCCTGCGTTGACGACGCGCGACTTCACGCTATGCAGAGTCTTGATCGTGTTTTCGATATTGCGCTCGATGCCGCCGTCGCCCTCGCGGTCGGCCGATGTGCCGAGTACGCAGCGGACGATCGGAGATCCAATGACCTTCGCGGCGTGCAGCATCTTTGTGATTTGCTGCTCAGCAGTGCCGGCCTTCGCGTCGAAGATCGTCGACGTCGGACAAATCGAACGCATTCCGATTTCGACCCGGATCCCCAACTTCTTCGCGTGTTCGCCGACCTTGCGCACGTGATCGTCATCGTCGAGATTGCCGAGGAATCGGATCTCGGAAAAGTGGACCGTCTGAATGCCCCATTTTGCTGCGTAATCGAGGTATTGGAAGGCATCCCAACCTTGGGAGCGTATGCTGAACAGGTCGAGTCCGAGGGGTACTTCGGAGAGCGCGGTGGCGTTCGCGGCGGCTGCAAAAGCGCAAGCGGTGGAGGATACGAAGATTCGACGTGTCACTGTGCTGATCGTACAACAGACGAAGGAGTCCAGAACGGCTCGATCGTCGGCACGAAGCCGATGGGAACGTCCTTGATGAACGTCTTCAGCCAGCGCGCGCAGTTGTCCATGCCGGGCTGTTCCGACGGGATGTGTCCCACCAGCAGCAACGCCTTCCGCTTGCCTTCGGCCGATGCGTCGTTCACGTATTCGATCGTCTCCCACTCCGGGACTTCGCCGATCAACAGCACTTCCACATCGTCACGCTGCAACGCACGGCGATGACCCGCGGGTCCGCCGGCGCCCGGCTGCAGTGCGATATTCGTGACCTTCATGTTCCGGTCGCCGACCACGCGCAATACCTTCGCGCCTAGCTTCTGCTGCACATACGCCGCCAGCGCCTCGACTGTCATTGCGGATGGCAGCTTCACGATCCGGCCGTCTGCATGGAAGTACGATTCCCATCCAAGTTGCTGCAGGACGCCCTCCATAATTCCATCCGGCTTTCGCATGTGCCAATGATCGTGGAACCTCCAAACGACCATCTTGTGATCTTCGATGAACTTCAATTTCTCCGCCCACACAGGATCGTGTTCCTTCTCGAAGACATCTGTTTTGTCCTGATGGCTGTAGAACGTCGGCTCGTGCGTGATGACGAGATTCTTGCCTTCGGCCTGCGCGCGGCGGATGACGTCGAACGTCGCCATCATAGTCGTCGCGATGCCGGTGACGGGCGTGTCTGGATTGCCGGCTTTAAACGTATCGACAGTCTCGTCGTGCCACGGAACTCCGACATGGGCTTTGATCTGGTCGATGATCTGGCGGGCCGTTGCATCCGCGGCGGTCGCACGCGGCAGAATCGCGAGAATAATAAAGGAAGGAAAGGTGAGCCGCATCATCCGACAGCATATCAGCCGTGCCGGTGGGCGGTAACCGTCCTCTTCGCTCGAACGCCTCAAAATTAAGACGACCTTGGCGTATGATGAGTAACGCCGTACCGCCGTCAGGTACAAGGAGTGTTTAACCCACATGGAATCGAACCCCGCCAGTTCCCCCACAGACAGTTCGCGCCGCACCTTTATCCGCACTGCGAGTGCCGTCGCACTCACCGCCGCGAGCTACTCGCGAGTCTTGGGCGCCAATGACAAGATCAATGTCGCGGTCGTCGGCCTCGGCGGACGCGGCCGCAATCACATGGACTTCTATTCGCAGATCCCCGATTGCCGGATCGCCGCCGTATGCGATGTGAATCAGGAAGCCCTCGAGCGTGGCCAGGCCCAAGTCTTGAAGGCGACCGGCCAGCAGCCGAAGGGCTACCCCGACATGAAGGAAGTGTTCGCCGACAAGACCGTCGACGCCGTGTCGATGCCGCTTCCGAATCACTGGCACGCGCTCGCGACCATATGGGCCTGCCAGGCCGGCAAGGACGTCTACATCGAGAAGCCCGCCTGCTACAACATTTTCGAAGGTCAGCAGATGCTCGCCGCCGCGCACAAGTACGGCCGCATGGTGCAAGTCGGATCCCAGAGCCGCTCGATTCCGCACAAGATGAAAGCCATGCAGTTGTTGTCGGAGGGCGTCATCGGTCCGCTGCACACTGCGAAAGGACTCTGCTTCAAACGGCGCAAATCGATCGGCCACGTGGCGGATCTCGATCAACCGCCCGCCGGTGTCGATTGGGATAAATTCCTCGGCCCCGCACCGATGCGGAAGTTCAACGAGCTACGCTTCAAATACAACTGGCATTGGTTCTGGGACACCGGGAACGGCGACATCGGCAATCAAGGCGTCCACGAAATGGATATCGCGCGCTGGGGCTTGGGCGTCGAGC
>DASXZC010000244.1:0-11956 GCA_036502165.1 Bryobacteraceae bacterium
GATTCTTAGCGTCCGTCTGCGCCTGCTTAAAGATGTAGGAGGCGGCGTATTCGAGATGCAAAGTGCGGAACCGCTCGACTCCCTCAACGCAGGCGTTGTACAACTCGGTGAGCCGCGCGTTATCGCATTGCTGAACGAACGGCCGCAGAGAGCCGCGCTCTTCGAGTGATGCGATGAAGGCGCGCTGATCGGGCGGCATGTAGTTCCGCATCTCCATCAGATACGTGCGCAAGAGATCCTCTTTGTGGCCGACTCCGAGCACCGCATCGAGCGCGGGAATGATCGCGCTCTGGGCGCCGGTCTCGCCGCGGAACTGCTGCGGCTGGCCGCCGTACTCATCCACACCTTCGTAGACGAGGCCTTTCGGAAGATCGGGATGATTCTTCCATCCGTGGATGTAGGGGCGCACGCGATGGTAATAAATATAGGGGTCGCACCACTCGGTCATCCGCCGCAGCGTCGCGTACATTGCTTCGATCGAGGATTGAATTGCGGCGAGATGCTGCTCGAGCCGGTCGGCGTCCTTGCTTCCCGCGGCGTCGAGAGCGGGATGCAGCGCGGCTAAACCAGGACCAGCTTTGCGCTCGATATCGACGTGTATGAGGATGAACCACTCCTCGTCGAGTCCACCGAGAAAATTCTGGACCAGCGCGATGTTGCCGCATTCGATCTCACGCTGCGGATCAAAACGGTAATAATTATGCAGCGAATAACTGCTGTAGCTGAGCACCGGTGGACGTCCGAGGCTCTGCGCGACAGCGTGCCAGGGAACGGCAATTCGCGCGGGCAGCGTTTCGGCGGGCTTCCCGCCGCGCCATACATACGCATGGCCGAGATAGCTGAGGAGCGTCATGGCGCGCTCACGTTCGCGATCGTTGGTGATCTGGTCGCTGGGGAACGGCGGCAGATCTGCAATGGTGCGCCGGCTATGGTCCGACGCGAGTAATTTGGGGAGTCCGAGAGCGACATTTTCCCAGGCGTCGAAGGCCTGGGGCAGACGAGTCAAGGGATCCTCAAGAGGAAGGAAACCGCGCTTTGGATCAAGCGTTGGCGCGGCGGTGGAGGGTAACATTCATAATGTTCCTAGTCCCGCATGGTGGCCCGGTGCCTTTGGGGCGCCGGACTCTTGGGTACTTTGAGAGTAGCGGAGATTACGTGCGCTGGCAAGCCATGATCCAACGCGATATCGCGGCGGCGACGGCGGGGTCGGATTCGGTTGAAATACCGAACTGCGCTTCGATCGGCAATCCGTCCGGAACGGCTTTGTAGAAGTGCTGCAGTTCGGGGAACCGTTCGACGGCCGCATCCGGTTTAACTGCGAGGAGGCGGTCGGCGTTCTCTGGAAATACCGAGGTATCGCGTCCGCCTTGGATGATCAGAACCGGCAGACGTACCTTCGACAATTCCGCGGCCGGATCGATCGCTTCCAGGCTGCGCATGTAAGTTGCGACTTCGGGCTTGGAGGAAAAGACGAGGCCGGACGCGTAGGGGTTCTGAGTGAGATTCTCCGGCAACGGCCGGGCGTGGACGAAATTCGAGAGCAGTGCGTCCATCTCTTTGTGGAACACTTCGCGTTCAGCGGTCGCGAGACCTTTGCGCTGGTCGGTTTCGAATTGTTGATCGGCCATCAAACGAAGCAAAGGCTTCGATGGACCGGACAGCAACACGATCCCAGCCAATCCGGACGCAGATTGCGCGAGGATCGTCGCGACCAGCGATCCTTCGCTGTGACCGGCGAGGAAGACAGGCAGCGCGGGGAATTCCGCACGCAACCGCTTGAGGAACGCGTCTGCGATGAGGAGACGCTGCTCGAACGACTTGGGGACTCGCGCCCACGCATCGGCGTCGACGATCGTGCTTCCCGTTCCAGGGCCGACTTTCGCAAACCGCAGCGTCGCAATGCCGAGGTCCGCCAAATGATGCGCCAGATCCTTGTAGGCGTGGGGCGACATGTTCCACGTCGGATAGTTCCCGTCGACATCCGAAAACAGCGAGCCCGGAATCAACAGCACGGCGGCCGTCGCGGCCGAGTCCGGCGTCGTAAAAGCGAAGGGAACTTCCATCCCCGAGATCGCGAGCGGCAGAAGCTGTTCATGCATCTGCCAAGTGTCGACTACGACGCAACGTAAGAGTCAAGCAGGAAAATCAAGCTCGAGTTTCGCGCCCGGCGGAACGTCTCGCCAGCGGCGGAACAAGTCGGCGCGGCACTCGCGGATCGCCTCGATCTGCTCGGCGGTCAGCGGACGCTGCGTGTACAAGTTGAATTCCTCGGAGGTCCACGTCAAGCTCGACCCGCGCTCGCGATCGAACAGGCCGACAATCGACTCGACCTCGAGGGCCTCTGGCGGAATGGGGCCGCGCGCGCCTTTGCCGCTGGTATCCTCGATGTCCCAGCCGCTCGCGACGAGCCCGAAAAATCCGGAAGCGTAGCCGAGTGTCGTCTCGACCGCATAGTGCGTCAGGTCATGCAAGGCGAAGTGAGCCGCGGTCGTTGACTTCTGCTTTTGCCAGGTTTTGGAACCATCCGCGCGTTGGCACGAGAGCACGCCCGCGCCGTCATCCCGCTTCGCGATCTGGATTTTCATCACGAGCTACCCACCGATCGCATACATCGGCCGCGGCGGAGCGATGAATTGCTGCGTGTTGATCTGGTGCCCCATCCACTTCGAGCGGATGTTTGATCGCAACGCCTCGCGGATTTGGGCGTCTGAACCCCCGCTTCGCAGCAGCTCGCGCACGTCCGTCTCTTCGATCGCAAAGAGACAATTGCGCAGCTTCCCATCCGCAGTCAGCCGGATGCGGTTGCAGTTCATGCAGAAGGGCTTCGATACCGACGCCACAAATCCGATCCGCGCGCCGGTGTCAGTGAAGCTATACTCCGTCGCCGGTGCGCGAGGATCGGTATCCGGAATCGCCTCGAGCGGAGCGATCTCACGCTCAAGCATGCGGATCATGTCAGAGGCCAACAGAACTCGCGAATGATCCCAAATTCCTTGCGAATCGAGCGGCATGAATTCGATGTAGCGGATCTCGAATCCGTGCTCGCGGCCGAACCGCGCCATCGGCACGACATCCGGCTCGATCAGATTCGTTACCGCAACGACATTGATTTTGATCGGCCCGAAGCCGAGCTCCTTGGCATGAGCAAGCGAATCGAGGACCTTCGGCAGATCGTCGCGGCGCGTGATCCTTAGGAACCGCTCGCGATCGAGCGTGTCGAGGTGGACGTTCAGCCTCCGCAATCCGGAGTCGTACAGGTCGCGCGCGTGCTGCTTGAGCGTGACTCCGTTAGTCGTCATCGCAAGATCCTCGATGCCGGGGATCGCCAGGAGCTTCGCGATCAGATCCGGCAGGTTCTTGCGCAGCAACGGCTCGCCACCGGTGATGCGAAGCTTGCGGACGCCCATCTGCGCTGCGATCGTGACGAAGCGGCCGATCTCTTCGAACGATAAAATTTCCTCACGCGGGCCGAACTTTACGTCCTCCGGCATGCAGTAAAAACAGCGGATGTTGCAGCGGTCAGTGACACTGATCCGCAAGTTGTCGTGCAGCCTGCCGAAGGTGTCGATGAGCGGAGCGGACATAAATCAACCCTACTTCTACGCTATCATGCGAGCGAAAATTAGCCTAAGAATCGATACCGTGAGCGCGGAGGCAGACATGTTAGCCTAATGACAGACATCTTCCGCGACCGGATGTTGGTACAGGGATGGCGCGCTTTTTGCGCCGCCCTTTGGGGTGCATGTCATGTCAGGACGTTTTGGTTTTCCTTCGGCAGCGATCGCAGCAGCCATGGCCTTGGCCGCGCTTGGGGCCTCCTCAGCAGCCGCCCAATCTTCTATTCTTACTTGCTCAGCCACTCTCAATCCGATCCTCGTTCGCGGGGAAGGACTGACCGAGCGCATGGGTGACATCCTGCTCGAATGCAGCGGCGGACAGCCGTTCGCGGGCATCAACGGGAATCTCTCAGTATTTCTCTCTGTTCCCATGACCAATCGCGTCGACGCCACGGGCGCGACCGATTTACATCTGACGATCGACAACGGATCGGGACCGCAGCCGGCGAATACACGGGCTTATTATTTAAATGCGAATACGCAGTCCTACTCAGGGCTGGCGTTTTACCTCTCCTCGACCGGGACAGTGAACCTGCGCCTCTCGAATCTGCGCGGGGCCGCCAATCAGGCCGGAATCGACAGCGACCGCCAGATTACGGCATCTCTTTCCTTCAATGCCGGATCCCTGATTTCATTCAGCAATAACGTATTTCCGGTTGGCACAGTCGTGCGCAGCCTGTATAGCTCATCGACGGACAGTCTGATCTGCGCCCAAAGTGGGTCCCCGTTCATCGACGCGCCCAGCATGAGCCGCGCCTTCACTGAGCACGCCGTGTATTCGACCGTGCGTGTGACGGAAGGCTTCCAAAGTTCGTTCGCGCCGAAATCGGATATCAGCTTCCAGGACGCTGATTTCGGAACGCGCATCATCGTCCGGTACACGGGCATTCCGCAGGGCGTCCACTTGTACGTCCCCGTCGGTGTGGTCGGTTATGACGGACTGCAGCCGACGTCCGCGGGCGACTACGGATTGCCTCCGTCCGCCGGAGCGTACACGCCAGGGAACGGTAGTCTTCTGATGCTGCTCATCGCCAACGCCGATTCGAACGGCGGCGGCGTCAACTCGAGTCCGGTCGTTCAGCCGCCGAATGCGACTACGGTTTACGACACCTTGAAAGATTTGACCGTCAATCAGGATGGCACGGCGCAGGCGGTGTACGAAGTGTACGATTCCAACAATTCCGCGGTGCAGAGCGCTACGATTCCATCGTTCATCTATGTGCCGCCCAACGTGGTCTCCGGTTTGTCGGAGATCAATCAGGAAGTCATGCTGGCCGCGTCATCGAGTTCGCTCGCCACGTCGGCTTCGTCGGTCATCCCGCGTTACGTGCCGGTCGACGCGCCGAACGACTGCACCGCCTTCGGCGACTGCAACGCCAGTTATTTTCCGCATCTGACGCTGAGTACGAAATCGCTGACGTTCAACGCGACCACGTACGTACCGGCTCAGCCGCAGTATTTCGTGCTTTCCAATACAGGCGCCGGTAACTTCATCTGGACGGCGCAGGCACGCTACACAGGCGGCGACATCGGGACGAATCAATGGATCCAGTTGCCCAAGTCGACTGGCATCAATCGCGAGACCGTGCAGGTAAACATCGTTCCGGGGACGCTTGCACCGGGAGTTTATGACGGACTGATCTACGTCGATGCCGGATCGACGGGGGGAAGTGCGACCATCGCGGTGACGCTGTATCTATCGAGTCAGGGACCCACGCCGGTCGTGATCAACGCTGTGAATCCGGCGAACATGACTCCTGGCGTTCTTGTGCCGGGCTCCCAAGCGGCGATCCTCGGCGGGCGTCTGAGCGGGAACGATATCTCGGTGACGTTCAACAATTCTCCGGCGCGGGTGCTGACTTCGGTTTCGGATCAGCAACTGAACGTGCAGATTCCCTACAACATGGCGGGTCAGACATCGGCGCTGATCGTGGTCACGATCGATGGCAGTTCGAGCACTCCCGGGCTTCTGGTTCCGATTGGAGATTCGAATCCCGCCATCTTCGCGGGCCAAATCCTGAATCAGGATAACTCCGTCAACACGCCGGATAACCCCGCTCTGGCGGGCAGCACGATCTCGGTGTATGCGACGGGGTTGCCGGTAGCCGGCTACTTCAGCGGCAGAATTCACGACCGCGTGATCGACGGCGACCAGATCGTCTATGCGGGACCGTCTCCGACGTCGATCGGCGTGCAACTGGTACAGATGGTCGTGCCGGCGGATCTTCCGACCCTCACCAGCGGCACCGCGGTGTGCGGCGGTACAACGCAGGATAATCAGCCCTGCAGCGCATTTTCGACGCTGAGCATCGTTGGCGCGCCTGTGGCGGATCCAACGACAACAGCAGTTCCGTATCGCCACAAGGGATCGCCTGTGTCAATGTCCCACGGCGCCCGTTGACGTCGACGGGCCGGTCACCCGCTGCAACAAATCGTCCTGCTTCTTGGTTTGCAGGTTCCGGACGACGGCCAGTTCACGATCGCTCTCGGCTGTTCGTCCGGCCGCCCGCAAGACTCGCGCGAGCCGGTAGTGGGCATCCGCGCGATCGGGCTCGAGCTTGATCGCCGCGCGGAACTCCTCAATTGCGGCCGCTGATTTCGAGGGATCCTCGGCGTAGAGCACGCCGAGGTTGAAGCGGGCGACGCGAAGATCCGGCCGTAGATGCGCCGCTGTCTTCAACTGCGCGAGCGCCTCGTCGCGCTTGCCCGCGCGCATCAGGATGTCGCCGAGGTAAGCCATCGCGGGGGCGCTCGACGGATCGTTCTTCAGTTCCTCGCGAAACTCGCGCGCGGCATCATCGTCGCGCTTCACTTTCCAATACAGGAATCCGAGGCCGAAGTGGACGTTCGGCTCCTGCGGGCCGGCCTTGACGGCCGCCTCGAATTCCGTAATCGCGTCCTCAGTGCGATAGGTTCCATCGAGCGCCCGGCCGAGCAGCATGTGGACTTGCACCGACTCCGGATCGAGTTCGAGCAGATGCTTGAAACTCGCCGCCGCTTCGTCGTACTGGCCCGAATTCAGGTACGCTTGCGCCAGCATGTAAGGCAGCTCTTTGTTGTCCGGATAGAGATTCGAAACGACTTTCAGCCTCCTAGCTGCTTCCGTCCAATTCGCGGCTCCGAAATAGCTGATTGCGAGCAGCGTGGACGCTTGCGGATTCGCACCTTCGCGACTGAGCTGCTGGTCGAACTCGGGGATCGCCTTCTTGAATTCCCCCATCTTGAACCAGGCGAGTCCGATGTTCAAATGGATCCCCGGCAGTTTCGGATCGATCGCCGCGGCCTCATGATACGCCTCTATGGCCGCGGCGTACTTGCCCTCGTGCGCCAAACGCAAGCCTTCCTGAGCCCGCGCGATGGCCCGAGGCGGCGGTTGCTGAGCGAACGCCACAAGCGAGAAGAATAGAAACGCGCGCATCACCATACCGATGCTTACCATACAATCAACCGGCAAAAGAAAAGGGCGGGAAGCCTTTGCAGCTCCCCGCCCTTTCGGCCTTTCCGCACGCACATTTAAAACAGGAACTTCGCGCCGAGTTGGAACACGCGAGGATCCCACGTCGACGTCACTTGTCCGAAGTTCGACGACGAGTAGGACGACGACACGGCATTGAACTCCGTATGGTTCCACGTGTTGAAGGATTCCACACGCAACTCGAACCGCGAGCCGCGCGCTTCGTTCAATACGAAGCTCTTGAACAATGACGTATTCCAGTTGTTGCGGCCCGGTCCTCGGACGACGCCCTTGCCCAGGTTGCCCCACTGTCCGATGGCCGGCAGCGAGAAGTTTCCTGAGAAGAACTGCGTGACCGAACCGGGATAAGAGACGCCGCCGCTGAGATCCGGCCGATTCGTCGCGTTCGCCAGACCATTGCTGCCCTGAGGTCCGCCGAGCGTAATGTTGAGCGGTTCGCCCGATTCCATCACGACGATTCCGGAAAGCTCCCATCCACCGAGGACGCTCTTCGCCAGCATGCTCGAACTGTGCCGGAAGAACGGGATGTCGTAGATGAAGTTGACCAGCGCGATGCTCGTGCGATCATAGCCGCTGGGGCCGATGTCGTACGCGCGGTTGTATGGATTCGACACGCCCGCCAGGTCGCCGCTGCCGAACGATGGATCGATGGCACGCGAGAACGTGTAGGCAACTTGCGCCGTGAGGCCGGCCCGCATACGGGCGTGCATGTTGACTTGCAGTCCGTTGTAGTGCGAATTCTCGGCGTTCTCGGCGAGGACGATCGAGTGGAAGCCCGTATAGGGAACCACGCTGTTGTAAGCGACCGTCCCGCCAATCAACGCCGGCAGCACGCTCGGATCCGGTAGATTGATGTCGCGCGTATCGCTCTGATGACGATTCTGGTTGCCGACGTAGGCGACCGACAGCACCGTGTTCGGAGCCAGTTCGCGCTCGAACGAAATGCTGTATTGGTAGCTCGTCGGAGCCTTGTAGTCGGTGTTCGAAAGGCCGGTGATGCTGCCGACCGTGATCGGCGCAGCGAGGGTTCCACCCGTCAGCAGGCTGGTCGCCGGATTCGACAGCGACACGTTGTTGAACGTCACGCTCGAGCTGAACGGCAGGTTCGGGCCCGAGTTGTACATGTCGTTCCCCTGGATCCGTTCATACATGGTTCCAAATCCGCCGCGGATGACGCTGCGGTGATCGCCCGTCAGATCATACGCGAAGCCGATACGCGGACCGAATGTCGCCCAATGATTCTGGACGAGGCCATCCGGAATGCCGTTCTGTCCGGCGATTCCGATTCCGTTCAGATAGAACGGCACGCCCTTCAGAATCGGATTCGGACTGGTTCCCAGACCAGGACTGTTCGGGCTGATGGTTCCATCCGGCAGCAGCACGGCGCGGTTCGACGTGTTGTAAAGGTTCGGATAGAAGTTCGAACCGCGATTGCTGGCCTCGTAGGTGTGCGGAATTCCATCCCAACGCAGGCCGAGGTTCAACGTCAGCTTCTTGCTGACGTGCCAGTTGTCCTGGAAGTAGACGGCCGGTGAAACATTGTTCCAATCGCCTTTGTCCTGCACGGCCAATTCTGTATACGACTGCGCGTAGCCCAGCAGGAAATCGGCAAAGTCGTTCTTCGTATAACTGCCGTTGAAGTTGAACGAACCCTGCGTGTCGCCAAACAGATCCTGGACTTTCTTGTACAGCGCCCAGCTCGCGCCGAAGCGCATCTGGTGCGAACCCTTCATCCACGAGACGTCGTCGCGGACCTGGTAGTCGTTCGCCTGATTGTGCCACGGCCACGACGACACGTCATAAGTCGTGCCCAATTGTCCGAGGGAGACGCCAGGGATGCGATTTTCATTGTTCGAGCCAGTGAACAGCCTGGGGATGCTCAATCCGCTCGGCTGCGCGAAGGTTCCAACAGGAGTGATGTTGATCGTATTACCGTTCTGGTTGTAAGCGATTTCGTTCAAAAGCGAAGGCGTGATCGAATAGGTCGCGTGGAGCACGTAATGATACGCCGGATTGCCGAAGTCGGAGCCGACGGTCGGAACGTTGTCACCGCTCCAGATCGACGTGCCATAGGTTTGATTGATGGACTCCCGCAGGAAGTGGCCGAAGACGTTGAACTTGTCGTTGAACCGGTGATCAATGCGGAGAATTTCCTCCCGCAGGTTCGTCGGCTGGTTGCTGCCGCCTACGAATTGCGTACCGCTATTCGGAGAGGGAAAAATTCCGGCGGCGAGCAATGCCGCTGCATTCGGATTGATAAGCGAAGCGGGAATTTTGTTGCCGGGGAACTGCGCGCCGGGGGTGAGCCCCGCGCCAGTCAAAGCCGCCTGGAATCCGGCGCCGACCTGCTGGGCGCTGGGGACAAAGATCGGCGTGTTGAACTGGCCCGTGTACTCGCTCGCCGGAGGAACGGTCGTGTTGACCAGTCCGCCCTGGACCAGCTTGCGCCATTCCATGTTGTAAAAGAAGAATGTCTTATCTTTGTTCTTGTTGTAGATCTTGCCGAGCGTCACCGGGCCGCCGACGTTGAATCCGAAGGTGTTGAAGCGAAGTTCGGGAGCTTTCGCGCCTGCGGCGTTCGTGAAATACGGCCCGGCGTCGAGGGCGTCATTGCGGACGAACTCCCAGGCTCCGGCATGGAAATCCTTCTGGCCGGATTTAATAATCATCGTCATTGTCGCGCCCGATGAAAGGCCGTATTCGGCCGAATAGTTGGAAGTCAGCGCACGGAATTCGGCGATCGAGTCGACCGATGGCATGACGTCCATGCCGCCGGCGCCGCCGCGGTCGGCTGTTTCGCCGCCGTCGAGCAGCCATAAATTATGATTCTCACGCAGGCCGTTAAAACTGACGCTTGCATCGCCGCCGACCGGGGTCGGGGTGTTCAAATCCGCCATGTTGCTCGACGCCCCGGCCGTGAGGGTCGCCAGGGAATACATGCTGCGTCCATTGGTAGCGAGTTGCGTCACCTGCTGCCCTGTGATGACGTCGCTGACTTCGCCGGTTTCGGTCTGTACCGCGACCGCGGTCGCTTCGACACTGATGCTCTCAGAAGCATTGCCGATCGTGAGCGTAATGTCGACGCGGAGCCGCTCGCCGACGTCGAGAGTAACATCCTTTTTCTCAAACGCCTTAAATCCGGACGATTCCGCGCGCACGTTATAGTGGCCGATGCGGAGCTGCGCGAACGAATAATGCCCCGAGGGATCGCTGGTTGTGGTGATCGAAGCCCCGGTTTCCGTGTTGGTTACTTTGATGTTGACATTCGGAACCGCGGCACCGGAGGGATCGAGTACGGTGCCAACTATGGTTGCGTCTTGCGCGAATGCTGCGCCGCCGGCAACCACAAGAAAAGCGAGACAAAGAGGAATTGGACGAATCTTCATGGATCGAATCATCTTCTAGACACCCGTTTCGTTAGCCAAAAGGAAAGTTGTGCAATACCCCCGAGAAAGGGCATTGCGGAAAGCGTATTGGTTCCTCGTACTATGCCGTGCATTAACACGGAATGTAAGGCTGGTACGGTATGAAACCCTGTCTAGGTCCATTGGTTCAACAACGTTACACATTGTCAGCACCCACGTTCGGGTACGTATCATACGGGTAATTTTTCGGAGGTATACTTACCCGAAGGGGGAGCAGAGCCAAGTTTGCCATGACCCACGAGCCCATCGAGCGTGATGCGGTACAGGTGCAACTGGAGCGGATGTTGGCGAGTCCGTTGTTCCGAAACAGCAAGCGCTACCCCTGCTTCCTACGCTTTGTAGTAGAGCATTCGCTCGCGGGGGAACGGGACGCGCTCAAGGAACGTGTGCTGGGCGTGCGAGTCTTTGGACGCGAGCCGGATTATGACACCAACGAGGATCCGGTAGTCCGCGTCACGGCCGGAGAAGTCCGCAAGCGGATCGCCCAGTATTATCATGAGCCTTCGCATCAGACTGAGCTGCGGATCGACCTTCCTCCGGGATCCTATGTCGCCGAGTTCCACACGGCTCCGCCAGACGTATTGTTCCTATCCCTATCGGAAACGACGCCAACAGGCTCGGCGCCAGAACCGGCCGCGCTTGAAACCGCGCCACTCGCCGCGCCGGCATCGAAGACCATCCGTCCCTGGATCTGGACCGCTGTCGGCTTTGCCGCAGCCACCGCAATCGCATCGGCAATCTGGTTCTATCCGGCTCAGCGCACCGTGGTCGATCGCTTTTGGGCTCCCGTAATTGGTCAGGATAAGAACGTCGTAATTTGCATTGGACAACGGAATTTTGTTGCCCAAATGGACGCCGCCACGCGCAGGAATTTCCATCAAACTCCCCTCGCCGGAAGCGAAGAACCGGCGCCCGGCACGGATATTTCTCTGGCGCAGCTTTATTACATGGGAAGCCAGAATATTGCTCTGGTCGATTCGGTCGCGTTAGCTCGAATCGCCGCGCTGTTAAGAGCGAAAGGACGCGAAGTCCAGATCCGCGGCGAGCATCTGATCAACCTCGAGGATCTGCGCCGGCAGCCCGCGGTGCTGATCGGCGGCTTCTCGAATGACTGGTCGATGTTACTGACCGGCCCCTTAAGATTTCGCTTCCGGCTCGAAGGTTCGCGCTGGGATGTGGAAGACAGCCGCAATCCGTCGGACTACAGCCGTTCCCTGAGTTCCGATCTCTCCTATTTGCGCGTCGAAGATGATTATGCGGTCGTCACACGGGAGCGCGATCCGAACACCGACCGCGTGATCCTGGTCTTCGGAGGCATCACCGGCTTTGGTACGCAAGCCGCCGGTGAGTTCCTGACCAATCCCGCATATATGTCCGCATTCCTCGACCGCGCGCCTGCGGATTGGGAACGCAAGAATATACAGATCGTGCTCGGCACG
>DASXZC010000245.1:0-4052 GCA_036502165.1 Bryobacteraceae bacterium
TTACGTGATTCCGACGGATGAGGAGTTGCTGATTGCGCGGGACACTGTGCGGGTGATTCTCGGCGAGCCGCATCCGTCGTGAGTGTTCCGATTCGGGGTGCAGCTAAGGGGCGAAGTTTCCTCTTTAATGCGCGCTCTCGCTGGGGGATTCGGTGGCGGGTTGGCGTTCAGGAATGAAGAAGCGGCCGGGATGCTTTAGGAATTCATCCCAGACCCGGACCAGGCCTTTTTCGGATGGCGTTACTTCGCGGGCGCGGGCGGCGACCATCAGGCCGACTGAGAAGGACGTGACGAAGTTTAAGACGCCCGTGATTAAGAGTCCGGCGAGGGCGGCGAGGAAGGCTTTCGTTTCGAGCGCGCCATCGTAGAACAGGCGGTCCGCATCGTAGGTGAGTGATGCCGACGCGAGCGTTACGTGGCGTACTTGTAAGGGAATTCCCCATAGCGTGAAGAATACCGGGACGAAGCCCAGGAGCACGCCGAGGCATGCGTAGCCGGCGATTCCGGGCAGGTGATGATCGGTGAATTCAGCAACACGGCGAGCAGCGGCGGGGCCGATGGTGCGGCGCAGGCGGAAACTGTTTTGAATCGCTGAGGTGAGGTTGCGGACCGCCATCCAGTTCGCGGTCCAGCCTGAGAAGAGGCTCGACATCCAGAGGAAGATGCCGGTGAGAATCGCGAACGGGATCGTGAATGAAAGCAGGGGATTCATTTGCGCGACGCCGTGCTCGGCGGTGGCGTGTGAGAGGAAGGGCTCGTGGCGCACGAAGATCCACAGGCGATCGATGAGCAGCGCCATTGGAACGGTGGCGACGATGTTGCCGAGGGTGACGATGAATTGCGTGCTGGTGATCGAGGAAATCAATCGAATGCGGGCTTCGGATTGTGCGGCGTCATCGTCCTCGCTGTCGTTCGAGGCGAGAGTGGCGCCGGTGGCGGAGGGCATTTTCGATGCGAGAAGCAGGCCGAGCAGTTGCATCAGAATGAAGCTGATCGCGTAGTTCGCGGAGACCGCGACGCCAATCAACAGTGGGGCGGCGGAGATGCCGGAGAGTGCGTATTTGAAGAGCGCGGTGAAGGACGTGATGACGCCGGCGCCGAGCGCGCCGATGCCCATTTTCCTCCATGTATCGCGGTTGTGGGCGACGTAATGTTCACCGGCGCGGCCGGCTTGTTCCACCACTTTTCGCGCGAGGCGGCGGGTGGTGAGGCGGATGAGATTGCGCAAGCCGCGCTGGTCGGCGAAGCCGCGTACGACGTCCACTGTGAGCGTGCGATTGACGGATTCGCCGGCGAGAATTTTGACGAGCGTGTCGATGCGGCGAAGGCTGGCGGTGATGTAGCGGAGGCGGAATACGATGGGTGCGGAGGCTCCGCGCTTTTCGATGGTGCGGTAGATGGCTTGCACGGTTTGCAGGCAACTGCTGCGGCAATTGGCCCAGTTCTGGCGCGAGGTTCCTTCGGGATCGAGGGTGACGGCGTTGACGTTCAGAAGGAGATCGAAGAAGGGAGATCCGACTTCGAAGGCGGGGCTGCACAGACGCACGAGATCGCGCGAGAGGGCGACGCCGGCGGCGCGGGCGCCAAGGAGTTTCGCGGCTTCGGCTACTGCGACGCGGCCGGGGGCGAGAAGAGCGGACCAATAATCAAATAAATCGGGCGGCAGAGAGGCGATCCAATTAGCGTCGGCTTCGGTGAGATCGAGGGAATCGAGGAGCGCGTAGAGATCGCCTTCCATTTCCTCCGATGGAATGATGTTGCGCAAGAGGCGGCTGCCGAGTTCGTGGAGGAAGACGACTTCATCGGGCAGGCCGGCCTCGGCGAGGACGCGCGCGGCGGATTCGTGCTGCCACATTTCCCGCAGTCTTTGCTCGAGAATCGCGCGATTTGGGTGCGATGTCAGCTCGGTGGTGAGGACCGAGAGGCGTTCGGTGCGGATGTGAGAGGAGGCGGAGAGGGTCCAGTCGAGGAGGTCGTGCAGCCAGACGTGATCGCTCGAATCCGTCCGCGCCGGAATGGTCGCGAGGAGCTCCTGAGCTTCCGCTAGTCGCAGCTTTCGGATCAAGCAATTCAACTATAGCGGATAATGAGAGACAGCCATGCGCGCACGCATTATCTATACTGTCGCCGGAATTGTGATGGCGATCCTGGTCGCGCTGCTGGTGTGGCAGGGGTCGTTCAGCTTCGGTGAGTTCGGCCCGACGACGCCTGATCAAACTATCATTTATTGGGGCATTTCGACCCTTATTTTCATTTTGACGGTCCTGCTCGGATTCATTCTGGTGCGGGATTCGATCAAGCTCTATTTCCAGCGCAAGGTGAATCAGGAAGGGTCGAGGATCCGCACGAAGCTGGTCGTCGGTGCGCTCGCGTTGAGCGTGGTTCCTGCGATTTTCCTGGTGATGTTCAGTTATGAATTGATGAACCTGAACCTGCGGCGGTGGTTCACGCGGCCGGCTGAGAATATACGCACGACTCTTATTGGCGTCAGCAACGAACTCGATCAGCAGACGAAGCTGCGATCGCAGGCGAGTGCGAACTGGATCGCGACGCTTGCGGAGACGCGCGACACGATGGGCGGGGATGCGAGCGGCGCGCCTCCGTATCGTTATAAGCAATATTTTCAGAACTTGTGTGCGTCGTATTCGCTCGACTATTTGGCGCTCGAACCGGACTTCGGGCCGCCGGCGTTTTTGTGTGGGAAGCCAGAGCCGACGGCCGAGCAGATGCAGTACATCGCGCGGGCGAAAGTGAACGGTGCGCCATCGGGCGAGGTGCTGGTATCGGCGGCGCAGGGTGAGCCGATTGCGAAAACACAGAGCGAAATCGAAGGATATTTGAAGCAGATCGATGAAATCCACGCGCAGCGCGATCACGTGCGGAGCTTGTACATACAGTTCATGCTGCTGATCACGCTGTTCGTGTTGTTCATTGCGACGTGGATCGCGTTCCTGCTGGCGCGGCAGTTCAGCATTCCGATTTCGGCGTTGTTGACGGCGGCGGCGGAGGTTCGGAAGGGGAACCTCGCGTATCGCGTGCGGACTCCGGCGATTGATGAATTGGGGACGCTGGTGCGCGGGTTTAATGAGATGGTGCAGGAGCTCGAAGCCAATAGCCGTGAGCTCGAGAGCAGGCGCAAATTTACTGAGGCGATCCTCGAGAGCGTGCCGACTGGTGTGTTGTCGGTGACATCCGATGGGACGATTCAACGGGCGAATCGGGCGGCGCGAGGGTTGTTCACGGAGGATCGGATCCGCGCGGCGGGGCGGCTCGAGGATTTGTTTGCGCGCGATGATACGGCGGAAATTAAATACCTGATGAAGCGGGCGCGGCGGACGGGCGTGGCGGCGAATCAGATGGAGATGAGGCAGCCGGGGGGTCCGCCGCTGCATCTGGCGGTGACGGTGGCGGCGCTCGAGGAGCGGCTGACATCCGGATTCGTGATCGTGCTCGAGGATACGTCGGATCTGTTGCGGGCGCAGAAGACTGAGGCCTGGCACGAAGTCGCGCGGCGGATTGCGCATGAGTTGAAGAATCCGCTGACGCCGATTTCATTGTGCTCGGAGAGGATTACGCGGCAGCTTGACCGGGGCGCGTTGACGGCGGATGCGACGCGGATTTTGCGGGAGTGTTCGATTACGATTGCGCGCGAGGTCGAGTCGGTAAAAAATCTCGTGAACGAATTCAGCGAATTCGCGAGGTTCCCGTCGGCGCAGCCGGCTCCGAACGATTTGAATGAAGCGGTGCGCAATGGGTTGGCGGTGTTCGATGGGCGGCTCGAGGGAATTGAAGTCAATCTGGATTTGTCGACAGCGCTGCCGGCAGTGAATATTGATCCGGAGCAGATGAAGAGGGTGGTTGTGAATCTGGTCGATAACGCGGCCGAAGCGATGCAGGATTCGATCGTCAAACGCTTGTGGATTTCGACTCGGCTGACCGATGGAGACAGTGTGGAACTGGTGGTCGCCGATAGCGGACCGGGGATTTCGACGGAGGATCGTTCGAAGTTATTCCTTCCCTATTTCTCAACGAAAGAGCGTGGAACGGGGTTG
>DASXZC010000246.1:0-8244 GCA_036502165.1 Bryobacteraceae bacterium
AATCGGCGTGAAACCGTAGTCGTAGATCGCGGTGGCTTCGAGATAAATGCGGAACTTCGGACTTTCTCCGATCTGCTCGCCATAAGGACGCAAACCCCCGCCGCCGCGGCTCAACACCGAAGGGCCGTCATAATCCTGCCCTCGCATGATTCCACACATCATGACGGGGATCAACAGTACGAGCCCTGATTTCCACTTCAAGCGTTTACACTCCACCTTAGTCTTCAGATCGGCTGATTCACTCGAAACCTGTGTTCTGGTCCTGCTTTTCCGCCGCCTGCCCTTTCGAGGACGCGAAGGGCGTAGGGCTCAGCGAGATACACCAAAACAAATTCTACCAAAAATGTTCAATCAACGGGACTGATATCTGAGCTGCCTCCGCTCTCTCCAGTCTGCTTGCGGATTTCGCCGGAGTCAACTGCCTGCGCGGCATACAATATGGTTGCCATCCGTTCGAGGATATTTTGAAAGGCCGCGCGCGCCGGCGGCATACACTCAGTGAAGAGCGTCACATTCAAACGTTCAGCACCACTTGGAGAAGAAATGTTGAGGAAGTTTATCCCGATGATCGCCACTACCCTCGCGGTTGCCCAAGCCGCCGATCTACCCGTTCACGAGGTGATTCTGTTCAAGCACGGAGTCGGATTTTTCTCGCGCTCCGGCGACTTGAATCCCGGCGAAGCCGCGCGCCTCGACTTTAAAGCAGGCGACATGAACGACGTCCTGAAGTCGCTCACCGTCGAGGAAAAGGGCGGCGGCAAGGTGGCGGGGCTGCGCTACGACTCGAGCGAGCCTCTCGACAAGAAACTCGAACAGTTCCCCTTCTCGATCGGCGACCACTTTTCGTTGAGCGCGGTGCTCGATCAGATGAAAGGCTCGCGCGTCGAACTGAAGTATGGGAACGACAATGTCGCCGGGCAGGTGATCAGCGGCCGCGAGACCGTCGCCGACAAGGATCATGGAGCGAAAGAGCAGATCGTCATCCTCCTCGACTCGGGCGAGATGCGGGTGCTCGATCTCTCCGCCGCGAGCGGCATCCGCTTCACCGATCCTGCCATGCAGCGGCAGTTCAGCGACTATTTGCGGGTCGTCGCGCAGGCGCGTTCGAAAGAGAAGCGCAGCGTCTACATCGACTCGACGGGCGCCGGCGCGCGTTCGCTGGTCGCCAACTACATGATCCCCTCGCCGGTTTGGAAGTCGAGCTACCGGATGATGTTCACGGATGCCGAGCCGACCATCGAAGGCTGGGCGATCGTCGACAACACGACTGACGAGGACTGGACGAACGTCCAGCTCGCGCTCGTCTCCGGCCGTCCGATTTCATTCATCAGCGAATTGTACGCGCCCAAATATGTGCAGCGCCAGATTGCGAACCTCGCCGAGGACGCGAGCGTCGCGCCCGTCGTTTATGAGTCCGAGATGCAGTCGCTCGCGAAGGCGAGTCCTCCTCCGCCCGCGCCTCCACCCATGGCGCTCGCCAGCCGCTCGGCCGCCGGCCACGCGATGGCGATGAACAGGAGGGACGCAGAGCTCAGAGAAGCCACGGTCAATCGGCCCGTGGTCGTCGGCGACTCGAATATTGATGTCGCGAACCAGGGCCGCGAAATCGGGGAGCTGTTCGAATACCGCTTCTCGAATCCCGTCACGGTCAAGAAGGGCGAATCGGCCATGCTCCCCTTCCTGCAGCAGAAAGTGAACAGCCGCAAGATCCTCATTTTCCAGGAATCCCAGGGAGCCAATCCGCGCAATGCCGCCGAACTCTCGAATTCCACCGGCAAGACCCTCGACGGCGGCCCCATCACCGTCTACGATGGCGGCGTCTATGCCGGTGAAGCGCTGATGGAAACGCTCAAGGCCGGCGACAAGCGGATGATCAGTTATGCCGTCGATCAAGGCACGCGGATCACGACCAGGCTCGACTCGACGCGCAGCAACATCCAACAAATCTCAGCCATTCGCGGCATCGTGACGACGCGCTATTCGATGCAGGAAAACAAGGTCTACACGATCCGCAACATCGACGACAAGGCGAAGACCCTGATCATCGAACATCCGATCCGCGAGAACTGCAAGCTGGTCGAGATGAAGGCGACCGAGACCACGACCAACGCCTACCGCTTCGAAGTGAAGCTCGCCGCCAAGTCGGAAACGAAGTTCAACGTGAAGGAAGAATACCCGTACTACGAGAGCACGCAGATTTCGAATTTCAACTCCGACCAGATCGGCGAATTCATCCGCGGACGCGCCATCAATGATTCCGGCAAGCGCCAGTTGCAGGTCATCGCCGACCGCAAACGGCAGATCGCCGAGCTCGACGCCCAACTCGCCGGGATTGAATCGGAGATCAATGACACTACTCGCGATCAGGACCGGATGCGGCAGAACATCTCGAGTTTGAATTCCGTCAACGGCCAGCAGGATCAGGTGCAGCGGTATGCTCGCGATCTGTCGAACAGTGAAGGCCGCCTCGCCACGCTACGTGATCAACAAAGAGATTCGCGCAAGAAGAAGGACGTCCTCGAGCGGGAAGTCTCGACTCTTCTGGATAAGTTAGCCTTCTAACGATTGGTTAACGCGCTGAGTGTGCGGCGGGAATGGTATCCGCCGCATGCTCGGCGTCCACGGTTTGAGTAGACGAGCCGGGCGGCAATGGTTTGATTGCGCGCTCGCGCAGCTTGCGCCACGAGAAGCGCTCATGGCAGGGTTTGAAGCTGGCAAAATTGCATCGGCAATGCTCACAGCGGTACGGCGAGGCGCCCAGATTCAGCTTGATTTTGATCGCCATCGGCACGTCGTAGTGATCGACATTCCAGCGGCTCAATTCCGTCCGGTAACAGCGGGGACATTTGGCGAACTTCGCCATCGAAGGCTTCCAGATCGCGGATTCAAAACGGGATCCACAGCGGCGGCATCGGACGGGAAACTTTCCGAATACCGACCGCAGCTTCTCACCGAATGACATCTGAGTGGAAACCCGGACGTCCCTGCTGCTGCAATTGGGACAAGCGTCGAGCATCTGCTGATCATCATACCGCAATACTTCCCTGCGTTAAATAGGGGATTTGCCGGTTAGAAAAAGATTCCCACAGAAATCGAATAGCCCCTAAAATCTGTGATCTCAGGGGCTTTCATCAAGTGTTGGATGAATGAAATTACGTAAACAAATCAATTTCGACTGGTTACGAACTCTCCTCCGACTTGCGCGCGAGGTCCTCGGCCAAAATGATGGCTTCGGCCAGATCCTTCATCGGACGCCTGAGCCGGCGGCTCTCGTTGCGCAGCCGTAAATACGCCTCTTCCTCCGTCAGGTTGTGACGCGATTGGAGGATTCCCTTGGCGCGCTCGACCAGCTTCCGCGTCTCGAGCTGCAGCTTCATTTCCTCGGTTTCGCGACGGAGCGATTGATTCTGATCTTCGAGCGACGACTTCGAAATCGCGCCACCCATCTGTTCGCCGACAAACGTCAACAACGAGATCTCGTCCGGAGTATGTTCATGCTCCTTGCGGTGATGTACGTTGATAACGCCGATGATCTCGCCCTTGTTCACGAGCGGAACGGAAAGGAACGCATCATAAGTATCTTCGATCAGTCCGGAGAACCGTTTGAATCGGCGGTCCGAACCGGCATTGTGCGATAGCGCCACGACAGACTTGTGCTCGGCGACCCAGCCGGTCACGCCTTCGCCCATCTTCATACGCAGAGTTCCTAAGTCCCGTGCGTGGGGAACCTGCGACGCCCGCAACACAATCTCATGACTCTCGGTTTCGATTAAATACACCAGACAGGCATCGCAGCCGGTTACCTGTGCCGTCAAGCCGATAATTTCGCCCAACTGTTCGTCAAGCGACAGTTCAGAACTGATGATGCCGCTGATCCGGTGCAGAAGACTGATCTGATCGTTTTCCATCTCTAGTGTGCTGCTCATAACCTAGGGTAGGGCTCGAACATCGATTCAGCAAATCGAAAATTCCTATTAGACTTATGGAATGGGACGACAGGGGCGAAGCTGGTTTGGCGCGACTTTCCTGGCCGGTATCGCAAGTTGCATAGGCGCAACTACTTGGGTGGAGGTCCGCACGCCGCAATTCGAAATCGCCACCGACGCGGGCGAATCCGCGGCGCGTCAACTCGTCATCGAGATGCAACAGTTCGACGGGGCCATCGCGCACGCGCCCGGTCCATTGGCTTCGTTTTGGAAAGCCCCGGCGCCGATCCGCGTCTACCTGTTCCGGACGGAATCGGAGTTCGCCGAATACCGCGCCGAGCCTTGGATATCCGGCCTCACTCTCACCAGCACGCACGCCTCGCCTCTCATCTTGTTATATGCGGGCTCGAAAACCAGGCAGACGATTCTTCATGAGTACGTCCATGTCTTAGTCAAGCGAGGAGACTGGAAACTGCCGCGTTGGTTCGAGGAAGGGTTGGCGGAGTTCTACGCGAACTCCGGCCGCGCGGTGCCGGAGCACGTGGCGCAGTTGCGCGGGCGGCCGGCGACTGTCGGACTCTTCTGGTCGGAACCGCACGATGAACTCGCCGCGCACCGCTTCTATGCCGCGAGTTGGGCGCTCGTCAGCATGCTCATGTCGGATCCCGCTTACCGGCCGCGCATTCACGAATTCATTTCCGCTGGGCCGGGGGATCCGATGTTTGCGGAAGCTGTGCGGAAGCTGCCGGCTTACCTGGCGAATGCGAAATGGAAGCCTGTTGAGGCGCCTGCCATTTCCGGCGATCCGGCCCCGATCCAGACGCTCGATTCCAACAAGGTCGAGTTCATGCTCGCCGCGCTCCTACTCGATGCGGGCAGGCTCGAGGCGGCGCAGAAGCATTATCAGAAGATTGCCCGCGAGCATCCGCAGGACGCGCTCGGCGCTGAGGCCTCCGGGCTGGCAGCGCTTGCCGGGTCGCAACCCGAGCTCGCGCGTACTCAATTCAGACGTGCCATCCAACAAGGATCCACGAACGCCCGCGTCTGGTCGGAGCTCGCGGCGCTCGATGCCGCAGCCGGATCTCCTTGGAAAGATGTACGCCCACTGCTCGCACGCGCCGCCAAGTTGGACCCTGACGATCCTGAGGCGCCCTATAGGCTTGGCGTCCACGAGACCGACGAGGGTCAACTGGCTGCGGCCGTAGCTCATCTCGCGGGCGCTGTGCGCGCGGCCCCAGGCAAGTTCGACATTTGGTACGCCTACGCGTTCGCCCTCAACCGCGCCGGCCGCATCGCTGAGGCGCGCGATGCGGGGACGCGTGCCCTACGGGTGGCCCCGACTCCTGAGTGGGAGCGAGCGGCGCAGCAGTTCCTCCATGGCCTCGATGAGCCGCAAGTTGCAGCAGCCCGTCGACGTGCGCCTGAGGTCGTGACACCGCCATCCTGGGAGAGTCCTCGAGCGGATGGGGAGGTCTCCGGGAAATTCATCGAATTCGTTTGCGCCGGCGATCATCCCCTATTCCGCGTCGAAACCAGCGACAAAAAGATGGTCGAATTAAAAGTGACAAATCCAAAACAGGTCAATATACTTAATACCACCCCGGACCGACCGGCTATTGACCTGAGGTGCGGGCCCCAAGACGGTCGCCCGATTCGTCTCGAAATTCGGCGATCTGATAGTACCGTACTGGGAGTCGAGTTCCCCCAAGTACATGATTTGCCAAGGTTCTAGGGACATTTTTCCTGACAGAAATTGCGTCCGCGGGTACACTCCTCCGACCCCTTAGTCGATATAAGCACATGGCCGTCGAAGAAACGGAATATTTTCCGCTCACTCAAAGCAATGGTATGTCCCCCGTGGTTCGGGCAGCAGCCAAAGGGACGACGAAAAAGGCCGTTAAACAGGTGAAGACCAATAACGGCAGCCGCCTCGTTCCCTTTTTCCAGGGAATTACCGTCGGAGCCGTGCTGTTAGTTCCTCTGGGTGTCTGGTGCTGGGTCCGCGCGGATACGGTCGTAGAAAACGCCCCCGCGATTGTTGAGCACGCTCCGGCGAAGAGCAACGCCGCCACGGCATGGAAGCGGCGGCCGGTCAAGGCTCACGCGGCAGTCGCTTCGACACCCGCTGTGGTTCGTCCGGTGGCGCAGGCTGCGCCCGCAGTGGACGCCGATCCTCCGCCCGTGGTTCTCAGCCCTGCACCTTCCCACGCCGACGAGCAAGAGCATGTTATCGAGACGTCAAAGAAGGGCGTTTGGAAGACGGTGACCGCACCGTTCCGGGGCAAAATCAAGGGTCAGACGATCACCGGGATCGATCCATCGCCTGAGCAGAAGTAGCCGTCGCGCTGCAGTTCCCCTTCATCGAAGAGATCCATTCCCGAATGAGCGCCAATCCCTCGCGGTGCACGACCGACTGCCCCAGTTCCGGCATCATGACTTTGGGTTCGACCGATGCCATTCTATAGGCGAGGATCGACTCATCCGGCTTTCCCGGCAGAATCGCAAAGCGCAGATTTCCACTCCCGCGGCCGGCGGCGACTGGCGTCTTGCACTCGCCCATTGCCACCATGTTGTTCTGCAAGGCGCTGAGGTTGAGCCCTGACGTGTTGCCCGGGCCATCCGGATTGTGGCAGTGCGCGCAGTTGATATCGAGATAGGCGCGAGCCCGTTCGTCGAGCGTGCCGGATTTCGGATCGTTCCAGACGGCCAAGCGCGGCGCATCCTTTGGATCGGCGGGGGCACCGGTCAGGTATCCGGCTTTCGTCCAATAGACCAACTGGTTCGCAGTCGTGCCGTCGGGATAGGTATAGTCCTTGTTCAGATGCCGCGCACGCGGGCCGATCGGCGCACTGACCTTCGCGTTCTCGTGGCAGTTCTTACATTGATTGACGTTCGGGATCAAATAGTCGACCTGGATCGTCTCACCCGAGGGGTGATGATACTCAATCTTCTCGGCATCGGGCGCGATCTCGAGGAACGCCTCGGTGCGGTCGCCATTCCAGACGTAGGGCAGCGGCACCCAACCTTCAGCGGTGTTCACGAGCAGCCGCGTCTCGACGACTCGATCGTTGAAAGAAAAGCTCTTCGAGATGATCGTGCCGGTCGGGAACTGGAACGTCTTCACCGGGTCATAGACGGCGGATTTCCCCGCCGGCATCCAGACGGTCCGCTGTTTGGCTGCATAGTCTGAAAACAGGGGCGAGTTCAGGTCGTACGGCACGACCCCGGCGTTCGGCTTCAAGTCGGCGCCGTTGCCGGTGAACAGGTGCCACTCCGACAGCTTCTTGGGGAAGGGCTCTTTGAGGTGCGGAGTGACGGCGGAGGGTCCACGCGAACAGCCCGCGCCGGCGAGGAGGCAGGCCGCGAGCAGTCCTCGCTTCAGGATTCCAAACATTGCTACTGACGAGCATATCGAACTATCATGGCGGTGTGCGGCATTCGTTACATCCGTTCGCGCACAGGCCTCGTATGGAGTGGTATATGACCCGCCGACCCACCCGACTGACTCTTGCCATGGCCGCCTTCGCGGCATTCGCGACCGCCCATCCGATGGGGAATTTCAGCGTCAGCCATTATGCCCACATCGAGGTTCAGGGATCGGGAGTCGCCAAGGTCACCTATGTTCTTGACCTGGCGGAACTTCCGACCTACGAACTGCTGCAGAAGTGGGATTTGAAGCAATCGAGCCCGGCTTTCCAAATCGAAGCCAAAGCGGCGGCCGAGGCCAAAGGATGGGTGGCGAACCTCAAATTCCGCGTAGACGGGAAGCCGGTCGCGGTGCGGATCCTCGATACGAAAATCGTCATGGCCAGCGGAGCCGGTAACCTGCCGATCGCCCGCGTGACCTCGCACCTCGATGTGCCGCTCAGCGCGTCCGGCGCACTCGACTATGAGGACGGCAACTATCCCGACCGGGCGGGCTGGAAGGAAATCGTCATCGGCGCGGCGAAGGGCGTGACGCTCGTCGAGGCGAGTCAAATCGCCGTCGAGCGCAGCCAGGCGCTGACGGTTTATCCGACCGATCCGACGATCGCACCGCCGCAGGATTTGCGCGCTCGAGTTGAATGGAAGTTGAATGCAGCGCCGGTGGCGGCCGCGAAGCCCGCGATCGTTGAAATCGAGCAGCCGAAGAAGGTGGAAGTCGCGTCGACTCCCGCTGCTGCCCCGCTCGAGGTCGGCCGGCGTCCCGTCGCTGCAGCGCCCGGCGAAGTCGTGAAAGGCGATGCACTCTCGCAGATTCTTTCGAAAGGAAATCTGGGTGCCTCCGCGATCCTCATCGGACTGATCACCGCATTCTGGTTCGGCTGCATCCACGCCA
>DASXZC010000247.1:0-4185 GCA_036502165.1 Bryobacteraceae bacterium
AAAGCGGGACTGTCCCATTTTCCGCCGGCGACGCCAATCCGGAAACCGTATACGCAGCATCATAAACCCCAGTCGGAGTTCCCTGCGCCGCCGTCGTGTGCAGGTCGAATTCGTAGTGGCCAGTCGTATAGGGCCAAGTCCCAAGAACCGGCTCAACGACTTCTAGTTTGATCCCCGCATCCAGCGGCTGCAGCAGACTCACGTTGAACGTGGAAGTGTCCGTTGGAACACTCGTCGAGATCGTCGCACCATTCGGCGGCACGTAGATATCGAGCGGAGCCTGACCTCCCACAACGATCGTAACCACGATGTTCTGTGGCGCGTCCTTAGCGTTGGGGGAGCTGACGTCCACACTGCCGGTCGTGACTCCATTCGGCAGTCCCTTCGTGTTGACGGAGATCTGGTAAGCGAAACATTGGGACGCGTCCGAATACGCGCGGCAAGCCTGCTTCGACGCTTTGGCCTTAGCGACGCTGATCCACGAAGCCGAAGGTGCGAGTGAGAGTCTAAGATTGCCGTCACCCACATTGAGCGCCAAAATCGTACCTGCGACAGTCTGCGCCTGTGGCGGCGCTATTGTGAACAATGCGGTTTGAGAAAGTTGCAACTGCGGCGTTGCAAACGAAACGGCTGCGGATGCAGTGAAGAGCGCGAACACCACACGAGCAGGGGATGAAAAACCCATGGTGGCGGATCCTTTGAAGTGTGGACGCGGATCTACACGTCAGACTATCACATCGCCGTCGCCGTCACGCACTTGGATATCATACAGATTCAAGCGCCTGAAATGACCACCCTCACCCACCTCGAATGCAGCGTCTGCCACGAACGCCACGACGCTTCCCTCCCCCATAACCTCTGCACCTGCGGAGGCCCCCTCCTCGCTCGTTACGATCTCGAGAAAGTCCGCGAATCGTGGAACCGCGAGTGGATCCCCAATGGTCCATCGTCGATGTGGCGCTACGCTCCCGTGCTGCCTGTCGGCAAGCCCTCGTCGATCGTCTCCCTCGGCGAAGGTATGACGCCGCTCGTCAAAGTCCACCGCCTCGGCGCCAAGCTCGGCGGCCTTGAAAAGCTTTGGATCAAGGACGAAGGCGTCAATCCCACCGGATCCTTCAAAGCCCGCGGCCAATCCTGCGCCATCTCGATGTGCGTCGAGCTCGGGATCAAGAAGATCGCAATCCCCTCCGCCGGCAACGCTGGCGGAGCCGCTGCCGCCTACGCCGCCGCCGCTGGTATCGAAGCCCATATCTTCATGCCCCGCGATGTTCCGCAATCGAACTACATCGAGTGCAAGGCCACCGGCGCCCACGTCACTCTCGTCGACGGACTCATCTCCGACTGCGGCCGTATCGTCGCTGAACGCAAGAAGACCGAAGGATGGTTCGAGGTCTCTACTCTGAAAGAGCCGTACCGCATCGAGGGCAAGAAGACGATGGGTTACGAACTCGCCGAGCAGATGCGCTGGACGCTTCCCGACGTTATTTTTTACCCCTGCGGGGGCGGCGTCGGACTCATCGGAATGTGGAAAGCATTCGATGAAATGGAGACCCTCGGCTGGATCGGATCGAAGCGCCCCAAGATGATCGCCGTTCAAGTCGAAGGCTGCCAGCCGATCGTCCGCGCGTTTGAGCAAGGCGCCGAACGCAGCACCTTCTATGAGAATGCCCACACCGTCGCCAGCGGACTCCGCGTTCCCAAAGCCCTCGGCGACTTCCTCGTCCTCGACGCGGTCCGCAAGAGCCACGGCACCGCCATCGCCGTCTCCGATCGCGAAATGATCGATGCCGCAATCGAGCTCGCTGAACTCGAAGGCATGTTCGCCGCCCCCGAAGGCGGAGCCTGCGTCGCCGCTCTGCGCCACTTGCTTGCCAACGGATTCCTCAAGCCCGAAGAGAGCATCGTTATTTACAACACCGGCTCCGGAGTTAAGTATTTGGAAGCCTATTCGACGCGCTTCCCGCGCATGGAACAATCCGAATATGACAAGTTGGGCGGACTCATTACACCGCGCTAACATGATGTCTGTGATACGTTCTCTATTGATTGCCCTGCCCCTCATGTTGCTGGCAAGCTGCGCGAAAGACATCAACAATAAAGAGGCGATCCGCGAGGCGGTCATCGAACATTTGAACGCCGTGCAAGGCCAGACGGGCCTGTCGATGAGCAGTTTCGACATCGAGGTCGGCTCGATGTCATTTCAAAAGGATCAAGCCACTGCGACCATTTCCTTCAAGCCCAAGGCCGGCGGCGAAGGCATGACGATGCCCTACGCATTCGAAAAGAAGGGCGGCAAGTGGGTCGTCCGCAGCCGCATGGAATCGGGTCCCGGGGGACATGGCTCTGGCGGCGCTCTGCCTCCAGGACATCCGAAAGTCGGAGCGGACAAATAGCTCCGCTTGCTCATGACGACAACAAAATCGCAAGCCCTCTTCGAACGCGCCCAGGCTCTCGTGCCGGGCGGCGTCAACTCCCCGGTCCGCGCGTTTAAAGGCGTCGGTGGCACGCCGCGCTTCATGGCCAACGGATCCGGATCGCACATGACCGATGTCGACGGCAACACCTACGTCGACTACATCGGATCGTGGGGACCTCATATCCTCGGCCATCGCCCCGCGCCCGTAATCGCAGCGTTGCGGGAAGTCATCGAACAAGGCCTCAGCTTCGGAGCGCCCACTGGCCGCGAAGTCGAACTCGCCGAAGAAATCATCGCCGCAGTGCCCTCGATCGAAATGGTGCGGCTCGTGAATTCGGGCACCGAAGCGACCATGTCCGCTCTGCGAGTCGCGCGCGGATTCACCGGCCGCGACCTCGCCATCAAGTTCGAAGGCTGCTACCACGGCCATGTCGATTCGCTCCTCGTGAAAGCCGGATCCGGCATGGCGACGCTCGGCATCGCCGATACACAAGGTGTTCCGAAGGCGTTCGCCGACACGACCATCGCACTCCCGTTCAATTCCGTCGATGCCCTCGAAGCCGCGTTCAAGCAATACGGGGGTCAGCTAGCCGCCGTGATCCTCGAGCCGGTCGTCGGCAACATGGGCGTCGTGCGTCCCACCGATGAATTCCTCAAAGCCCTACGCACACTGACTGAACATCACGGAGCGCTGCTGATCTTCGATGAAGTAATGACCGGCTTCCGCCTCTCCTTCGGCGGAGCTCAACAGCTCTTCGGCATGACGCCCGACCTCACAACGCTCGGCAAAATCATCGGCGGCGGACTTCCACTCGCGGCCTACGGCGGCCGTAAGGACATCATGCGGAAAATCGCGCCCGCGGGCCCTGTTTATCAGGCCGGGACGCTCTCCGGCAATCCCGTCGCAGTCTCGGCCGGGCTTGCGATGGTTCGCCATCTCAAGGCTCATCCGGAAATTTACGCGACGCTCGAGAAGAACTCCGCGCATCTCGAAGCTTCGGCCCCAGCGAACACGACCGTCAATCGCGTCGGATCGATGATCACGTTCTTCTTCAACGAAGGCCTGCCGGTCACGGATTGGGAAACCGCCAAAATCTGCGACACCGCGAAGTTCGGACGCTTTTTCCATCATCTGCTCGAGCGCGGCATTTACTTCCCGCCTTCGCAGTTCGAGGCGGCGTTCGTTTCAGCCGTCCACACCGACGCGGAGATTGAGGCCACCTGTGCCGCCCTTCTCGATTTTGAACCCTGAAGTCGGCTTGTGCGCGCAATGCGCGAACTGCAAGATAATCGAATCCGCGCGCGGATCGAAGTTCTATTTGTGCCTGTTGGGACTTGATGAAGGCTCGGGCTTCGCCAAATACCCTCGGCTTCCCGTCGTGGAATGCTCCGCGTTCGTCCGCGAGCAATAGAGGCCGGTGAATCCAGTCTGTTTCGTCCGCTCCGAATATCAAAATGGTCCCTGCCGCCGGCCCTCGCACCGCTCGGCGTAGAAGGCTGAGCTAGGAATTGGTGTCTGGCTTGAGACCGGGCTACTGTTTTTGCTGGTTCGAGTCAGCAAGGTGCCTAGACTCGGAGCCTAATGATTTATGGGATGGCAGCCCATTTCCGCGAGGATCGCCGACACGATCACTAAATATAGAAACTTCTTGACAAATGTCATGGGGGGGGGGTACGATTGCCGTATTCCAGATTGAGGAGAGCATGCCGCTCTTTTCGTACATTAGTAACATCAAACACATCCCGGGGGTAAGAGATGAAACACTTCG
>DASXZC010000248.1:0-8320 GCA_036502165.1 Bryobacteraceae bacterium
AACGAAATCGGAATTCGCATGGCCCTCGGTGCTCAGCGGACACGCCTACTTCGCATGGTATTAACCGAAGTCGCAATGCTCATATTGACCGGCCTCGCAATTGGATTGGCAGGCGCAATCTCCGGCACGCGCTTCCTCGGCAGTTTCCTCTATGACGTCAAACCCAATGATCCAAAGATCCTGGCCGCGGCCTGTATAATTCTGGCCGTGACGGCCATCGCGGGCGGCTTCCTGCCCGCCCGCCGCGCGGCGAATCTCGATCCCATGACGGCCCTACGGGAAGATTAAGCACTTCGCTTGCGCGGTCCCGAATTGCATAGAACGGCCGAAAACTCCGCCAGTACATGCTGCACGGCGGACATCACGTCCTGCTTGCCCTCCGAGTACCAGACGCGATACGTAAGGCTCAACGCAGAAAGCGTCAGGCGGGAAAGCGCGTACGCGGTGATCCGGTTGTCGCAGCGTTTGGCGAACGCCTCCGCGAGCCGGTCTTGTAGTTCGGCCGCCCGCGAAACTTGCGCCTCACGTGCCGCCGGATACTTGGCCGCGATCTCCATCACCTTGCGCATGCGCGCATCGGCCACCGTACGCTGCGCCACTTCGACCACCACATGATGAAACAGTTCCGCCGGCGTGGACTCTAAAGGACAGGACTCTATAGCGTTAGTCAACGACGCGACGAACGTCATGACCGGCTGCGCCATCAAATCGCGTTTCGACTCGAAGTGCCTGAAGAAAGTGCGTCGCGAAGTGCCCGCGGCTTCGACGATCTGATCGACCGTCGTCTCCTCGAACCCCTTCTCCGCAAACAAATCGATGGCCGCTACCCAGATCGCATCGCGAACAAACTCGTGTTTCCGGGCCTGCAGGCTCGTCCTTTCGGATCCCAACTCCACCGCTTCATGCATGCGCGCGTTCGACTGCACGGCATCCAGCATAACATTGATTGCCACTAAGACGCAATATGAATCTTGATAGTTGACATGGCACTCAGTGGCAGTCTATACTCGCTTCAGGAGTGATGGACGTGAGCGGAAAATCTATCCAACGCAGTGGCCTGCTTCTGCTCGCAGCCGCTTCTTATTGCATGGCCCAAGCGCCTACGGGCGCGGCAGCAACAGCTCGTCCGCTCGCCCTCCCGCAATCCGGACGCGTCGGGAACGTCGCCGGTTCGGCAACCATCCAGCAGACCGCGTCGCCCGCGGGCACGAACACCATCAACAGCTCCGTGCAGGTCAATGGAGCACTCTCCGGCAGCATCCCCGATCCCAATCCGCCCGCCGCCGGAGCCGTGACGCTCACGCTCAGTGACGCCGTCCGCCTCGGCCTGCGCGCGAACCTTGGAGTGATCTCCGCCAACAACTCATCGACCGGAGCGAGCGCGCAACGCATCCAGGCTCTCAGCGCCCTGTTGCCGAACATCTCCGCCAACACCTCGCAGAGCGTGATGCAAGTGAACCTCGCAGCCAACGGCTTTAACTTCCAAGTGCCCCCGAGCCTCGGCTTCTCGATTCCGACAGTCGTTGGTCCCTTCGGATATTGGCAGGCACAAGGCGCGATCACCCAATCGATCTACGACGCGGTAGCGAGAAGGAATTGGAAGGCGACTAAGGAACTCGAGAAAGCCGCGATCCTCTCCGGCAAGGAAGCCCGCGAACTCGTCGTATTGGCCGTCGCCGGGACGTACATGCAAGTGGTCGCAACAGCGACGCGCATCGAATCACAAAAAGCGCAGGTCGCAAACGCACAGGCGATTTACGATCAAGCGGAAGTACGCAAAGCCGCCGGAACCAACTCCCGAATCGATGTGATGCGAACGCTCGTCCAACTACAGACCGAAAAACAACGGCTCAGCTCCATCGAATCCGATTACAAGCAACAGAAGCTCGCACTCGCCGGAACGATCGGCTTGCCACTCGACCGCGAGATCACACTCGTCGAGCCGCTTGTCGAAGACGGAGCACCCGCCCCAGAAATGGACGCCGCCATTCGCCAGGCATTCCAACTTCGCTCAGACCTGCAAGCCTCCGAAGCGCAAGTTGCCGCGGCGAAGAAGGTCCTCGACGCAGCCCGTGGCGAACGCCTTCCATCGATCGCCGCCAATGCGAACTATGGAATATCGGGCCCGAATCCCTCATCCGTTCATCCTGTTTATACAGCGACCGTGAGCCTGAACGTCCCCGTTTGGAACGGCGGACGAACCAAGGGTGACATACGCGAAGCCGAGGCTACCGTCCATCAACGCGAGGCGGAACTCGCGGATCAGCGCCGCCAGACCGAGCAGGAAGTACGCAGCGCGGTCATGAAGCTAGAAACCGCGGCGGGGCAGATGCAGTTGGCGGGCAGCAATCGCACGTACGCGGCGGAAACCCTCAAGGAAGCCCGGGATCGATTCCATCTCGGCGTAGCGAATAGCGTGGAAGTGGTCCAGGCGGAACAGCAATCCGCCGCCGCCGAAACCGACTATGTGTCGAGCCTGCTATCACTAGGATTGGCTCGTCTCAATCTGTCGAAGGCGATGGGCCAGGCCGAGACGTCATTGCCTGATTTATTGCGAGGAAAGAATCCGTGAACCCAACTGTGACCGACGAAGCCACGCAACCCGCCGCCAAGCCGCCTGCGCCGGCGAAGCCTCCGGAAGAGCCGAATCGATCGGCCGGCCGAAACCGCGCGTTCATTATTTTCTTCCTCGTCCTGATCGTTGCTGCTATTGCAGGAGTGTTCTACTGGCTCCACGCACGCCAGTTCGAGGAGACCGACGACGCCTATGTCGAGATGCACCTCAATCCCGTGAGTCCGCGCGTCGACGGCGTGATATTGAAGGTCTACGTCGAGGACAACCAGATCGTCCACGCAGGCGATCCTCTAGTCGATTTGGATCCAGCCGACTATAAAGTGTCGCTCTCTCAAGCGCAAGCCGCGCTCGCGCAGGCCCGCAGCCAGGTCACTGCGCAACAGCCCAACATCCCCATCACGCAAGTGGAAAATGTGGCGAACATCTCGAGCGCACAAGCGAACCTCGCCAATACTCGAGCCATGGTGGCCGCGGCCGAGCATGACCGCGATGCGGCGTCCGCCAGATTGACGGAAGCCGAAGCGAATAATAATAAGGCCCAAGCGGATCTGGCGCGTTACAAAATCCTGATCGCTCGCGAAGAAGTATCGCAACAGGAATACGACCAGATCGCCGCAACGGCCGCAGCACAGGCTGCTTCCGTAACTGCGAACCGGGCCGCGGTCCAATCCGCTGCTCGCATCATCGATCAAAGACATGCGCAAGTGCAGGACGCCGAGAGCCGCGTCCGCCAGTATCAACAGACTGCCACAGAGAACGTCGCAATCCGCCAGGCCGCTGTACGATCCGAAGAAGCCAACTCTCGAACGGAAAGCACGAAGGTCGAGCAGGCGCAGTTAAAGCTCAACTACACGAAGATCGTCGCACCCGTGAGCGGCATCGTTATGAAACGCTCGGCGGAAGTCGGAGCACATGTTTCCGCAGGTCAGCAACTTCTCACCATCGCCCAATCCGGAGATCTGTGGGTCACGGCGAACTTCAAAGAGACGCAATTGCTCGACGTCAAGTCAGGGCAAGCTGTCCGGATCCACATCGATGCACTCAAGCGAGATTTCGACGGTTACGTCGAGAACATCGGCGGAGGCACCGGCGCGATTTCGAGCGTTCTTCCTCCTGAAAATGCCACCGGCAACTATGTGAAGGTCGTACAGCGCATCCCGGTGCGTCTACGCTTCAAAACCGGGCAGAACGGCTTGGACCGCCTGCGCGCGGGGATGTCTGTCGAACCTGAAATCCGCGTGAACAGGTAACGGAATGACACCTCCCCGCGAGAACTGGCGGCCGAAACACAGTCCGTATCTGATCGCGATGACCGTCACGCTCGCGACGTTCATGGAGGTGCTCGATTCCTCGATCGCGAACGTCGCACTGCCACACATCGCGGGTTCCTTAGGCGCGACTTACGAAGAAGCCACCTGGGTGCTGACCAGCTATTCTGGTCTCGAGCGCGATCGTGCTGCCGGTGTCCGGATGGCTGTCGACGGTCCTCGGCCGCAAGCGCTTCTACATGATGTGCGTGATGCTGTTTACCGGCTCTTCGATCTTGTGCGGACTCGCTCCAAGCCTTCCCTGGCTGATCGCATTCCGCATCATGCAAGGCGCAGGCGGAGGCGGCTTGCAGCCTTCCGAACAAGCGATTCTCGCTGACACCTTCACCCCAGAGAAGCGCGGAATGGCATTCGCGCTATATGGACTCGCAGTGGTAGTGGCGCCCGCGATCGGGCCCACACTCGGCGGCTGGATCACCGACAACTTCAATTGGCATTGGATCTTCTTTATCAACCTCCCCATCGGACTGTTGTCGCTGTTCCTCACTTCGCGGCTTGTGGAAGATCCACCGTGGATCGCGAACGAAAAGCGGTCCGGAATCAAGATCGACTACATCGGCCTCTCACTGATCGTGATCGGCGTTGCGTCCTTCCAGTATTTCCTCGACAAGGGCCATGAGTCAGATTGGTTCGCCTCCAATTTAATTCTGACTGCCTTCATCGTCGGATTGACTACGTTGACCGCATTCTTCCTGTGGGAGTGGTATCACGAAAATCCCATCGTCGATGTGCGGCTGATTCAAAATCGCAACTTTGGAACGGCAGTATTTTTCTCCTTTGTACTCGGGATGGTGCTGTTTGGCTCAACGGTTCTCATCCCCGAGTTTCTGCAAGCCAGCCTCGGTTATACGGCGGAACTCGCCGGCATGGCACTGTCACCCGGCGGCTTTGTATTGATGCTGATGATGCCCGTGGCCGGGTTAATCGTCTCTACGAAAATCGATCCGCGCCTGCTCATTTCCATTGGATTCCTGGGCACCGCCTATTCGCTATACAACATGACGATCATCAGCCTCGGCATCGACTTTCACACCATCGTCCTACTTCGAATGGCGCAAGTCGTCTTCATGCCGCTGATCTTCATTCCGATCAGTACTCTCAACTACCTCGGAGTTCCTAGAGAGAAGAATAACCAGGTCTCCGGCATCTCGAACTTCGCCCGCAATCTAGGCGGAAGCATTGGCACGTCCCTACTCAGCGTGTTCCTCTCCCGGCAGAATCAGACTCACCAGATGAATCTCGCGGCCCATACCAGTCATGGCGATCCGAACTTCGAACAGTGGCTCACCGGTCTCAAGGGAGCGTTCCTCGCCCAAGGCTACGACGCGACGTCTGCCGCGCAAAAAGCGTTGGAGGCCGCTTACGGAACGCTACAAGCGCAAGCCAGCGTGCTCAGCTTCAAGAACAGCTTCTTCGTTATGGCGATCGCGGTCGCATGCCTGTCGCCGCTGCCCTTCATCATGCGCAGGCCGCGACCCGGCGAGCAGAAGGCGCTCGGCGCGCACTGATCTTCGCGCCTCGAAGCCACAGGCTCGCCGGTCATCACCGACAGTGAACAATCGAAATCAAGCTTCGTGACGCCCATGCTCCAGTTGCCACGGCGGTCCCTTTCGATATGGAACCTGCGCGCCGCAATTCTAAAACGGCCAAGTGTCGCGCGGCATTCCCGAATTTGGGGTCCTCTGCCTGCGCAAGCCAGCGTGCTCAGCTTCAAGAACACCTTCTTCGCTATGGCGATCGCAGGCGCATGCCTGTCGCCGCTGCCGTTCATCATGCGCAGGCCACGTCCCGGCGAGCAGAAAGCACTCGGCGCGCACTAGTATGTTTCGACTATGGTGTCCACTGGCGTCAGCGGATACCCTCGCTTAAGATGACCCAGGGATTCTTTCGGGCCGCGCGGCGTTGGGCGATCGGAGCCGCTGCGGTGCTCGCGATCGCCTATGCCGGCTTCTTCGGACTGATGTACTGGCTGATGACGCAGCCGCCGGAACGGTTCGGAGCCGCCATGGTGACTCTTGGCACGCCGACGTTCTTGCTGTTGCCGTTTGAGTCCATGTGGTTCAGAGCGCGGGCGGGCACGGTGCATGTGGGCGATCCGGCTCCGGACTTTCAGTTACCGGCGCTCGACCGGAAATCGAGCGTCACCTTAGCCTCGCTGCGAGGCGTGAAGCCCGTCGCCCTGATCTTCGGAAGTTATACTTGACCGCCTTTCCGCCGGGAGGTTCCCGAGCTCAGTAGAATCTACGAACGCTATCGCGACCAAGTCGCTTTCTACATCGTTTACATCCAGGAAGCCCATCCGAGCGACGTTTGGCAGATGGAATCGAACGTCCAGCAGAAAGTCGTATTCGCATCACCGAAGTCGCTCGAGGAGCGACAGGAGCTCGCGGGAAGCTGCGTCCGGCAGTTGCACATCCCGATTCCCGCACTGTTGGATGGCCTCGACAACACTGTCGAGCGAGCTTACACAGGATGGCCGGATCGGCTCTATCTGATCGACCGCCAAGGCCTGGTCGTGTATAAGAGCAAACCCGGTCCCTTTGGATTCCACGCCTCGGAGTTGAACGGCGCGGTCGAGACGTTGCTGAAGGGTAATCCCAAATGACGCTCAGATCCTGATGGATCGATCGGCCGTGAATCGCGCTTCGAACCAGCGCCGCCGCGCGAGGCGCCAACGACGAGCCAGCGTGAACTCGTCATGCACATCTAACCCTGCATACATCCATGCGGATGTGTCGCAGAAACTCTCGCAAATGTATTCGCGCCATTGGCGATCAGTTCGATGAGCCAGTTTGCGCCAGGCGCTCGACCAGCCGAGTTCGCCTCGTGCGCGGCTCGTGAGCTCTTTCTCGAGCAGCCCGCTCCACGAGGCGCGGGCCGGATTTCCAAGACGAAGCCAAACGAAATGGAACAACTCGTGAATCAGGATGCGCGCACGTTCGGACGCATCCTCGATGAGCTCCGCATCGAGTACGATCTCACGCTTTCGCAGGAACGATCCTGCAAACACTGGCTGTCCCGCATCGGAGTCCGACAACAGCTTGCCCCGATGCGCACTCAGTCCGGGGCGGAACGTTACGGCAATCGGCGCGCCTTCAAACCGGAGGCCGGTTCGCGTTACTTCTTGAAATAGTCGGGCTTCTCGATCGTTGGCTTGTACTGCTTTTGGAGCCCGGTGATCCATTCCTGGAACTTCTCCTGCTTCAACCTGGCGGAGATCTGCGGTGCGGCCGCAGGCAGCGGTTCGCTTTCCTTCGCGATCAGCTTGAAAATGTAGAAGCCGCTCGGCTGCCGCACGGGATCGGTGATTTCGCCCGGTTTCAATGCGAAAACCGCATCCTTCGTCGACTGCGGATACGGCGCGTTCCGCTTGATGCTGGGGTATTCGCCGCCCTTCGACGCGGAGTTCTTATCGTCGGAATTCTCGGTCGCCAGCTTGGCGAAGTCGCCACCCGCGCGCAGTTGCTTCACCAGATCGTCCGCCTTCGCTTTGGCTTCGGCTTCGCTGCGAGGCGTCTTGCCGTCCGACGCCGGTTTCGGATTCGGCGAGAACGCGATGAGGATCGCATTCACCTTCGCCGATTCGAAATCTTCCATGTGCTTCTTGTAGTACGCCTCTTCCTCAGCCGGACTCACGGTCGTCTGATTGCGCTCCTCGGTGACGTACGCCTGCGCCAGTACTTCGCGATCCATCAGTTCGAGCGCTTCTTTGTTCGGCGACTCCTTGTCGAGATTCCGCTTGCGAGCTTCGTCGGAGAGCTGGATGATGAGGAACAACTGCATCAGCCCCGCCTCGGGATTCTGCTTCATAGCGGCCCGGCCCTGGGGCGGCAACAGCTTTTCATACTCATCCAGTTGCTTCGCGGTCACCGGCTTTCCACTCACCGTCGCTACAACCGTATCCGGTGCCACCGGCATCGGCAGAGTGCCGATCGAGGTCGCGCTCCCGGTGGCCGGTTCGGGACCTTTGAAGTATTCCGGCGTGTCGATCTTCGGCGCCAGTTCTCTCTGCATTCCCTTCAACCAGTCGCTGAACTTTTCCTGGCGCACACGCTCGAACACCGTCTTTGCGACGTCCTTGAATTCCTGTTGGTTCCGCTCGGTCACCTTGAAGATATAGAATCCCGCGGGCTGCTTCACGGGATCGCTGACCTCGTCGCCCTTCAGCTTGAAGATGGCATCCTTGATGGCCGCCGGATAATTGTCGGAACGCCGTATGGTGGCGTATTCGCCGCCCTTCTTGGCCGATTCCTTGTCCTCGGAATGTTCGGCCGCCAGCTTCGCGAAGTCCGCGCCGGCGCGCAATTGCTTTACCAGATCATCGGCCTTGGCCTTCGCTTCGGCTTCGGTCTGCGGCATCTTGCCATCGGGACCGGCTTTCGGATGCGGCGTGTAGGCAATATAAATCGCGCTGATT
>DASXZC010000249.1:0-6761 GCA_036502165.1 Bryobacteraceae bacterium
CATCCCGCACTCGTTTGTGCAGGCATTCGGCAAAAGCTTCTGCCAGGCGATCAGCCACCGCCTCTGCCATGATCGCGTTGTAGTCGTCATTCTCAGCTCGGAACCGGTCGCATAACTCCTTCAAGCCAATCCCTGTCGTAACTGCGAACGCACCGAGATGATCAGAAAGCCCCGTCTCCTTCGGCGCTATGAAATCGACGAGTGAACGGCACGGCTCGCTGCCTTCCCTGTTCGCCTGCTGCCGCAGAAAGTGGAACCGCTCGAGGACGCTCGTCCGCGAGCAGTCCGTATACAACTCGACATCGTCGCCCACCGCGTTCGCCGGAAAGAGCCCATACACGCCGCGCGCCGTGATCAAGTTGTCCTTGATGATCTTGTCGAGCAGCGCATTGCCTTCCTCAAAAACCTGACGCGCCTGCGCGCCGTGTCCCTCGTGCTCGAAGATGCGAGGATAAATCCCCTTCAATCCCCACGTGTGGAAGAACGGCGACCAATCGATGTACTCGCGCAACTCGGCGAGAGGAAAATTGTCGAGCACACGCACACCGGTGAAACTCGGAACCGGAATGTCTTCCGCGCGCCATTGAATCGGCGTCCTCCGCGCCTGCGCCGTCGCATACGAAACGACCTTCTGCTGAGGAGCCGCGTGATTCTTTCGTAGCCTCTCGTACTCCGTGCGATGCTGCGCCACGAACGCCGGCTTCCCTTCGTCGCTCAGCAAACTAGTCGCGACCGGCACAGCGCGGCTCGCGTCCAGCACGTGGACCACGGGCTCGCTATAGTGCGGAGCAATCTTAATAGCCGTGTGCGCGCGGCTCGTAGTGGCACCGCCAATGAGCAGGGGCAGTTTAAAACCCTGCCGCTCCATCTCGCGCGCCACGTGGACCATCTCATCGAGCGACGGCGTAATCAATCCGCTCAGCCCGATCACATCCGCCTTTTCCGCCTTGGCCCGCTCGAGGATCTTCTCGCACGGCACCATCACGCCCATGTCGATGACTTCGTAATTGTTGCAGGCGAGCACAACTCCGACAATGTTCTTGCCGATATCGTGAACGTCGCCCTTCACCGTCGCCAGCACGATCTTTCCCTGTGTCTTGACGACCTGTCCCGCGGCCGCGAGCGTAGCCTTCTCCGCCTCCATGAACGGCGTCAAATACGCCACAGACTTCTTCATCACCCGTGCGGATTTGACGACCTGCGGCAGGAACATCTTCCCCGCGCCAAACAGATCGCCGACCACGCTCATTCCATCCATCAGCGGACCTTCGATCACCAGCAGCGGCCGCCCCAGCTTGACGCGAGCCTCCTCGGTGTCGAGCTCGATGTACGTGTCGATCCCCTTGACCAGGGCGTGCGAAAGACGCTCCTCGACCGTACCGTTGCGCCATTCCTCAGCCTTCTTTTCAGAAGCGACCGTGCCCGCGCTCGCGGCTTTCAGCGCCTCGCCATGCTCGACCAGACGTTCAGTAGCGTCGGGGCGGCGATTGAGCAGCACGTCCTCGACCAGCACCTTCAACTCCGGCTCGATCTCCTCATACACTTCGAGCATCCCCGCGTTCACGATGCCCATGTCCATGCCGGCCGCAATCGCGTGATACAGGAACGCCGAGTGCATCGCCTCGCGGACTACGTTGTTGCCACGGAAACTGAACGAAATGTTTGAGACGCCTCCGCTGACTTTCGCGTGCGGAAGGTTAGCTTTGATCCAACGCGTGGCGTTGATGAAATCGACAGCGTAGTTGTTATGCTCCTCCATCCCCGTCGCGACCGTGAGGATATTAGGATCGAAAATAATGTCTTCGGGCGCGAGCCCCACCTCATCGACGAGGATCTTGTAAGCACGTTCGCAGATGCGGATCTTCTCTTCGTAAGTAGCCGCTTGCCCCTGCTCATCGAACGCCATCACCACGACCGCCGCGCCGTACTTCAGCACTTTGGCAGCGTTTTCGCGGAACTTCGCCTCGCCCTCTTTGAGCGAGATGGAGTTCACGATGCCCTTGCCCTGTAGGCATTTGAGCCCCGCTTCGATGACTTCCCACTTCGACGAATCGACCATGAACGGAACCTTGGCAACTTCAGGTTCGCTCCCCAGCAACTGCAGGAAACGAGTCATGGCGGTGACGCCGTCGATCATGCCCTCATCCATGCAAATGTCGATGACGTTGGCGCCGTTCTCGACCTGCTGCCGCGCGATGCTCACCGCTTCTTCGTACTTTCCGGCTTTGATCAGCTTGGCGAACTTCGGCGAACCCGCCACGTTGGTGCGCTCGCCGATCATGATGTATACGCCGCGCTGCTGCGTAAACGGTTGCGATCCGGACAAGCGCAGAGGCTTCGGCTCCGCGACCCACGGCCCAGGAACGCTCATGCGATCATGCGACTCCGCAATCTCCTGAAGTTCCCGCGGATGCTTACCCTCCAACGCTTTCGCGATCGCCGCAATATGCTCCGGCGTATTGCCGCAGCAGCCTCCGGCGATGTTGATCAGGCCGCCCTTGGCGAATTCCGCCAGGTAGCGCGCCATATCCGGGGGCTCCAGATCGAAGCCTGTCGGCGACAGCGGATTCGGCAGCCCCGCGTTCGGATAGCACGAGATCGCGGCACTCGATTTCTCCGAGAGATCCGACAGGAACGGATACATCAGATCCGGGCCGAGCGAGCAGTTCAACCCGACCGAGAGCGGCTTCACCTGCTGAACCGCGTTCCAGAATGCCTCGATCGTCTGCGCCGAAATCATGGTCTCGCCGCCCCGTCCGACCGCGGCCGAAATCATCACCGGCAGTTCCTTGCGGTCTTGTTCGAAAACCTCTCGAATGGCAACCAGGGCCGCCTTGGCGTTCAGCGAATCGAAAATCGTCTCGACCAGAAGCAAGTCGACGCCGCCGGCCATGAGCGCGCGAATCTGGTGTACGTACGCGGCCTTCACCTGATCGAACGTGACGACCCGGAAACCTGGATCGTCAGCATCCGGCGAGTTCGACAATGACACCGTCAACGGACCAATCGCCCCCGCAACGAATCGCGGACGAGAAGTAGCATTCGCCACCCGGTCCGCCCACTCCCGGCATTGCCGCGCGGACTGCTCATTGATCTCCCAAGCCAGCCCGTTCAGGAACGGATCGTCGATGATCTTCTGATAGAACGCCGGATCCTTCCGGCCTCCACGCTCGCGTGGATCGTCGACGAAGAATTCACTCTGCGAAATGCTCGTAGCCCCAAAAGTATTGGTCTCGATGATGTCGGCGCCCGCTTCGAGAAATCGGCGATGGATGTCGCAGATCATGGCCGGCTGCGTCAGCGAGAAGAGGTCGCCGTTGTTCAGCAGGTCTTTCTTTGAATCCCTGAAGCGATCGCCACGGATATCCGCCTCCGTCATCCCATAGGTGCGGATCGTGGTTCCCATCGCTCCATCGATGATGGCGATGCGGCGCTCGAGTATCCCTCGAAGCGGATGTTGATCGGATGAAGTCATGTTGGTGCGCCAGCCTGGAATACCTCGCTAGCGCCTGCTTCAATGATAGCGTTAGCCCCGCCCTCACACTCCAACGAGCGAGCGCCAACTCCGCCCTTGGCACACTCGCTCTCCCCGATCCCATCGGCCGAGACATTTCCGCTTCCCATCTTTGCGAGGCCTTTGCGAAACTTAGCGATCTTTGCGCGGACCCCGCGTCCCCAGTCGCAAAGAGCGGCGAAAATCACTTGACGTTTCCCGCTACTTCGACTATGGTAGAAATCTAGAAATTAAAGAAGGAGCTTATGGCGAAACCGAAGCAGGAAGACGTAGCACGCTTCGCCGACATCCTCGGCGCAATGGGAACGGAGCCGCGCCTGAGGATTATGCGGTTGCTCCTCTCTGCCCATCCGGACGGAATGGTCGTAGGGGAGATTGGCTCCGACCTGGAAATACCCGCCTCTACGCTCTCCCATCATCTCGAGAAATTGAAGAATGAGGGGCTCGTGAAGGTGAAACGAGACGGGACGTTCCTTTGGTATTCGGCCAATACCGGAGTGCTCGAAGAGCTGATGAGCTTCCTCTATGCCGAATGCTGCACGAGAAACAAAGCGATTGAGCCGCAGCGAATCGTCTGCTGCAAATAAAGGAGATCGATATGACACAAAGCGTAAAAGAGATCGTTCAGGAAAAGTACGGCGAAGCCGCAAGACGTGTTGCCGCGGGCGAGACCAACTCGTGTTGCGGAGCCTCGGCCTGCTGCGGCGTCGACGTCGACCCGATTACGTCTGACCTGTACGATGAGGCGCAAAAGAGCGGGCTGCCTCAAGAGGCGGTTCTCGCATCTCTCGGATGCGGCAACCCCACCGCGCTCGCGGCCCTAAAGCCGGGGGAAATCGTGCTCGACTTGGGTAGCGGCGGGGGAATCGACGTGCTCCTTTCGGCCCATCGCGTCGGCCCAACGGGCAAAGCCTATGGCCTCGACATGACGGACGATATGCTCGCGCTCGCAAGAGAGAACCAGCGAAAAGCGGCCGTCGAAAACGTCGAGTTTTTGAAGGGAGAGATTGAGAATATTCCACTGCCTGACAACTCAGTCGACGTCATCATCTCGAATTGCGTAATCAATCTCTCCGGCGACAAAGACCTCGTCTTTCGAGAGGCTTTTCGCGTGCTCAAGCCGGGGGGGCGCTTCGCCGTATCAGATGTCGTCGTTCGTGGCGAGGTTCCCGAAGAAATTCGAAAGCATATGCTCCTGTGGGTCGGATGCATCGCCGGAGCCCTGAAAGATTCGGATTACATCGCAAAACTAGCCCGCGCCGGTTTCGACGCGATCGACATCGAGCCGACCCGCGTCTACAACATCGAAGACGCCCGGACCTTCCTTACCGCTGAAGGCATCGACGTAGACGCGATGGCTCCGCGAGTGGAAGGCAAGTTCATGAGTGCGTTCGTTCGAGGCATAAAGCCTGCAGCCGCTTGCTGCGCCCCCGGCTGCTGCTCCTAAATCCAAATGACGAACGCTCGCAAGCTCACGGCAGAGGCACTCGGATCCGCGTTCCTGTTAGCCACGGTCGTCGGCTCCGGAATCATGGGAGACCGGCTGGCTCAAGGAAACGTGGCAATTGCCCTCCTGGCAAACACGCTTGCCACAGGAGCAATGCTCGTCACGCTGATTCTGACGCTCGGACCTCTCTCGGGTGCCCACTTCAATCCCGCCGTCACACTCGCCGACGCCTCACAGGGCGGCCTGCCGTGGTCCGATGTGCCAGGTTACATCGCTGCCCAAATCGTGGGAGCGCTGTGCGGCGTCGCCGCGGCTCATCTCATGTTCGCGGAGACCGTGATTCAGGTCTCACGCCACGAACGCTCCGGGTTTCCCCAGCTATTCAGCGAATTCGTCGCGACCTTCGGACTACTTTCCGTCATCTGGGGATGCGCGAGACTGCGATCAACCGCGGTGCCATTTGCGGTCGGAGCTTACATCACTGGCGCATATTGGTTCACAGCATCGACGTCGTTCGCCAACCCTTCGGTGACGCTCGCGCGCGCATTCACGAACACCTTTGCCGGTATTCGGCCTGTCGACGCTCCAGGTTTCGTTGCGGCTCAGTTGCTGGGAGCGTTCGCCGCAACATTTCTGTTCCGTTGGTTGACCCCGGCGCTTCCCGAAACGGCCAAAAATGTTGTCTTCTCACAGTCCAACCAGGAGTAATTGATGAAAAACCGCGTCCTGATTCTCTGCACCGGCAACTCGGCTCGAAGTCAAATGGCCGAAGGTCTTTTACGGCACGCCGCGGGTGACCGCTTCGAAGTCGAGAGCGCGGGCACGAAGCCTGGTCAAGACCGGCCGGAAGCAATCGAAGTTATGAAGGAACTCGGAATCGACATCTCCGGCCAGCGATCGAAGTCAGTCGACGAATTCGCGGCACAGAGTTTCGACTATGTGTTGACGGTCTGCGACAACGCGAAAGAGAGCTGCCCCATCTACGCTGGTCACTCGAATCGGATTCACCACAGCTTCGAGGATCCAGCCGCGATCGAGGGTTCCGAGGACAAGCGTCTCGACGCGTTCCGCCGCGTCCGCGATGAGATTCGGGAATACCTGCGCGCGGAGCCCTGGAACGCACGATAGTTGTCCTACGCAGCGACGCGTCGACCAACAAGGCAGCCCATTTCCGTTCCGGAAGGCCCACGAACGCGAGAACCTTCCGCAGAATCGTGACTTTCGGAATTTATTCATGGGGCGGCCCGTGGCGATTTGCCGGACTCCGGTCTGACGGCAACCACAAGATCGGAAGCCCCAGCCCTCCATGCAACCTGAAGTCCTTCGTCTCGGATAAAATCCCTGAATTGGGATTCTTCTAGCACATACACCACCTTGTCGGACGGCATCTTGTCGAAGTTGGCGAACTCTGGTTCGGAAACGTTGTAAAAAATCTTGTAAAACCTGAGGCTGGAGGTAAGATTGAAGCCGCTTGCAACCTGTGTTACGTGCCTCTGCCTGCAAAGATCCTGAATCGACGTGAACGCCGCTCGTACCTCAGACTGGCTACGCCACTCGCGAAAAAACGAATCCCTGAGTTCTCCCAAAAAGCAGAGCCCTAATACCAAGAGCGATCCGAAACCGATCGCTTGGACGACCTTCTGAACTTTCCCGACTGACGTGACCGAAAGAACAAGTCCGATCGAAATACCAGCGAGAGGGATAATCCAGATAGAAGTTCTCTCAAAAGGAAGCGGAATGCGCGCCAGCTTGAACTGGATCCAATGGATCATCAGAGCAATTGAGATGATCGATACTAGG
>DASXZC010000250.1:0-12784 GCA_036502165.1 Bryobacteraceae bacterium
GGGATGAGATCTCTCGACCCCTTCAGCTGATCGTAGCGTTGGCCTCACTTGAGAAAATCGCGGTGCTGGGCTTGGGGTCCGCGCAAGATCTCTCAGATTCGAAAGGTGGCGCAAAGAAGGCGCCGAGATTTTTTGCTTTCCAAAATTCGTGGCGAGGCGTTTGCGTTTCTTTGCGATCTTTGCGCAGACCCCCTCCGTCAGCCTATATAGCGGCGAAGGGCGGCGGGATCGGCGGTGCGGAGGTCCACGAGAATCAGACCGTCGAGTGCTCCCGCGAATTCGTGGTCGACATTGAAAGTCAGCACTCGGCCCCCGAGTTTGGAGTATTGACGGAGAAGAACCGGGACTCCGCGGCCGCTGGCATCGAGTTCGCCAACGGCGGCGGAGAGGCTGTCGAGGGAGGCGGCGCAGCGGGCGAGAAGTTTCAATTCGGCTCCGGCGAGGAGGGGGGCGCGGAAGGGCCGGCGCGGTCGGACGAGAAAGCGGAGAGGGTCCGTCGCCGTTTGGCGTTCCAGATATTCGACCATCAGGTGGCGAGCGGCGCGGGAGTAGTTGTTGCTAATGCTGACGGCTCCGAACAGGACCGGGAACTCTGGATTTTGGGCGGCGTATCGCGCGATGCCTTTCCACAAGAGCAGCAGCGGCGAGTACTCTTTTTGATATTCAGGCCGCACGAACGAGCGGCCAAGTTCGATGGCGGGTCCGGTGCGTTCGAAGAAGCCGGGGTGGAACCGGAACAAGGTGTTAGTGTAGAGTCCGCGGGGGCCGAGGCGGTCGAGCACGGGGGTCGTGCGGGTCAGGCGGTAGGCGCCTACGATTTCGCGGCGGATGCGCTGCCAAACGAAGATGTGATCGTAGTAGGCATCGAAAGAATCGAGGTCGGTTTGACGCCCGGTACCTTCACCGGCGAGACGGAAAGTGGTTTCGCGAAGGCGTCCGATTTCGGTGAGAATCGCGGGAATTTGACGGGTGCGTGCGAGGTATACATCGTAATCTCCGGAGCGTTCGAGGAGTTGAGCGGCGGTCAGGTTGGCGATTTCCGATTCGAGTTCGCGGGGATCGACGGCGGCGGCGATGGTGACGTGTGCGGCTTCAATGGGGGCAGCGGCCTTCTGGCGGAATCCTAAAAGATAAGTTCGGGCGCGGAGGTAGGTGGTCTGATCATCGGGGGTCTTGCCTTGGGCGGCGAGTTCCTTGGGCTTGACCAGGTTGCCAATGCGGATTTCGAGACGAGCCCCGCGCTTGTTGGCGAACTCCGCGGGCAAGCGCATGGTGCGCAGGGCGGGATGGATCAGGCCCATCAACTGAAAAGGCACGCTGTTGCGGCCCGCGAAGAAGAGCGGCAGGACGGGCGATTTCGTCATCGACGCGATACGCGCGACGGCGCGGTTCCAAGGGGGATCGGTGACGCTCGACTGACGCCAATCCCAACTGGAAACAATGCCAGCCGGGAAGACGATGAGGAGCCCTTGATCCCGCAGGTGGGCGACCGCGTCGATGAGAGGTTTGCGGTTAGTGAAGGCGGCTTTTTCGCCAGTCGCAAAGACGTCCACGGGAATGACGATGGGTTTCAATTCAGGGACGGTCGAGAGGAAGCCGTTCGCAAGGAATTTGAAATCGGGGCGGACGCGCGAAATGAGATCAGTGAGCAGCACTCCTTCGAGCAGGCCGTAGGGATGATTGGCCACGATGACGCAGGGGCCCGTGCGGGGGATGCGTTCGACGTCCGCGGGGGTGATTTCGTAGGACGCATTGAGGGCGGTGAGGCATCCGGCGGCGAAGGCGGCCGGGGTCGTGCTTGAGCGGTTAGCGGCGCGATAGACGGCATTGAGAGATTCGAGGCCGGTGAGCTTTTTGAGGGCTCCGAGGACGGGAGCGGGCATGTTCTGAAATTGCTGTGGGAGCGGGATTTCGGAAGAGGGATGGGACATGCGGTTACTTCCATGAGTAACCGGTGAACGTCAATAGGGGATGACGGGGGTGTGACGATTGATCGAATCGCCATTGTTTATTAGGCGAGGCTGCTCCACACAAATACGCTGAGCACGAGAAAGACGAATTCGTCGGAGATCATCGCGGTATATTCCTTGGCATTCTTACCGGGCCGGAACGCGTGGCCCAGGCCGGCGAGGCCATAGTAGAGGCCGCCAACGATGGCGGCGGCGACGGTCCAATCGTGGCGGACGATGGTCAGCAAGCCGAGGAGTCCAATCGACAGATTGGCGAAGCCGATTTCCCGCACGATGGCGAACGATGCAGGATCATGTATAGCGAAAATTTCTTCCGCCGTGAACCGTGGCTGAGCGACCTGCCGCACGCCGGCGATGAACAAGCGTACTCCGACGGCCCAGAAGACGAACCATTTGCCGGTGAGCGCGATCATGCTCATAGGATGCGCGGCGAACGAGGCTTCGCCAGTGAGGCATGCTACGGGCAGCACGAAGAGCAACAGAGCGACGACGGCGAAGTACATGGGGACCGGTCTATCTTATGACAGTTCAGCGATGCGCGGATTGCACATGCCGGACGATCGCGACTCCGAGGAAGATGATCGTCATCGCCGCCATCTCGCGCCAACCCAAAGGCTCGCGGTAAAACAGCCATCCTAAAATCACGGCGACCACCGGGTTCACGTAGTTGTACGTCGTGACGATCGCGACAGGCAGCGTGTCCAGCGAGTAGAGGTATGCGCTGTAGCCGATGATCGAGCCGAACGTCGCGAGATAGAGGATCGCGAGCGCTCCCTTCAAATCCCAGTGCGCGGTCGGGCCGTAGATGAACAACGATGGGATCAGGAAAACGAGGCCAGTGGCGATTTGCTGGACAGCTCCGGACATGATCGGGTGAACCGTGTTGGGAGCGCGGCGCTGCATGATGGATCCGATGCACCATGCGATGTTGCCGAATTGCAGCACCACGAATCCGAGAGTGAGTTTGCCGGATCGCAAGTCGAGTCCCGCAGCACTGCCGATCGGCATCACCAGCAACAAGGTTCCGCACAATCCGATGAGCATGCCCCAGAGGACGGGCTTGTGGAAGCGGTCGCCCCCGGGGATGATGGCGTCGACGCCGAGCATCCAGAAGGGCGATGTCGTGATGAAGAGGGCGGCGAGTCCGCTAGGCACCCATTGTTCCGCGAGGCAGAGGCAGCCCGTTCCAATGCCGAGCGTGAGGAAGCCGCAGAAGATAGTGCGGCGGGCCTCCGCGCCTCCGGGGATTTTCATCTTCAGCAATGGGCTCGCCGCGAGCAGGACGCTGCCAGAGATCGTAAATCGGAGCCCCAGCAATAGCGCTGGAGGAAAGCTTTCGAGCGCTACGCGAATCCCCAGGTACGTGGTGCCCCAGAAGATCCAGACGGCAAACAGCGCGAGCCAGGAGCGTAGGTGCGGCTGCGCGTCGGATTGTCCATCCAACTCACAGGGTAGCATTACCGGTAAAATGGCAATTTGATTCTCACACTGACTATCAATCCGGCCATCGATCGCACGATTGCGGTCGAGAAACTCGTCTTTGAGGACCGTGCGTACATACAGTCGTCGACGGATACCGCGGGCGGCCGCGGCGTGAATGCATCGCGCGTGGTGCATGATTTCGGCGGCAAGACGATGGCCGTATTGACAGCGGGCGGCGAGACGGGAAAGCGTATGCAGGCGCTCCTCGACAGCTTGGGATTTCCGACGGATTGTGTGGAGGTGAAGAGTCCGACGCGGACGAATCTGACGATTTCCGATACGCACGGGCTTACGCTGAAACTCAATGAACACGGGGCTCCGATCACGGTTGATGAGTTGAAGGCCGTGAGGCAGGCGGTCGAGAATCGGATGGCCAAGGCCAGTTGGCTGATGATCTGCGGAAGTGTCCCCCCGGGTGTTCCGCGCGAGTTTTATGCGGAGCTGATCGAGATGGCGCGAGCGAAGAAAGTGAAGACGCTGCTCGACACCGATGGCGACGCGCTCGAAGCGGGCATGGAGGCGAAGCCGACGGTAGTGAAGCCGAACCAGGCCGAGGCTGAAAGGCTGCTCCACCGCGCGCTGATCTCGCGCCATCAGGTGCTCGATGCCGTGCGCGAGTTGAAAGCGATGGGTCCGGAGACGGTGATTCTGTCCCTAGGCGGCCGCGGAGCGATCGCGGCGACGGAGCATGAACTGCTCGAGGCGGTGCCTCCGAGGATCGATCCCGTGTGTCCGATCGGTGCTGGCGACGCGTTATCGGCGGCGTTCACGTGGGCGTTATCGAAGCGGAAGACGGTAGCGGATTCGCTGTGCTGGGGAGTGGCAGCGGGAACAGCGTCCACACTGTTGCCGGGGGTGGAGACGGCGGGCCTTGAGCAGACGCGAGCTATTTACGGGAAGGTCGAGGTCCGCAAGTTGGCGTAGTCTGCGAGGGACCAAGTTTCACACGGAGGCGCAAAGCCGCAAAGATTCTTTTGGGCTCCCCTTTGCGCCTTTGCGGACCTGGCGTGAGATTTCTCTTCTTGCGGCACTCAAAGGAATCTTTGCGCCTTTGCGCCTCCGCGTGAGACCTTCGTCCAAGCCTTCGCTGCCTACTCCCGGACTTCTCGCCCCGCGATCGACTCCAAAAGTTTTCGAACCTCCTGCGCCACCGTATCGACCGCCTCATCAAACGCCGGCTGGTTCGCCTTCGACGGCTTGCGGAATCCAGAAACCTTGCGGACGAATTGCAACGACGCCGCCGTTATCTCTTCGTCTGTAACGGCAGGCTCAGGGCGGCGGAGGGTTTTGATACTTCGGCACATGGCGGCTTCGCACTTAGGATACCGCTCGGGAACGGCAACAGTTTGGAGTCCGCGTGCGTCTGCTGCGCCAGATTCGCGAGTGAAGGATCATAAGCGTCCTCGTCCTCCTCCTCCCGTTCAAGCACCGGCCGCGCCGGCAGCGCATCAATGAGCCGCCGCGTGTAATCGTGCTGCGGATTCGTGAAGATCTGCGCCGTCGGACCCTGCTCGACGATCTTGCCATCCTTGAGGATCGCGACGCGGTGGCAGAACGCGCCCACGCTCAGCAGATCATGCGAGATGAATAACGTCGCCATGCCGTGCTCACGGCGCAACCGCGTCAGCAATTCCAACACCTCCCGCTGCGTGATCGTGTCAAGCGCGCTCGTCGGCTCATCGGCAATGATCAAGTCGGGCTGGTGCAGCAGCGACAGCGCGATCAGCACCCGCTGCGCCTGACCCAAACTGATCTGCCGCGGATAACGGCTCAGGAACTCATCCGTCGGTGGCAGGTTCACGTCATCGAGCAACGCACGCGCACGGTCCCGCCCCGCGGACTTCCAACGTTCCTTCGAATGCGCCCGCCACGCCTCCTCGAATTGCGTCGAAATCCTAAGCGCCGGATTCAACGACGTAGCCGCGGACTGCAGCACCAGCGCGATCTCCCTCCCGCGGACTTCCCTCATCTCGCGCTCCGGGATCTGCAGCAGATCGCGGCCCTTCCACAAAATCCAACCCGTCGCCGAGCCGCCTTTCCATTCGAGCAGCCGCAGGATGGCGAGAGCGAGCGTGCTCTTGCCGGATCCGCTTTCACCGATCAGCCCGACAGCTTCACCAGGCAGGACGTCGAGATGCAAATCGTCGAGGACCTTGCCGGATTGGTTCCCATAGGCAGCGGTGAGGCGGATCGAAATCAGGCTCAAGGCTTCTTCTCCGGAATCAAATAGAGCACGTCCGCGTTCCAGAACACGTGCGGATTCAACACCGCCGCTTGCGAATTGCCGAGCCGCGGCGAGATCGCGACGAGCGCGTTGCGGTTGACCAGATGGATCACCGGCGCTTCATCCCAAATGATCTGCTGGATCCGATCGAAAGCGGCTTTGCGCTTCTTCTGATCCGCGGTCGCGGCTTGCGCGGCGATCAGCTTGTCGATCTCCGCTTCCCACGCCGTCGCGGGCTGCTTCTGGCCAGGATTCCACATATGCTGCGGAGCGCCGCTGAGCCAGACGTTCGCTTCGCCCGCCGGATCGACGTCCTCACCGACGAGCCCGAGCAGCGCGGATTCATAGTTCGCGGTGCGGGCGATCCGTTCAAGCATCGAGGGAAAATCAAGAGGAACGATGTTCAACTTAATCCCGATCTTCGCCAGATCGTCCTGCAGCAGCGCGGCGATCCGCGTGCGCGTCTTGCCTCCAGAAGTCGTCACCACAGAGAACTCGACAAGATGGCCGGCCCGGTCGGTAAGCGGTTGGCCCTCGAGCGAATGGAATCCATCCTGCGCAAGACGCTTGCGCGCGGAGGCGAGATTGAACGCGTGCGGCGCGAGACCCTGTTTCATCCAGAACTGATTCGCCTTCGAAATAATGCCGGCGGCCGCGGTAGCGCGACCCTGATACGCGAGCCGGACGATGTCGTCGAGATGAATCGACTCCGCGATCGCCCGCCGGAAGTTGCGCGACTGAAACCAATCCTTCTTATACGCGGGAATCGGCGCGTCCGGCTTCTCATTGAACCAGAACATTTCGTTCTCGAACGCGGGTCCGAGATCCTCGACCGCGGCCGCCCCCATTTCAGACGTGATGCGGTTGAGCGAGTCCGCGTCGATCGCCTCCATCAGTTGAAATTCGCCTTTGCGGAACCGTTGCAGTTCGATGTCGCGATTGGTTTGGATATCGAGCCGGATCCCGTCCAAATAAGGAAGGCGTCGCCCCTGCGCGACAGTCCTCCAATAATAAGGATTGCGCTTCAGCAGGACGTACGCGCCCGGCTTGTACTCAGCGAGCTCGAAGGGCCCAAGAACCGCCTTGTCATTGTGCGACGAAACGATCGGCAGTGAATCGAGCATCCCAATCGGATTGGCAACCGGCGCCGCGAAGGTCAGAATGATTCGATTCAGCGCGGCGATCGCGATCGCAAAGTCGCCCGCGGTAGCGCGGATCGAATCGCCAATCGGCGCATGCAGATTCGGATCGATGGCCCGCTTGAGCGTATACGCCACGTCGTCCGCCTTGAACGGCGTGCCGTCGGAGAACTGAACCCCCGAGCGCAGCAGAAATTCGATCTTGCGTCCATCGGGCGAAATCTTCCAGGATTCCGCGAGCCCCGCCTCGTGCTTCTGCGTCTTGCGATTCAGCCGCACCAGATACCCGCCGGTCAACACGCGGATCGCGTCGGTCGCGTCATCGGCGGCGAGCAGAGGATCCCACGTCTTCGGCTCCGCATGGATCGCGAAGCGTAGCTCCCCGCCCCACACCGGCTCGCCGCCACCGCCGCCCGCGCGCAGCGGAGCGTGATCAGTCGCGGCCGCCGCCCCCGCGAGCGCCGCCGTGCAGATGAGTACGAAGCTGGTTCGAGCGAATCGCATGTTCCTTCCTTATGCCTCCGCTAGTGCTCTTCGGCCATTCCCGCGCCTTCCGTCAGGATTTTGTACCGCCTGCAGCGATAGCAGCACCATCACCAGCAACACCGCCGGAGCCAGACGCCAAGGTTGATCGGCAATTTCGTGATGATTGACCAGATCGAGCAGCAGATTCCCCCACGACGGCAGCGGCTCCGAGACGCCGAGTCCCAACACGCCCAGATTGGCTTCCGCCAGCAAAAAGAGCGGAATCGACAACCAGAACTGCGCCAGCACCGGCGCTCGCAGATTCGGCAAAAGCTGCGTCACGAACAGCCGCAATCCCCGAATCCCCAATGCGCGCGCCTCGATCATGAACCCGGACTCCTTGACCGACAGAACCGCCGACCGTATGACGCGCGCCGCGCCCGCCCAGCCGAGCGCTCCTAATAAAAGGAAGGTGACGGCGACGGAAGTGTAACCGGAAACGTTCAGCGGCATCACCGCGCGCACGGCGATCAGCAGGAACAGCCACGGCAGCGACGCCACCAGATCGACGATTGACAAAATGAGCTGTTCAACGCGCCCTCCGAAAACACCGGCCGCGATTCCAGCAGCCGCGGCGATCAGCGTCGCAAGCAGCGCCGCCGACGGCGCCAGCAGCAGCGAGATCCGCGTTCCATACAACAGACGGGACAACCGGTCGCGGCCGAGCTCATCCGTCCCCAGTGGAAATTGGCGCGACGGCGCCGCGTCCGGAAATTCGCGGAACTGCTTCTCATAAGGCGCGGGTGCGATCAAAGGAGCGCTCAACGCCGCAGCCGCGGTAACCGTGAGGATCGTCCACGCGAGCACCCGCAAAATCTTCATGCCGCCACCTTCCGATCTCCAATAACCAGGTCAGCCGCGAAGTTCGCGATCAGCGTCACCGCGGTAACGGCCAAGATCAGCGGCAACAGCAGCTCGAGATCTCGCGAAGTCGCCGCCTTCCACGCAAGCTGTCCGATCCCCGGGGAGTCGCAAATCGTCTCAATCGGGATCGCCGCTCCCAGCGCGAGCGTCACCGACGTCCCCGCAAGCGCAACCAGCGGAGGCATCGCCCCCGGCAAAATCTCACGTAGAAAAACCCGCAACGGCCGTATCCCCCGGGCATGAGCAGACAAAACGTGCGGACGCCCAGCCGCTTCCCCAAGAAGCTGGCGTTGGTTCCGGTAAAGATGAGGGAACACGGCGAGCGCAATGCCGATCGCCGGTGCGGCCGCCGCCAGCGACGATCCATCGAGGAACAGGAACAGCAGCACCGCGATCAGCCCCGCGGGCGACGCCAATAAAACTTCCGTAAGCGCCGTCCCCGTCCAATCCGCGACGCGCCGCCCGAACCCGCGCGAGATCGTCGCAAGCAACAGCGCCGCAACCCACGCAGTTAGAAGTCCAGCCAGCGACGACCGAAGCGTCAGCGGGAATCGGTCGCTCAACAACGTCGCGACCGGTGTATTGAGAGACTCGCTCTCACCGAAGTTCCCATGCGCCGCCGCCCTCAGCCAACTCCAGTACATCCGCGCAGGATTGGTATCCGCCGCCACGCGCAACGCCGAGATCGACTCCCCGCTCAAGTGCGCGTTCAGTTCCCGTTCATCGGTTCCAAACCCCGGCGAGTAACGCACCAGCAGCACGCCGCAAAAGCCGGCGATCAGCAGCGTGGCGATGATCCGCAAGGATCCTTTGGCAAGAGGACGCATCGCCTTATGCCACCGCGGATGCGGACGGCTTCATTTCGCGCAACCGGCCTGCTTTAAAGGCGCGTTTGTAGGAATACATGCGTTTGTCGGCGACCGCCAGCAGCTCTTCCGCACGGCTGCCATCTTCGGGGGCGAACGCCATCCCGATACTCATCGACAAAATATCCAACCCTGTGACCTCGCGTCCCGCATCGACCGCGGCCTTGCGGAACCGCCCCGCGATTTCCTCGGCGAGATCCCCTTCGACCCCCGGCAGAACGACCACGAATTCGTCCCCTCCCATGCGCGCCACAAAATCCATATCGCGGCAGTGGAGCTTCAACGCATGCGCCAAACTCTGCAACAACCGATTCCCTTCCAGATGGCCGAACCGGTCGTTCACTTCTTTGAAACCGTTCAAATCCGTAACGAACACGGTCAACGGCTGCGGCGAGGCAAGCTGCTCCGCCAAATGCTGGAACAGCCAACGCGCGTTAGGCAGGCCGGTCAAATGATCCATCGTCGCCGAATCCGCGGCCTCACGGAATTTGAGGCTGTTCTCGAGTGCGAGCCCGAGCTTCGAACAGATCGACAGCAGGATCCGCAAGTCGTCGCGCGTGAACGACTCATGTTCGGAACGATAAAGCGTCAGCGTCCCAATGATTCCATCCGAGCCTTCAAGCGGCACGCCCAGCGCCGCGCGCAAACTCAGCGGAGGCAAATGCGAGCCCGGCCCGTGATCGCTCAAATGCGAGGACTCGAGCTGCGGATCCCCATTGATGATCGGCTGCCGCGTCTCAGCAACCCATCCCGAGACGCCGTGCCCCGCGGGGATCTCGAGGTTCTTCAATATATGTTGCTCCTCGCCGGTCACGTAGCGCGGAACGAGCCGGACCTCCTTGCGCGTTCCTCCTTCCGGACGATCGAGGATCCAAACCACCAGCGAGTCATAGCGCAAAATCTGCCGCGTCCGCTCGGCGACCGCGCTGAGCGTATCTTCGAGGCTGAGCGAATTGCCCAGATCCTGCGCGACCTGATACATGACCTGCGCCTCTTCCCGTGCGGCAGAGATCGTCGCGAGAAATTCATCGGCCCGTGGCGAATCCGCAATCGACTGCGACAGCAGATCGTAACCGGCGCCCGGCGCCGCGCTGTTCTCGATCGGCAGATCCGTCGACAACCGCGTCGATTCGAATTCGAGCGACCGCGCCAGCCGGTCGATTTCCCGATAGCGCCGCTCGAGCACGTGCACCACTTGCGGATCGAAGCTGCGCCCGGCCTCGGCCGAAACGAACGCCATCGCTTCATCGAGCGGCAACGCCCGGCGATATTGCCGGTCACTCGCCAGTGCGTCGAGACAATCGACCGCCGCGAGGATCCGCGCGCCCAGCGGGATTTGTTCAGCCTTCAAACCCAGCGGATATCCGGTGCCGTCCCACCGCTCGTGATGGGCCCGCACGATGGGAACGACCGGATACGGGAACTTGATCCGCTCGAGGATCTCCGCGCCCACGATCGGGTGGATCTTGATCTTCTCGAACTCCTCCGGTGTCAGGCGTCCGGGTTTCGAAATGATGTGCTCGGGAACGGCAAGCTTGCCAATATCGTGCAGCAGCGAGGCCGCGCGCAGCGCTTCCGTCTCTTCATCGGTGAGCCCCATCTGCTTCCCGATATCGACCGCGTAACATTGCACCCGGTGCAGATGGTCGTGGGTCGTGTTGTCCTTCGCCTGGATCGCAAGGGCCAGCGCTTCGATCGCGCGCATGTGGAGCGACGCCATCTCCCCGGCATGCAGCTTCTGCGTCTCGACCTGCTTCTGCTCCGCGCGCAGCTTGTCCTGATAGGTGACGTACATCCGCCAGGCGAGGTACACGCCCGGCAGCACGAGGACGCTCGCCTGCCATCCGAACCGCCCGTTCAGGAAGTGGACCAGTCCGACACACGCGGCCCCCAGCAGGTAGTAAGGTAGCGACCATATATAGGTCTCGCGCCACAGCCGCAGGACGCTCTTCTTTTCGACCAGCGAGATGACAATCGATACTGCGCCCGTGTTGACGAAGAAGTACGTGCACGCGGCGAGCGCCAGTTGGAACGGGAACTCCCCGCCGGCCAGGCTCAGCCACCGGGAATGGAACGCGCGGAACGCCAGCAGCGAGCTCAAAGCGATACACGATACGTTGAAGATGACCTTCGCCGCCTGCACCTTTTCTTTCGCCCACCAGAAGGATTGCGTGAGAATCGAGCCGACGACGATCGCCATGGTTTCGCCCAGGCTCAGCTCGACGGCGGCCGCCAGAATGAACAGGAAATTGGTCGAAACCGTGCCGTTGATGCCCGGCAGCGTCATCTTGAGGCCCGAGCCGCAAATGGCCACAGCCAAATAGGCGAAGAACCGCAGATAATCGTCGGGATGCCACTCGCGCGACGCCTGATGAAGCGCCAGGAGTCCCCCGATCGCGATCGCAGTAATGAAGGCTTTGGCTTTGGAGTTCAAGATCCCCGCTTCAAAACAGGCGGCATACGTTCGTCCGCCTACACCCATCCTCATCGGCTGAAAATACAGGCCGCCGTTTGGAGTATAGACGAAGGTTGTACTTCCACCAATCGAGCGAAGGTCCTAAGGGCATGGACTAGTCTTAAGGCGGAGGAGGAGCATCTCAGGCGAACCACTGAGGGGTGGGGGAATCCCGGCTACGGGACCTGGGTGTCCGAAAATGGCATGCGCGGATCCGGGAATGAGTGTATACTGTCTGACAATGATCGCGACCCTCCCGGGTTGCGGTCCGTTTAAACTAGCTGCTTCTAGTTTTAGCTCAATTGGGAAAGGGAAAGACTGAATGAAACTCTCCTCGAGAGGACTCGTACTCCTTTTGGCCCTGGCAATGCTGCTTACCCTCAGCGGCATACCAGCCATGGCTCAAACCTCATCCGCCGGCGCAATTGCCGGTGTCGTGCTCGATCAACAGGGCGCCGCCATTCCGGGCGTTGCTGTGAAGATTACCGACCCGGCAACCAACATCTCGCAAGAGGGCGTCACCAACGACGCCGGCCGGTACCTGTTCCCGGCCGTGCCGCCGTCAACCTATAACATCACGTTCACCAAACAGGGATTCTCCTCGCGTAAGGTGAACAAGCAGATCGTGAGCGTCGGCGCGTCTATGACGATCAACGCCACCCTCGAAGTGGGCGCAGTCAGCAACGTAGTCGAAGTCACTTCGGCTCCGGGCGCTGAGCTCGAAACGGTCACCGCGACGGTGAGCGCGTCAGTTTCAGGTGCATCTCTGATTTACCTGCCGCTGTTCGGCGCCGACGCCGCAACCCTGGCAAACTACGGCCCGGGCGTTTCGCCGGAAGGCGCAACCGCCGGCGCCATGTTTGACCAGAACACCTTCCAGTTGGACGGTGGCAACAACTCGAACGACATGGACGGTTCGATGACGGTTTACACCGGAAGCTACTCGCATGGCGCGTTCTCGGGCGCTACGGCCCCGCCTAGCGGTGTGCTCCCGACCCCGGGCGACACCGTTGAGGAAGTGAAAGTGAACAGCTCGGGCCAGACGTCCGACTTCAACGGCTCGACTGGTTCACAGGTGCAGGTGGTGACCAAGCGCGGCACCAACCAGTTCCACGGGTCCGCGTATTATTACTACTACGACAGTCAAATCGGCCAAGCCAATAGCTGGGACAATAATCACACGCCCAGCGGCAACCTCGGCTATACTCCGATTCCGGCGACCCACGACCAGCGCTATGGCTTTACCGTAGGTGGTCCGC
>DASXZC010000251.1:0-8953 GCA_036502165.1 Bryobacteraceae bacterium
TGACCCTCGAACACGCTGGGGATGAAGATCCGGCGATGGTCCAGCACCGGCTGATGAGTGCTAATGTGGTGTAAGAATCGAATGTCGCGGTATACCCTCAAGAGTTCCACAGTGTTTGTGTCGATAGGAGAGGAAACGCGCGTATTTCGTTCGGTCGATGAGGTTCCGGCCGAATGGATTCGCCACTTCGAGCGGTCGAAGGGACGATTGCGTCCGCAGACGATCCTGATTGCCGATCCGAAGGGCAGGGAAGAGATCCTGCGGGGATTGCAGGGGTTGCCGTCGAGTGTGCGGCCGCGTTGGAATCCGGCGACGATTCGTCCGGGGGCGGCGAATGCGCCTGCGGGCGGCGCGCAAACGCGGAGGATCCACTGGACGCGGCGGGAGATACTGGCGGAGGTATCGCTGGCGGCAATAATTGGGGCAGGAATAGCCCTCGCTTTCTTTTGGAATAGCTAATTGATTTTCCAGTAATTTTTCTCAAGGTTCGGCGATTGCGTCCGAAAAGTCCTGCATGGAGCGACGCCGCGAACGCCGGGGAGTCCTGGATCAATCGGTTTTAATTACGTTGTTGCGCATAGGATCGCCAAACGGGGCGACTGACATCCACAACAATGCTATGACGGGTGGACAACGTCCGCCTCCGCAGGCTTTTACTGCACAAGCGATCGATTCATCGGGCCGCGGCATGCGACTCCTGATGCCGCTCGCGCCGCCGCCGGGAACGACGCTCAAAATCGAAACCGAGAACTGTTTGATGCTGGCTGAAGTGTGCTACTGCCACCGTGTGAACGAGGAGCGGTTTGCGGTTGGCGTGGAGATTTCTCAATCGGTCGAACTGACGAGTCAACTGCGGAAACTGGCGGATGCGGTTGCGGTGGGTTCAGGAGCGAGGCGTCCTGTCGGGGAGCGTCAATAACGTTGGTGCCCGGGGCGGGACTTGAACCCGCACTCTCCTTTCGGAAAAACGGATTTTAAGTCCGTTGCGTCTGCCGATTTCGCCACCCGGGCATTCTATTGAAGACTGTTTCATCATACCGAATGCGTAGCGACTTGTTCTAGTTTCGGTTGGTATGTTGAAGGAGTGAAACGTACATCCGGTTCGGTTGCGATTGTCACTGGCGGAGGACGGGGACTGGGGCGAGCCTTTGCTCTCGCGCTGGCACGCGATGAGATGCGAGTGGCGGTTGCGGCCAGGACTGCTTCGCAACTCGAGGAGACCGTGCGGTTGATTGAGGCGGATGGAGGCAAGGCGATCGCCGTTCCGACTGATGTCGTCGACGAGCGGGCGGTTGCGGGCATGATTGGAACGGTCGAAGAACAGTTGGGGGAAATCGATCTTCTCATCAATTGCGCTGGTGCGGGACGTCCTTATGGTCCAACGTGGGAAGTCGACGCGGGGGAGTGGTGGCGGACGGTTGAAGTGAATTTGAAGGGTCCTTTTCTGTGCTGCGCGGCAGTGATGCGTGGCATGGTGGCTCGCAAACGCGGGCGGATCGTGAATGTCGCGAGCGGTGCGGGCACGGTGAGCATCCCGCACATGTCGGCTTATGTGACCAGTAAGACGGCGCTGATCCGATTGACCGAGGTGCTGGCGGATGAGGCTCGGGAGCACGGCGTCTCCGTGTTTGCCGTACAGCCTGGAACGGTGAGGACTGCGCTCGCCGAAGACGTGCTTGATTCGGAGTCCGCGAGGCGATGGCTGCCGTGGTTCCAAACGATCTTTGAAAAGGGGCGAGATGTGACGGCGGAGCCGGCTGTCGAGTTGGTGCGACTTCTGGCATCCGGTGCGGCGGACGGGTTGTCAGGGCGCATGTTCACGGTGGCGGCGAGTGCGGCGGAGACAATTAGGAGTGCCGATGAGGTGAAGGCGGGCGATTGGAATGTGCTTCGCTTGCGATACTTCAAACCGTGAAGCGGTGTGCGGTATATCGTGCTGCATGGTCGCTGGGTCCGAGGGGCTCACAGCGGCGTCCGAATGGAGGCAATCGCCGTGGGCGACGGCTTCAACTACTCTGGAATGGACGAGGCGAATCGTGCGCTGCTGAATATACGGGGAGGCGGCGCGGGCGCCTGACTGGAATTTGATCCGATACGACTTGTCTTTACGACGCAGATGAAGCAGCGCTGCCTTTCCTGTAGGACTGTGGGGGCGCAGCGCCGTCGATTCAATTTGGGCGGAGCTGGAACGTCATTAGCGTGCGATATTTGGAGCGTGAAGCGCGCGGGAATGTCTGTGCGAAGCGTGCGCGGCTACGGTAGAAAACAGTGGGAGTCCCTCGCGCGATTGGGTACGGCTCGAACGCCCTTGACGTGCGATACTTCAGACCGTGAAGCGCGCGGGGATGATCGAGGCGAAGGGTGCAGCGCTGCGCTACGAAATCGCCGGAGTAGGTGAGCCGATCGTGGTGCTCCATGGCGGGCCTGGGATCGGCTTCGACTACCTGGCGCCGGAGTTGACGCAACTGTTCTCCGATCGATTTCAACTCGTGCTCTACGATCAGCGGGGCAGCGGGCAATCGACTGGGGCGGCGGATCCGACTCTTCTCAACATCGAGGCGTTTGTCGATGATGTCGAATGCGTGTTCCGTGCGCTCGGGCTCGAACGGGCAATCCTGATGGGGCATTCGTTTGGGGGATTGTTGGCGCTCCATTGTGCGATCCGGAATCCGGAGCGGGTGAAGGGATTGGTTCTGGTCGAGTCGGATCCGGCGAGCAAGGCCTTGTGGAGTCGCTTTACTGAAGTAGTCGAGCGACGAGCGAATCCCTCGTCGGCGGCTGCTGAGATCGCGGCGATTCAGGCCACGGATGGGTGGCGTGCGAAGAGTGAACTCGTCGCGCGGCATTTCGAGCTTGCGTTGCGATCCTACTTCTTTGCGGATTCGACGATTCCCCCTGGGTTTTGGCGGCCGGTTTACGGCGATGAATCCTCAGAATCTCGCGATTACGGGATCCGCGGTGCGTGCCAGTTTGGGCGAGTGGGATTTGCATCCGTATCTCCAGAACATTGGGTGCCCCGTATTGCTTGCGTATGGCGGTGCGAGTGTCTTTCCGGAAGAGGCCATTGGAAGGATGCACGAGGGGATCCGCGGATCAGTGCTCGTTCGCATCGAGGGCACTTCGCACTTCCCTTCGATCGAGTCGCCGAAGGCGTTCGGCGCGGCAGCGCGGGCGTTCCTTGCGAGCCGCTACCCTGCGCGGTAGGCGTTCAGGACTTCTTCGTAATAACGCTCGTATAAGGGGATAATCAGTTCCGCGCAGAATCGGTCCTGAGCGGTCGCGCGGGCGGCGCGGCTTACCTTGGTGTAGAGGGCGTCATCCGATAACAATTCCACTACCCGAGAGGCTTGGGCGGCGGTGTCGCCGACGGGTTCGAGGTAGCCGTCGACTCCGGGGGTGATTAGTTCAGGGATGCCGCCGCTGCGGGCGGCGACGGGGGGGACTCCGCAGGCCATGGCCTCGAGGGCGGCCAGGCCGAAGGCTTCGAGTTCGCTGGGGAGCAGCAGGACGTGGGCAGTCGGTAGGAGGCGCTCGATGTGGTCCTGTTTGCCCAGGAAATCGACGTATTCTTCGACACCGAGATCGCGGGCGAGGGATTCGGCGGGGCTGCGCTCCGGGCCGTCGCCGGCCATGAGGAGTCTCGCGGGGATGTGCTTGCGCACTGCGGCGAGGATGTGGATGCAGTCGAGGACGCGCTTGACGGGGCGGAAATTCGAAATGTGCAGGAGGCGCTTCTCGAGGACGGGGCGGCGCTCGGGTTGGGGTCGGTAGATGGAGCAGTTCACAAAATTGTGAATTGTGCGAATTTCGTTGGATACTCCGAAAACTTCTTGCGTTCTCGTTTTTAAATAATCACTGACCGTGGTAATTCCGTTCGATTGCTCGATCGAAAACTTCGTAATCGGGAAATACGTCCGGTCGGCGCCGACTAGCGTGATGTCGGTTCCGTGCAAGGTCGTGACGAAAGGCAGACGGCGGGTCTTCGAGACCATCTGCTGCGCGAGAAGTGCCGAGATGGAGTGGGGAATCGCATAGTGCACGTGCAAAAGATCAAGGTCGTGGCGCTTGGCGACTTCGGCCATACGGGAGGCGAGGGCGAGGCTGTACGGGGGGTATTGGAACAGCGGGTAGTTCGAGACTTCGACTTCGTGATAGTGGATATTGGGCGTGTCGAGGCTGAGGCGAATCGGGTTGGAATAACTGATGAAATGGATCTGATGGCCGCGGCGGGCGAGTTCGAGTCCGAGCTCGGTGGCGACGATGCCGCTGCCGCCGTAGGTGGGGTAACAGGTGATTCCGATTTTCACAGTTCGCCTTTCAGTTCGATTCCCGGGGACGGGTTGCGATTCAGGATTCTCGGCGGACGTTCGTTTCCCAGTTCATTCCGCGGCGGCGTCCTGAGCGGAGTTCACGCTGATCGGATACTGATTGGGGTCGTCCGCCCAAGCAAGATTTCGCATTTGAGGGTTTTCTAGAGATTCGCCTGAGGTGGATCTTCATTGGCGCGGGCACGCAATTTCACCCAGAGGCGCAAAGATTCTTTTGGATGCGACTTGGTCGCTTGGCGTGAGATTCGTCTTTTGGGCGTGGAGACGCATGCTTCACGCAGCGGCGCAAAGGCGCAAAGATTCGTTTGGTTGCACTTTGCGGCTTGGCGTGCGACTTCTCTTCTTCGGCGCGGGGACGTAGGAGGGCCAGCCGTTGTGATGACGACGAGGTCCACTCGAGCAGTAACGCGGCTGCGCTCCTCGGAGCTTCGCATTGACTTGGGTGCGGCCCCAGGTTTAATCCTACTCCATCGGGTGGGAAAAAAGCCGGGAGGACGGGATGACCGCACAACCTGCTCAAAAAGCAGCGAATTGTGGGCGGGGCGGCGAGCCCTAGACGGCTACCCTATTACGGGGGTAGTGGATTATGCTTGACTGGGACCACCCTTGGGGGGTATAACTGCCAATGTCGGCCGGAATGAGCAGGGGCCAATTCTTAGTTGAGGAACCCAGTGTAATATGCCGCCAGTATCTATCATTATCCCGCTCGAAACATCCGCCGGTGAATTGAGAGCAGAGCCGAATGCAGAAACCATCATTCGAAACCTGGCTCACGAATTGCGCCAACCTTTAAGTGCTTTAGAATCAATCGCCTTTTATTTGGATCTGATGTTGAATCAAGAAGATCCGAAGATGCGGAAGCAGTTGCGGCGATTGCGCCAACTGGTGCAGCAGTCCGATTGGGCGGTGTCGAATGCGGTCCTCACGGCGGGGGTATCCCCTCTTACGTTCAGTGCTGTGAATTTAGCCGATCTTGTGGCGGATTGTGCCACTAATTGGGCGGCAGAACATTCCCTCCAGTTGGGGTTGGTGCGTCCGGATCAATTCCGGGTGCAGTTGCTCGATGAGGATCAGATCCGGCTGCTGATGCGGAATATTCTATCCTTCATCCGCAGAGGGTCGTATGCCTCGATCGTGGTGTCGGCATCGGAAACTGACGCCGAGGTGATGGTCGAAGCTGAGGAGATGCAGATTCCGGATTCCGAGAGTCTGGCGCTGATGGCGATTGAGAAGATCGTGACCCAGCATCGCGGGAGTGTGGCGATCGAAGAAGGTCCGGAGGATGCGAAGCGGATCCGGGTGCGGTTGCCGTTCCGGTTCTAATCGTCGATCAGGTCGCGCTCCGGGTTTGCGGGGCGTACGTTCCACCGAAAATATTATAAGAATTTCCGGACGTTGTTGAATAGGTGAATCCGTCGAGATTTGTCCCATTTGGCACACGGATTGTAATGCCTTTAACCTTGACGCGGGTGAGGCGCGCGCCGCCGTCGCCATTTCCAAAGAGCATTTGATCGGTGATATTCAACGATAGGGGCAGTACGCGACTGGCGAGGTCCAGTGGAGTTTCGACGGTTGCTGAGACTGGTAGAGGAGATCCGGGCGGGATCGTGACTGTGCTCGTCTGGCCATTGCACGTGAACGAGTAGGCGCCGCTATTCTGACCGGAGCCTGTGACCTCGATCCCGGTAACCTGCGTCGCAGGGCCTGTGGCTGCGCTGGTGATCGTGATCGAGTCTTCGAGAGCCGCGGTCGCGGAGGCGAGCGAAGACGCTAAGTCGCCGGGAGAGTTGGCGCCTCCCGAAAGGTTGATCGTGAGCGACGCGGCGTCTGAACTGGCGGCAGTCTGGGCCCGGACGGCTTGGTTTTCGAGGGCTGGAAGAGTCGTCTCGAGCGTCGACAATCCGCTGAGTTGTTGCTTCGAACTCTGGACCAAAGACGTGCCCGTGCTGCGGCTCGAAAAGCTGATTTGTTCTTCGACGATTAATGTGATCATTTTCGAGCGTATCATGTCGAATAGAAAATTGAGGTCTTTTCGATGCGGGGAGCGGCGTTGCCCGCAACAATGGGGTCGTCGGGGGTATGATCGGGCGGAATCCTAAGGTCTCTCCCTGAGATCTTCTCAGACGGATTCCCTTGGACGACCGACACATTCACCGCATCGCTTAGCACCGGGGATATACCGCACAATCAAGGCTAGAGTATTGCTCGCCGTGTCTGAACACGCCGGGCGGCTCGGCGGGAATGGAAGGCGAGTGAGCTCTGGAATGGCCCAGATCGGAAGCACCATCGATCAGACTGCGGTAATCGGCGAGGCAATTGCTGCCGCGCGGAGCGGGCAGAAGGACCTTGCCCGGCAGTTGCTGCGCGAAATCACCGATCAGAATCCGAGGCATGAGCAGGGGTTTTTGTGGCTGGCGGCGCTGGCGGAGACTCCGGCGGCGGCAGTGGAGTATTTGGAGCGGGTGCTCGAGCTGAATCCGAATAATCAGCAGGCGCTGAATGCGTTGGCGGTGCACCGGCTGCATTTGGATAATAGGGCGGCACGGGAGGCGGCGCGTCCACAGGTGGTGGCGGCTCCTCCGATGCCGGCGCCCGCGACTGCACCTGTTGCGGTTTCGACGGCGATTCCTGTGGCGGCTCCTTCGCCGGACGTTGTGCAGAGTGGCGGTCCACCGTTGGCGAGGGCGGTGAGGACGCCTTTTCCGACTCATTTATTGACGCATCGGCCGGCGGCTGAGCCGAAGATGGCTCTCGAACCGAATCCGGCAGGGGCGAGGATCGCGCGGCACGTTTGGCATTGCCCTTTGTGCGAGGCTGAAAACATCGATGGCGTGAACAAGTGCAGGCGATGCGGGGCGTTGCAGGATATCGAAGATATCTGGTCGCTGGCTGAGAATCGAGGCGTCGATGAGGCGCTGGTGGTCAAAGGCGCGGACAAATGGCTGCAGCGGTTGATCGGGGGGCCGAACTTCGAGGCGCATTTGAATGTCGCGCGTGCCTATTTGAATTTGAACCGGTCGGCCGAGGCGATGATCCACTTGGAGCGGGCCTGCGATATGCGGGCGACGGACCGGAATTTGCGGACCGTCCTCGAGACGCTGCGGTCGCGCAAACTGGTGCTGGCGGTGGACGATTCTCCGACGGTGCGGCGGCTGATTTCGGTGTCGCTCGAACGCAAGGGATACCGGGTGGTGACGGCTGAGGATGGGATGCAGGCGATGGTGAAACTCGCCGAGCATATGCCGAATCTGGTGCTGCTCGACATCACGATGCCCAAGATGGACGGGTACGAAGTTTGCAAGATCATCAAGCGGAATCAACTGCTGAAACATATTCCGGTGTTGATGTTGTCGGGCAAGGATGGGGTGTTCGACAAGATCAAGGGGCGCATCGCGGGGGCGAAGGATTACATCTCGAAGCCGTTCGATATCGCGATGCTGGTGCACGCGCTGGAGCGTCATCTGGGTGAGGACGCGGAGCGCAAGCAATAGGTCCTCTTTGAAAGTCCTCTAACGGACGGGCCTGATTTGGCCGATGGTCCGGTTGAGGACAAAAGGGGTTCCGATCCGGTGGCGAAGATCATTCTCGTTGTGGATGACAGTCCGTCCGAGATGCAGTTCATGCTGCGGGCGTTGTCCGGCAAGGGATACGAATTCTATACGGCCGTCGATGGCGAGCAGGCGATCGAGAAGGCGTCGCGGTACCATCCTGACCTGATTCTGCTCGACATCGTGCTTCCGAAGAAAAATGGATTCCAGGTGTGCCGCCACATCAAGACGGCTGAGCCGGTCGTGAAGACGCGGATCATCATGGTGAGCAGCAAAAATCAGGAGAGCGACCGGTTCTGGGGGATGAAGCAGGGCGCGGATGCGTACTTGACGAAGCCCTTCGCTCCGGCGGAACTGGTGGCGGCGGTCGAGCGGAACCTGTAGCTGGGCTTGTTTGCGACTATGGTTCATGCCGGACTTCGTAGTCGATCACGTCTTCATCTGCACTGAGCGGGGTGCGCCTGCGGCTGAATTGCTCGTGCGGGCTGGACTTACCGAAGGCATTCCTAATACCCATCCCGGGCAGGGCACGGCGTGCCGGCGATTCTTCTTTTCGAATGCGATGCTCGAGCTGTTGTGGCTTGAGGATGAGGCCGAGGCGCGCAGCGAGCAGACGCGCGGGACCCGCTTGTGGGAACGGCTTTCCGGTGGGGCGTCCGTGTGTCCTTTTGGGGTGATTTTGAGACCGGCGCCGGGAGCGGAGGCGGTTGCGTGTCCTTGGCGAGCGTGGAGTTATAAGCCGTCCACAATGCCGGGGTTGGAGCTCGAGATTGCGGATTGTTCCGACCTGTCGGAGCCAATGTGGTGCTTATTCCGGGGCGCACGCGCGCGAGTGGGAGCGGACTTGCGGGAGATGACGCGGGTGAAGATCGGGGGTCCACGATGGGGTGCGGATTCGGTGACGAGCGAGATGGCGCGGCGGGGAGTGATCGGCGTCGAGAAGCGGGCGGAGCCGGTGATGGAATTGGAGTTCGACAGGGGCGGCGGGGCGCGAGGGGTGACGCTTGATTTCCGGCCGGAGCTGCCGTTGGTGATTCGAGGTTGAGTAGCGACTCTTAATCCATCACTCCGGACGTC
>DASXZC010000252.1:0-22913 GCA_036502165.1 Bryobacteraceae bacterium
CAGACTCTGCGCTGCCTCTTCCCACCACACAGGATTGAGGGCGCGATCGAGCGTGCCCGAAATGTAGTCGGTCGGAATCGCCGGCATTTGCCGCAGCGGGCACGCCTCCTTCGCAACCCCCGTAGCCATCCACAAACGCAGCGTCGTCATCGCCCAACGCGCCGTCCGCTCATCGCAATCGTGGAACAGGAAATGACGCGCCAGCTCCTCGCTCTTCGTCGGATCCTTGCCCGGCCAGTCGGGCTGGAACATCTTCGGAGTGCGTTTGACCCTGTCGAGGAACACCTTACCAGGCTCAGGAATCACGGCCGCAAGATAGATCAGGCGCGACACCTTGATGCGACTCGCGACCACCGGCAGGATCAGCCCCGCGGATGAATGTGCGACAACGACCGGCGCCTCTCCCGCAGGCATCTGTTTCACGACTTCGTTCGCGTAGAACTCCGCGCCTTCGCTGGGCCGATCAACAGGCATGTCGACGGCGACGACCTTCGCGCCCCACGCCATCAATTCACGTGCCAACAGATCCCAGCCGTGCGGACCCTGCGTCGATCCGTGAATCAGGCAGACCCGCACCGCGCGCCTATTTGTCGCCCTTGCTCAAACGGCGGAAGTACTCGGCGACTTTGTCCGCGAACCCGTCCGGCGCACGTTCGGTCGCACCACTGCGGACCTGGCCGCCCTGCTGCTCATCGAGCTGCCGCCGCAACTGCGTCTCGATCGATTCAATGTTCGGCAGCACCGTGCGCTTCAGCCGGTCCTCGAGCTCGGCATCGTTGCCGCCGGCCCATCCGTTCATACGTTGCATCGAGCGATAGGTGTCGCCCAATTCGCGAGCCAACTCGGGATTGTCTTTCATCATCTGCCGCAACTCGCCGAGATCGCGCGCGCCCTCGCGCAGTGCGCGATCGGCATCGGCCGCGCTCATGTATCCGCCACCGTACTGGCTTCCGCCGCGGGCCCCGGACTGATTGCCATTCGGATCGCCGCCTTCGCGCGACATCTGTCCGCCCTGTTGCGAACCAGGCTGCTGGCCACCTTGCTGCTGCCCCTGCTGCGAGCCGGACTGCTGACCCTGGCCTTGTTGACCCTGCTCGCCACGCTGCATGCCGCCGCTCTGACGTTGGCCTTGACCTTGTCCTTGCTGCCGCGAGAGTTGCTGCAACTGCGCGCGAAGACGTTCGACCTTCTCGAGCGCCGCTTCAAGATCCTTGCCGCCACCTTCCTTGCCCTGCCCGGATGCCGATTGTCCGTTCTTGTTCGAAGGATCAAGCGCCTTCTGCGCATCCGCCAGCTGCTCCCGCATCTTATCGAGGGTCGCAGTCGCGATCGACTCGCTGCCGAGCGTGTAGTTCGCCTGTCCGCGCCGGATCCACTGCGGGATCATCTTCATGCGCGTCTTGACTTCGGATTGCTGCAGATCTCCCAGAGCATCCCGCAGCTTCGACGACAGCTTCGGCTGCGTGCCCAGGTTGTCGCGCACCGCCTGTTGCATGTCCTTCTCGAGCTTATCGAGATCCTTATAGAGCTGTTCTTTCTGCTCCGCCATCTTCTCGTTCTGCTCAGCAGTTGGCTGACCCTGGCCGTTCTCGCCGCCTTGCGCCCGCCCTCGGCCATACATCTGCTGCATCTGTTTTTCGAACTGCGCCTGCCGCCGCGCGATTTCGTCGGCCCGCTCGCCGATGCTCGACATCTGATCGCTCGACTGCTGATGCCGCAATCCTTGCAAGGATTGCTCGGCCTCCTGCAAACGATCCGCCGCGCGCCGTCCGCCCGCCCCGGCCTGATCCGGAGAACTGTTGGCGCGCCTCATATCCTGCGCCGCCTCTTGCAAACGCTTCAGCGCCTGTTCAAGCTGCTGCTTGTCCGCCGGATTCATTCGGTTCTGCCGCTGTTGCGCCTGCTGTTGCTGAGCCTGCTGCTGTTGCTGCTCTTGCGATTGGCGACTCATCTGTCCCTGCTGTCCGCCTTGCGAACCTTGTTGGGAACTCGAGGAGGACGACTGTTGCCCTTGCTGGCCCTGCTGCCCCTGTTGGCTTTGCTGTCCTTGCTGTCCCTGTTGACCCTGCTGTTGCTGTTGTTGCTGCTGACTCAACTGCTCGAGTTGCTTCTGCAGCTCCTCAGCCTCGCGCCGCAACAATTCCTGTTGCCACTTCTGTTGGAACGTCTGCCCTTGCTTCTGATTCTGCTGTTGCTGCGCGAGTTCCTGCTGCCGCCGAGCCAATTGCTGCAGCTTCTGCGCCAGCTCGTCGATTTGCTGCCGCCGCTGTTCGCTCGCTCCACGCTGGCCAGTCTCGTACTGATTCTTCTCGGTATCCATTTCGAGATCGAATAGATTGTCGAGATCGCGCGCCGCTCCACCGCCTCCGCCGCCGCCACCGCGCGATCCAAACGCAACCTGGATATCCCGCGACGCCGCTTCGACGCGCAACAAATACTGCAGAGCCTTCTGCTCCGGCGACAGCGCCTCCTGGAATTTATTGGACTGCAGCAGCTTGGTCGATTCGTCCAAATGCTTGCCGGCTTCCTCGACGTTCTTCACCAGCGTCTTGAACTCATCGTTCGTTCCAGCCAACTGCCGCGCCTTGACGCGATCGGCCAGACTACGCGCCTGATCGCGCAATTTGCCTTCGACTTCCGCGAGGAACTTCGCGTTCGCCGCCCGCTCTCCCGGATCCGATGGACGTCGCGACTCGTTCCACGTCGCCGCGATCACTTCCTTCTGCCGCTTCGAAATATTGTCCTGCTCCTGCTGGCCACCGCCACCGCCTCCCGCGGACTCTTGCGACTGCGAATAGTTCCTCTCGAACGGCTGCGCCTCCACGAAGAAGATGTCGCTCTTCGTCGTCTGCCTCGCATCCTTCGCGCTCGCGTAAATGCCGATCAGGTCGCCCGGAACCAACTTGTAATCCTCGAGCGTGATCAGCGTCTGTCCATCGGCCTTGCGCGCGCCGGGCTGCTTCAACAGTTGGACGGTCTTTTCCTCACCGCCATTCACCGTGTAGTGCAGCGCCATTTCCTTCAATCCAAAATCGTCCTCGCCTTCGATCGCGACCGTCACTTCTTCGATCGGATTGACCTTCGCGTCCTTGCCGGGCCTTACGATTTTCACCGTCGGAGGCATGTCCTTACGCGACTCGATGAAGTAGTCGTCGGTCAGCCGCACCGCCTCGCCCGACTCGATCGCCGCGAGATGATACATGCCGTCTTTCGTAATCGGCATCTTCGCCGTGTACCGGTTGCCGCCCGCCGGGGACGCCTCGAGCTTGATCTGCTTCTCTTCATCCTTCGAAGTACCCGCGATGAGGACTCCCTCTTTCAGCGGACGGTCGGTCTGGATCGAGACCTCCGCAACAGTCCCTTCAACTGCACGCAAATCGCCGCCCGGATCCTCAGTCTCGTCCTTCATTCCAGACCACGCAGGGAAATGATAGGTGACCTTCATCTTGGTCACGTTCGGCAGATCGATCACCTTGAAGTGATACGTCTTTGATTTCACGCCCTCCGACTCGACGTAGTATTCAACCGGATCGCTCAAGGACGCAAACAAAAATTCGAACGCATTCCCGGACGGCTGCGGCTGCATTTGCAGCTCTTCCCACTTCGTCGAGGATGCGTACTTCGCCTTCAACGTCACGTGCGTCGAATCGAAGCCCACCAGTTGCGCCGTGACCAATTGATCGGACTTCCGCCGCACCGTGCGATCGCCAGGCGTCACCAGGATGTCGTAGAAATTCACACCGTTGCGATTGACCGAAGGACCCATCCACAACAGCGCCGCGCCGTGGCCCCAATATCCCGGACCCGACGTAATCAACCAAACCAGTGCCAGCGCCGCGATCGTGCCCGCGGTCCAAAGTCCGGCCAGAATTCCAGTCGGCGCCAACGATTTTGGCTCCGCTTTGCTCGCGATCCTCGTCGCATCCGAAGCCACCAGTTCAAGGAACGGATTCCGCTCTCCCGGCTTCGTCTGCTCGGCCAAAGTAATGAGGCGCTGCTCGAATTCCGGATGACGCTTCTCGGCTTCTTTCGCCGATGCCCGTCGGCTCAGCTTCAGCCACGGCAGCACGAGTCCGAGAACGATGGTGGCCGCGAGCGCCACGAACAGCAGGAACCGCGCCCACAGCAGGCTGGTGTCCGAGAAGGCGAGCGAGTTGGTGAACAGCACCGCGCCGACCGTTCCAAAGAACGCTACGGCCGCCGCGATCGCCAGGCCCTTGGCAATCAATTTCGACTGGAGCCGTTTTTGAACGCGCGCCAGGTACTGGTTCAATTGATCGAGTGCGTTCACGCAGCCTCCTTCGAAGACTCTAACGGTTTCTCACTCTCGCCGCTCACTTCGCCCAGGTACCGGTTGCCCACCAGCGTCTCGGCGATCGCCACTAACAGCAGTATAAAAAGAATCCAGCGCCACGGGCTGAAGCTATGTTCCCGCTCGGCCTGCTCGGGATTTGCAACGTCAGAATTGGCCGCATCCGTGTGGCCCGTGTTCTTCCACAAGTCGATCGTCTCTTGCGGCAGCGCCTCGAGGTCCGATTCGCGCCGGTCGGCATTCACCGCATACAACTCCGGACTGCTGCCTGCGCGCGTGACCTCGAAATATCCTTCCTTCGGGAACGCGTATGTGCGAGCCGTCGCCGCTTTCGACAGCGACATCACCGGCTTCCCGTCAGGACCGTTCACCTCGACCGCCGCCGCCGACTTCACTGATCGCAACTCGACAGTGGAGCCCACCAGCGCCGATGAAGGACGGTCGACAGCACGGCCCAGATAGTTCGCCGACCGCTCCGCGAACGCCACAAAATTCGGATGCAAAGGAAAATCGTTCGCAATATTGTCGATCGTCGACGCGAACGTCAGCACCCGCCCCTCTCCGATCGGAGTCTCGACCAGCAGCGGCGATCCATCGCTCAACCGCGCGATCACACGCGATGGCGGATCCGCTTTCAGCTTCGCCGACTGATAGTACATCACGCCCTCGAACGCATCGGATGTTCGCGTCACGGGATGTCCGCCGTCCACATGGGTCGCACTCAGAAACCGCTCCGCATCCCGCCCGGCATAACGTGAACCTTCGATCGGCAGATTCGCAACCGGAACCTTGTCGCGGCTCAGCGACGCGGGACCCAGCGTAATCAGAATCGATCCGCCCTGTTGCACATAATCTCGCAGCGCCTGTTCAAACGGAGGCGCCATCGCCGCACAATCCGCCAGCACCACGAACGCATATTTCGAAGGCGTCTGACCGGCAATCAAATCGCAAGGAACTGCCTCGGTCGAAAACGGTGAATCCCCCGCCGCTTCGAGTGCCGCTTTGTAATAGGTCACCGCGCGAGCCTCCCGCGCATCGTAAGCGAACAGGATCTTGCGCGGCTCCGATCGCTCGAATCCGAAATTGAAATGGTTGTCCGCGTCGAGCGAATCCGCGCCGTCGATCTTCACCTCTCCGCGATTCAGTCCGTATGAAGCGTCGAGTCCCACGAACTCGACGCGCGCCCGTCCGTTCGCCGGAACGTCGACAGTCTTCGTCTGCAGCGTCTTCCCGTTGACCGACAAGATGACGCTCTTCTTACCGGCATCAGTCTCATAACCGCGAATCATCGCCGCCACGACGACCTTCTTCGGATCCGTCACCGACCCCGGAGCCGTCACCGTCTCAACCGCCCAATTCGGGGACTTTCCGCTCGAAACGCGATGCGGCACCAGCGTCACGGAATCCGGAAGCTGCATCTCCGCAAAACCGTTCGGCATCGCCGACTTCTGAAAATCGCTCGCCAGATGGACTTCGATGGGCTTCTTCACCGACGCCGCGAGCGTCCGCAAATAGCGCGCCAGATCGCCATACGTGGCACGTCCATCTCCAGGGCTGATCGAGTCGATCGCCGCATTCAATTCATCGGAATCCGCAGTCGGTTGATTCACCACTTCGACGCTCTGGCCGAGCGCGATGATCTGCCCCTGCTCAGTAGGCGCGCGCTTCGACATCGCCGAATGGATTTCGCCCTTCGCACGCGCGAGCGCATTCCCCGCCCTCATCGAGAACGTATGATCAACCACGCCAACCAGCAGCCGTTCACCGCCGCCCACCGGTGTGGATCTCCGGAAAAATGGCTCCGCGAACAGCAGCACCAGCAGCGCAATCATTAACAGGCGGAACGCCATGAGGAGCTTGTACAGCAGCCGCCGATGCTTGACCGAGCTCTGCGTTCGCCGTTCGAAAAACATCAGCGACGCGAACGGCTTCGGCTCCATCTTGTGGCGCTTCAACAAGTGCAACCAAATCGGAAGTCCGATGCCGACGATGCCCGCGAGGAACCATGGCGCGAAGAATCCCACGGCTTTAGATCCTCCCCTTGCGCGCCGCCAGATACTCGCGCAGACCCGCATCCAGTGGACGATCGGTCGGCATCAGGCAGTAATCCATGTTCGCGCCCTGCGCCTTCGAACGCAGATCGGCGATGTGCGAATTGATCTTCTGCACATACTCGAGCCGCGCATATTCCGACGTCACTTCGAGCGTCTCTTGCGTCTCCATGTCGAGCAGCAGCACCGAATCACCCAGCTTCGGCGCTATCTCCTCCGGATCGAGGATGTGGAACAGCGCGACCTCGTTGCCGCGCGAACCAAGCGGCGCCACCGCCTCGATGATCTTCGCCGGATCCTCGTAAAAATCCGAAATGACGACCACCAGTCCGCGCCGTTTGAGGAACTCCATGCAATGCACGAACGGCTTCGCGAAGTTCGTCCGTTCACCGAAATCCGCGTGCTCGATGGCGTGCATGATCCGGTGTAACTGCCCCTGCCGTCCCGATGGCGGAATGTAATTGCGGACCTCGTCGTCAAATACGACCAGCCCAATCGCGTCCCGCTGCCCACTCGCCAGGTACGCGATCGACGCCGCCAGAAACCGCGCAAAATCCAGCTTGCGGATCGCATGCGACCCGAACTTCATCGACGCACTCTGATCAAGCAGGATCGTGACCAGCGTATTCGTTTCGCCGCGATAGCGCTTCAGGTACATCTTCTCGGATCGCGCGAAGACGTTCCAGTCGACATGCCGCAAATCATCACCGGGATTGTAGACGCGATACTCCGCGAACTCCTGGCTAAATCCAAAATCAGGAGACCGGTGCAAACCCGCGATAAAGCCCTCGACCACAGTCTTCGCGACCAGGTCGAGGCCTGAAATGCTGGCCAGCACATCGGGACTGAGATACTGTTGGCTCATTAGCCCTTCGGCACCGGCACCGTATCGAGCAGCCGCTTTAAAATGTCGTCCGACGTCAGCTTCTCGCTCTCCGCGTGGAAGTTGATCAGGATGCGATGCCGCAGCACCGGACGCAGCAGCGCCTGCACGTCCTCGTACGTCACGTGATACCGCTTGCGCATCAGCGCGCGGCACTTCGAAGCCAGCACCAGGAACTGCGCACCGCGGACGCTCGCTCCGAAATTGACGTATTTCTTAATAAAATCCGGCGCCCCATCGGTCGTCGACCGCGTCGCCCGCACCAGATCGACCGCGTAGCGCGAGACCGAATCCGCAATCGGCACCATACGCACCAGTTGCTGGAACGACAGGATCTCCTCCGCACTCGTCGCCTTCTCTGCCTGGTTGATGGCCGTCGTGGTCGTCATGCTAATGACCTTCATCTCGTCCTCGGCCGGCAGATAGTCGAGCATCGTATTGAACAGGAACCGGTCGAGCTGCGCTTCCGGCAGCGGATACGTTCCTTCGAGTTCAATCGGATTCTGCGTCGCCAACACAAAGAACGGCCGCGTCAGATTGTATTGATGTCCGCGCACGGTCACCGAATACTCCTGCATCGCCTCGAGCAGCGCCGACTGCGTCTTCGGCGGCGTGCGGTTGATTTCATCCGCCAGCACAACATTCGCGAACAGCGGACCCGGCACGAACGTCCACATGCGGCGCCCCGTGCCCTGCTCTTCTTCGATGATATCGGTGCCGGTAATATCGGTCGGCATCAGGTCAGGCGTGAACTGGATGCGCTTGAACAACAGGCCGAGCGTATCGGCAAGCGTCCGCACCAGCAGTGTCTTTGCCGTTCCCGGCAAGCCGGTGATCAGGCAATGACCACCGACAAAAAGAGCGATGAGAACCTGCTCGAGCACCTCATCCTGGCCCACGATGACCCGCCGCACCTGGGCGACGATGTCGGCGTGGGCTTTCTGAAAACGATCAACCCGGCCTTGCAGTTCAACAGCATCTAATGATGGAGTAGTGGTCATTTTTGTGTCTTTGAGAGCGACGCCGTATTCGATGACGGAGTACGGCTGCCGCGAGTAAGTTCCAACAGCAGTTTTTGAGCGGGCCGGTAGCCGGGCGCGGCTTCGAGCGACTGCAACACCTGATCCTTGGCATCATCAGCGCGCCCGCCTTGCTGATACGCGAGTGCCAGATGATAGCGCGCGCCCGCCACATCGACCGGCTTCAGCGCGACCAATACCTCATACTCGCGGATCGCCAGCGGAGTCTGCTTCGCTTCGAGATACAGCTCACCCAGCTTCGTATGCAATTCTTCGTCCTGCGGATAAATGTAGTTCAAGCGCTCGAGTGTATGCATCGCCTCCGGCTTGTGACCGAGTTCGATCTCGAGATCGGCGAGGCGTTTGACAGTGGCCGGCTCTTTCCCACCCTCGCGGCTATAGTCTTCGAGCTGCTTCATGGCGGATTGTTTATCGCCCTTCGCCACGTAAGCATCCGCTATCAATTCGTAAGCGTTCCCGCCTTCGATGTAGTCCGGATATAACGCTCGGATCCGCGGACCGTCGGCGATCACCGCATCCCACTTCTTCGCGGTCGCATTCTCCGACAGCGTCTTCATCTCTTCTTTCCATTTATCGAAGTTCGCGACCTGCGTCTGCGTATGTTTATCGAGCCACGCGAGGAAATCCTTATCGAATACCTCAGGCTTCACGCCGAGTTCCTTCTCGATGACTTCGGCCGTAGATGTCTCCTGAGAAAAATCCTTGATCATCGCGAGGATCTTGTCCCATCCCCAGCGCTCGACGATGTACGTGCAGACCTGTCCGCCTTGGAAATACGAAACGACCACCTGATCCTTATAGCTCGGCCGGATGAATCCTCGATCGAGTTCCGCAATCGGCAGCAGCTTGTGTTCCTTAATCGCCTTGATCGCCACCGGATCGAGCCGGTCGCCCCAATCCTTATGCGTGGCGGTCTCCTCATACACAGACACGCCTTCGGTGAACCAACGCGGAACACGGTGCCCTGTTGCCGTGAGAACGTACACGTGGCTCATCTCATGCCAGAGCGTGCTAGCCCAATGGAACTGCCCTGGCGGACGCGCCGACGGAGAATCCATCGCGATCGACAATCCAAACGTGACGCCCAACGCGCCGAGCCCCGGCATGCCCATCGTGCGAACAGCGAAGTCCTCATGATCGGGATACAGCTCGATCTCTACCGGAGCGCTCAACTTCATCTTGTACTTCTTGTTGTAAGTCGCGATCGCCTGGTCGATTTCCGCCTGCACGTAGGGCCGCAGAACGTCCGCTTCCTTCTTCTTGATCCGCAAAATCGAAACAGGACTCTCGAACGTCACAAAGTTCTTGTAGGAGTCCATCAGCGTCAGCGAGTTCACCACCATCGGCGACTTGTACCCACTGTTGAAGCACAACTGCAGCGCCTGGTACGCCTCTCCGTCCTGCCCCTGGCGCATCAGGTTCACGCCCAATTCCGCCCGCGCCGCCCACAGATTCGGATCCAGTTCAACGGCCTTGCGATACGCCGCGATCCCTTCCTTGTAGCGCCGGTTGATCACATAGAAATGCCCAATCTTCGACCACGCCTCGCCATACACGGGGTTGATCTTGAAAATTTTATCGAGCCAAGGCTGCACCGGTTTATCCGAGATCGCATCGACTGACGCCAATACCGCGAGTCCGTCGAGCGACTCTGCATTCATCGCGAGGGCTTTATTCGCTTCCTCTATTGCCTTCGGAGAATTGTTGTCCTCGAGCGCGAGAAACGCGACGAGTTCCTGCGCCTCGAGCAATTTCGGATCCGCCTTCCGCGCCGCCTCGGCCATATCCGCGGCCTTGCGGTCGAAGTTCCGCGCTCCGCACAGAGCGAGCCCGACCATAGCCGGAGCGTATTCTTTATTGATGTCGAGCGCTTCCTTGAACAACCCCGCGGCATCCTCGATCTGCTCGGACTCGAGGTACAAACGTCCCCACCGCACACGCAATGCCGGATCTTGCGGATGCTGCTTCACGGCCAGCTTGAATGCATCGTTCGCGCCGAACTTATCGCCGGTATGCCACAACCCCTCGGCCTTGAGCGCCGGATTCGGCGACGACACCAGCGCTGAATAACAACCGCGCGCCTGCACGTTCTGCCCATAATGGGCGTGCTTTTCGCAATCGGCGAGCGACTCCGCGGCGGAGGCGACGGCCAGAGTCGCGCCGGCGGCGGCAATCAGGCGTAGGGCAGCTCGAAGCGTCACTTGTCGAGTTCCTCCTGAACCTGCGCGAGTTCGACCAGCAAGTCCGACAGCTTCGACTTGTACTCTTCCGCGCGCATCGCCGCCTTCTCGTATTTCAATTTGTCGATCGCCTGCTCGATCTCTTCCTTGCGCCCCAACAATTTCAGCTTCTCCGGATTCCGCGCCGCAGCCTGCGAGGACGCGCCAATGCGCAGCAGCACGAATCGCCCCGCCGCGAGACCTTGCCCATTCTCAGGATTCGGATCCCTCGTCGGCTCGCCGCGCCCGGTATCCTCGAGCACCGCGTGCTCGGTCGCCAAGCGCTTCTGCGTCACATAAAATCCGCTGGTCTTCTTCTCGGCATAACGGAACGCCTCGAGCGCCGTGATCGCATCATTCTTGTCCGCATCCGCTGCCGGATCCCGCAATGCCTCGACCCAATAGCGCGCGAACACTGTCGCATTCTTTTCCGTGCCGGATTTGGTCGCGCAGATCACCACCCGATTCTGACGTTCGAGCGCCGACAAGGATCCGCCGCTCGCGCTCGTCATGTTGACGACCAGTTGCCGCTCCGCCGGTACGCGATCGAGCATCGACGCCAAATCGATCGCCGACAAATCGGAGCCTGGGATTTCGAACTTGTAATCGACGCCATCGAACGATCCATGTCCCATCAGCATCACGATCAGCGCGTCCGCTTTTTTCGACTTGGTCGTGAAATCGTGCAGCGCCGCTTGAATCTTCGCCCGTGTCGCATCGGCTCCATAGAGTGTCACTGCCACTGAATCGGGCGCACCCTTCAGCGATTTGTCGATGTCCTTGGCCCATCCGGAAAATCGCTGATCAAACTCGGGTTCGCCGCCCAATCCCGCGACGGTCAGATAGTACGTAGTTGCCTGGCACGAAGCCGCCGCCAACAGCGCCAAGGCAATCGCGAATCTCATATCACACCCCACCGCCGCCGCAGCAGCCACTCCGCGCTCATGAGGATCGCCGCCAGCAAAAAGAACACCGGCATGTTCCACAGATCCTTCGTCTCGCGGATCGTAATTCCGGCATCCGAATACGCGATTTCCCCAGGCAGCTTCGACGCCGTCGCCGCCGTATAGTATTGGCCGCCCGTCTGCTGCGCCAGATTCTGCAGTAGCTCGCGATTTTGTTCCTGATGGAAATTCTCAGCAAGGCCATCGTCGCGGCGGAACGTGATCGAGTCGCGCCCCAATTCCTGATCGCCCCGCTTGGCGATGAACTCCGCCACATAGCCGCCCGCGGGATCGACTTTCCAGTCACCTTCGAACACTCCCGGCTCAGTCGGCACCGGCGTCAAATCTACTTCCCCGCCCGCACCCGCCGGACCGATCATCCGCACGATCACCTTCGCATCCGGGGCCGGCGCAAACGAAGCGTCCCGAACGTCCGCCCGCAGTTTGAGCGTCGATTCGTCCATAAGAGTCGTCTTCGCGATCATCCCCTGCACCTGGTTCGGAGTTCCACTCACAGTCCAACGCAGAAGCTGCTGCCAGAAATTCTCGTGCGTCTTGTCCTCGACCGGATTCTGCATCTGCCACAGCCACGTCACTCCGCCGAGCACCGCGGTTCGCCCACGGCCGTAGTTCTGGATCACCAACGCCGGCTCGCTTCCCCGCCCCGCGCCTCGATTCAACAGCACCAGCGCGCCCGGCTTCGGCTTCCCGATCTCTTGATATTCGACGAAGGGCTTTTGATGGCTCCACAACTCCGCGCTCGCCGTAGGATCTTCTGCAATGCGGCAGATCAGACTGTCGCGCCCCGCCGGAGTCAACTCAACCGGAACGCGATCGCGATGGAACGTCGGCTTGTGATCGGGCAGCGTGACAGGCAGCAGATCATTGAACGGCGGACGCTGATAGCCGCCATCGCCGAGCGACGCGCGCCCAGCGAGGAACAGCAATCCTCCGCCGCGACGGTCGACGAACTCCTTCAGCAATTCCTGTTGATTCGGACTGAACCACGCGGAATCCACACTGCCCAGAATGATCGCCTGATATTTGAACAATTCCTCGGCCTTCGATGGAAAACCCTGCTCGAGCTCATGCGCATCCCGCGTATTCTGCCGGTAGATCTTGTTCTGCGAGGTCCGCAACATCGATACGACTTCAATCGTTTTATCGTCCTCGACGGCGCGTCGCAGGAACTTGAACTCCCACCGCGGCTCGCCTTCGACGTACAGAATGCGAGGATGGGTCGTCGATACATCGAACACCCGCGTCACACGATTGTTGTTGGCGTTTTGCTCTCCCGGCATGGCCGCGATCTCGATTTCGACGTTCTTCGCACCGGGCGCGCCCGCGTTGAACAACACCTGTTCAGTCTGCTGGCTGCCTTCGGACTTGTAAGTGAAATCGTGCGACGCCAGGATCTTGCCGCTCTCGCGCAGCGTGATCTTTCCCTTTTGACCCGCATAACCGCGCTGTCGGAACGACACCGCCGCGCTCAGCCGTGAATTCTCGAGCGCCCGCGACGAAATCTCCGCATCCGACAGTTCGACGTCCTTGTCGAATTTCTCTCGCCCCAGCCCAATCGTGTGGATCGGGATCTGGTGCCGCTTGATCTCCTGGATCGTCTCGAGATCGATACCGCCCGAATTGTCCGCTCCGTCGCTCAACAGAACGACTGCCCCAATCGGCAGGCTCTGCGATTCAGTAGCGATCTGCTCGAGGCTCGCGCCCAGATGCGTCGCCGGTCCCGATGCCTTCAATTCGTCGGTCTTCGCGATCCGCGTGAGACCGCTGCCGGTCTTGTAGAGACGCACCTGGAATCGCTTGCCCAGTTCGGAAAGCAGCTTGTCGTGATCGAGGATCCGCACGGCTTGATCGCGCCGCGAAGAACCATCTTCCGTGAGTCCCATGCTCTTCGAATCGTCGACGACAACAGCCACGATGTTCTGCTGCGTCTTCAGCGCGGACACCGATAAGCCTGGCTGCCACAACAACGTCAGAAGGAGCGCCACCAGCGCCGACTGCAATCCCCAAATCGCGAACGCCCGGTATCCTCTCAGGACTCCCGTATTTCGCCGCCGCAACAACAGGAATCCCAATCCGCCAACGGCTCCCGCGATCACGGCGATCAGCAGCCACGCAGGCCATCCCGCCAGCCACACGAAGCTTCCCTTCTCGAATACTGCCGCCGGATATTTGAAGAGGAATTCAAACATGTTGGATGTCTCGCGTGAAGCTGCCCTAGTGAGTCATGGCATACACGACGTAGTTCACGCCGATTCGGTAACCCAGCGAAGCCCACTTTTCCGAGTACCGCGGATCGTCGCTGTTCTCCCAGGAATCGCCCAGGTCCATGTTGTGGCAAATCGCCACCATCACGCGGCCTTTATCGTCGTAGATTCCTCGCCACTCGGGCTCGAACCCGTCCTTTTCGTAAGTGCGGCCAGTGTAAAGATATTGTGCGCCCGGAACCTGGTAGCGCTCGTCGAGATCGTAGAGCGTATGAAAGATCGGATCCCGGCTGTCGAGGTCGACGATCTTACGATTGGGGAACACCTTCTTCATGCTGTCTTCAAAGATTGCCCACTCCTCGGTTCCATGGAAGTCGTCGCACATGAAGAAGCCGCCGCGCAGCAGATAGTCGCGCATTTTGTCGGCTTCCTCTTGCGACAGATCCCAATGCCCAACTTCGACCCCGTACAGCCACGGCCAGTTGTAGACATCGTCGCCTTCTTTCAAGCTGATCGGCTGCTCGACGGAACGCGCGCTGATCCGCGTCAGCCGCCGGATCCCTCGTGACAAATGGCGGTCGGACATCGGATAGTCGATCGTCCACGATTCAAAATGGCGGAAGCCCAGCGAAACGCTGGAATACATGAGCCGGCCGAAGACCCACTCGGTCTTTTCCTTGTAGTCGTCGGGGAGTTTCATCTCCGTCGCATCGTGTTCCACGCCGACATAAGTGCGGAACGGCATCTGCGCGCAAAGGACCCCAACGACTGAAGTCAACAGGGCGAGCATTGCTGGTATAAGGTAGCGAAGACGCACAGTTTACCTGTCTGGAGGATATCAGAGTAACAGATCTTTCATCCTCGCCCTATCGGTCAAGTGAGCCCGAAAAACAGGCCTCACCAACGTATGACGTAGACGAATGCTATAAGGTTAGACTCCGGCCGGCGCCGTAGGGTTGCGCCCCGGACTTCAATACTCCAAACACGAAAGCCCGCGCAGATTCCATCCGCAAATCGTGCTCGCCTCGATCTTGTCTCCACCTGGACCCGGCCAGTGCGTTTCGAGACTCAGCCAGCCGTCATACCCATCGCGCTTCAGTGCCTTCAACTGCCCCTTCCAATCGACCGACCGCGTCCCCAGCGGACCCCACACCGGCTTGTGGCCGTCCATGTGGCAATCCTTGACGTGGACGTGAACGATCCGGTTCGCCGGCAGCAATCCGTATCCGTCTGGAAACGGGATCTCTCCCGCGACCAGCGCATTCGCCGGATCCCATACCAACTTCAAATTCGGATGGTCGACCGCCTTCAGCACCTTCGCTGACTCCGCTGCTGTCGCGATATTGCAGGCGTGTTCGTTCTCGAGTCCGATCACCAGATCGTGCTGCTTCGCCTGATCCGCAAGTCCGCTGAGAGCCTTGCAAACCGCGTCGAAACAGGCGTTAGGATCGACCGTCCGCCAATAAGAAAACACGCGGACGATCTTCGCGCCGAACTGCTCAGCCAAACTGAACGCATGCTCCGCGAGCCGCGGCTGATCGGCAAACGTGTGCTTCGATGCAAAGACGTCCTGCTGAAATCGAGTGTCCACCGCCGGGCCGCCGTCGAGCACGCACTTGAGCAAAGGCGACGCAATCGAGACGCACTTCATACCCTTCGATGCCATCCGGTCTTTCGCATACTTGATCTGACCGGCGTCGAGGTCCATCACGTTCTTACCGAACACGACGCGCAGTTCCGCTCCGAGCATGCCGATCGGAAGCATCGCCACCATCGCTGCACTCAAGTCCGGGGAAAACTCATCTGTGATCGCTGCAATCTTGAATTGGGGAGTCATTTGCCTTCTTGGATTGTAAGCGACTGGCCGCCCTTGACGTTTGCCAGATGTTGCTTCACTCCGCTCGGCCACTCGATGTCGATCGACGCGGCAGAGGCGTCCGCGCCTAGGCCGAACGTCAGGCCGAGATCGCTCGCCGAGCAATAGCTCGAGCCCGAGTGCACGACCTGCGTCTGCCGTCCACCAGCAGCCTGCACATGCACGACCGCGCCGATCGCACTCCGATTCGATTTCGTTCCCGCGAGCTTCAGCCGCAGCCAATTCCCGCGCCCCGCCGTGTCGTTGCGAAACAGATACGCCGGCCCGCCGTTAGTCGAAATCAGGACGTCCAGAGCGCCGTCACCATTGAAGTCCGCATACGCCGCACCACGCGCAACAATCGCACGTTCGAAGTCCGCGCCGGCCTGCTTCGAAACGTCCTCGAACTTTCCCTTGCCCTGATTGTGGAACAACAGCGGCGGCTCTTTGAACTGGATCTTCGGCTGCACCCGTCCAATCTCCTCGTCGATATGCCCGTTGGCTGCGAAGATGTCCGGCCATCCGTCCAGATCGTAGTCGAAAAAGAACACACCGAACGACAAGCTCAACAGACTCGAACGTCCTACCGTCGATCGAGGAGCTTCATCCACAAACAGCCCCGTTCCTTCGTTGTGATAGAGGCCCAGCATCTGATTCGAGAAGTTCCCGACCAGCAAGTGCTCGCGCCCTGAGCGATCGAAATCCGCGAAGTCGACGCCCATCGCGCCGCGCGCCACTCCGTCCTCACCGAAGGCGACGCCCGCTGCAACGGCGCCTTCGCTGAACGTTCCATTCTTCTTGTTGATGTAGAGTTTGTTCGGCTGCGTGTCATTCGAGATGAAGATGTCCGGCCATCCGTCGCCGTTCACATCGAACGTCGCGATACCCAAAGCCTTGCTGTTCGTATCGCCCAATCCGGCTGCCTGGGTCACGTCCTGAAACTTGCCGTTGCCCAGATTGCGAAAGAGCTTCGACGAATTTCCCTTGTACGATTCCGGCGTGCAGTAGGACTTCGTCGATCCATCGAGCGAACACCACAAGTCGCCCTTCGCCGTCCATTGGACATAGTTCGCCACCACCAAATCGACCTTGCCATCGCGATCGTAATCGACCCACGCGGCGCTGGTCCCAAAGGCCGCATTCGAAATGCCGGACTCCTTCGTCACATCGCGAAACCTCCCGCCGCCTTCGTTGTGAAACAGATGATCCCCGTCGAGCGCAGTGACATACAAATCGTCGCGCCCATCGTTGTCGTAATCCGCAACGGCCACGCCCATCGCGAACATCTCGACGTCAAGCCCGGAACCCTTCGTAATATCGGTGAACGTCCCGTTGCGATTGTTCTTGTAGAGCGCAGCCAGACTCTTCCTGCCCTTGGGCGTCCAATCCTTGCTGTTCAACAACAGGATGTCGGGCCATCCGTCACCGTCGACATCGACGAACGCGACGCCCGATCCCATCGTTTCGGGCAGCCATTTCTTCCCCGCCCGTCCCGAGTTGTGGACGAACTTGATTCCGGCCGCCGCGGTCACGTCTGTAAATTTCGGTGCACTGCCCGCAAACATCAACGCCGCCGGCAATAAGATCGCAATCATTCTCATATCAATTCCCACCGGCAAACGTGGCCGCCGGTCTGTATCCGTTCTCGTGCTCGTGGATCGTCTGCCGCTCGTTGTTGTCCTCGACGCTCAACATGCGCGCCTTCGCCGTAATCGACTGCGAAGCTTCATCCGCCTTGAACCTTCGGAACAACGCCTCTTCGCGCAAGGCCTTGTCGACATCGCCCGCGCCGCGATACGCAAGCATCAGGCTGTAGTGCGCCTGCAAGTCCTCAGGATCGACCGTCAACACACGGTCGAGCGCGTCGATCGCCTCGCCATATTTACGCTCGAGGAACAGAATGCGTCCGATCTGATTGAGCACGACGCGGTCGCGCGGATACTCCGCCGTAACCATCTTGAGATTCTCGAGCGCCCCGTCATAATCGCCATCCGCTTTGTGGATCATGGCCTCGAAGAAGTGCGCCCGTCCCAGGCTGTAGTTGATCTGGAGCGCTTTTGCGACATAGGGTTTCGCCGCTTCGACTTCACCCTCCTGAATCAACGCCCGTCCAACGTTCAACCATCCATCGGCGTAACCCGGCTCGGCTTCGGTGACTCTCTTGAACGCATATTCCGCGCCCTTCAAATCGCCTTGCAACAGCAGTCCGATGCCCCAATCGTTCCACCGCTCCCGATCCTGCTTGCGGACGACCGGCTTCAGCGGCCCTCCGTTGTCGCCGATCGCAAGCACCGCTTTGCTCTCGGCCAACGTCACAATCGGCAATTCCGGAATTCGGTCCTTGATCTTGCCTGAAACATTTTTCGGGATGTTTGTTGGATCGTAACTCCACTCGCGATCCTCGTGATCGAGTCCCACAAGCTTCGGATCCTGCCCCGGCTTCGGCTGGCCCGCATACGCGTACTCGTTATAGAAGTGCGAAAACTTCCGGTAATTCAGCTTGGCCGTAAACGTCAGCGGACCCTGTGCATTCTCAGGGATCTTCACGCGGAAGTGCGCAGTATCGGCCGCCCCTGGAGGGATGAGCCGCACATACAGCAGGCTCCGCGCCTGGAACGCATTGCGCTTGTTGATCGCATTGCCATTCGCATCCAACTGGTAGGACTTGTAGACGTGCGCACCTTTCTCGACGCGCCCGTCGTTCTCAGTGAAGCCGCTCCAGTACACAATCCGGCCCGCCGCATCCTTGCCCTGCAGTTCCAGCCATACTTCGTTCGAGTCAACCGTCCCGCCTGGAAAGAAGTGCCCGATCTTGCGCGTTCGCACCACGACATCGAGCCGCACGGTCGAGCCGGGTTTGAACTTCGCACCCGCCTGATCGACAGGCGCAGCCACTTCGCCCACCTCGCGGATCAGCACCGGCCCGCCGCCCTGTTCCGCCTCTTCGCCCACCGCCATCGTCGAACTCAGGTTCGGACCTTCCGCCGCACGCCGCCGCATTTCTCCGCCCGTTTCTTGCACCGGAGACGCGGCGAATATGTCAACCGAGATGAAGCCGGATTTCAAAAATGCCTCGACCGTCTTCAACTGCTCCGCATCCTCATTCACCGTCGGCAGCGCCGTATTCGCAGCCGGGAAGCGATGCGAATGAGCCACGCCGCCTTTGGCCGCCGGATCGTGCGACGCCACCATCGGCATGTGGCACGCGCTGCAAGTCTGACTCGCAGGCGGATAGTAGAAGCTCCGCGCGCCTTGTCCGGAAACGCCGCTCGCCTGCCAGTTGTCGTAGTCGTTAAAGCCGCGCATCCACCGGTAGTTGTTCACCGGAACATCGAGATGCACCTTGTGGCAAGCCGAACAGAACTCGCTCGAGTTCCTCATGAACGGCTTCATGAACACTTGCTTGTGAGGACCCGGCTGCAAGTACGTCAGGAAGTCGTCGAAGCCTTTGATGAACCGGTTCTTGCTCGACGCCAGTTCATGCAAAGGCGGATATTCGACCGTAAATCCCGCGTTCCCCATCGTGCTGTCGACGTGGACGATCGAATGGCACGACATGCATCCCAACCCGTTCTGCGCCTCCGGAGTGTCGATCTGCTCCTTGATCGGCCGATCGAATCGCCCATTGAAAAACACCGCGTGATCATGACATCCCGCGCACCACTTCGAGCCTTGCGTGCCCGACACGTCCTGCATGTATTCGATCGACTTGCGATAGTACTGGTTGTTGAACGACGCGAAGTGATGCGCCGAGCTGTTCCATTGCTCGTAAATTTCCTTATGGCATTCGCCGCACCGCGCCGAGTCCATGAAGAAGTTCGAAGGAATGATGCCACCGATATTGGTCTTCGATGATGAGGGCCAGAACGGCGACTTCGGACCTCCACCCTCGCCTTGCATCGACACCGGGATGTTCATCGTCGGATTGCGAACCGTCGACGCGTACTTCGGAAACATCCGCGTAGCAGCCATCGCGATGACAGGAACTCCGATGACGATCGCGAGCCCCGTCCCCATCGCCATCCGCCAAACCGGCATCGCGCGCCATAACTCCGTCAACACAATCGCCGCGCCGATCAATGACAGCGCAATGTGCGCCCACAAAAGCGGCCGATTCGCTGTGATATTTCCGAAAGCAATGATCGCGACGCCGGACGCGAGGCTCCCCACGCCGAGCCAGCGCACGAGCGAAGGTTGCTTGTACGCGAGCAACAGTCCAACAACGGCCAGCCCCAGGAACAAGTGCATGATGACGTTGCCCATGTAGAAAATCGTCGGAGCTTCAAACCCCACGACAATCGCCAGATTGAGCGCGAACAGGATCCCGATCGCCATCGCCACGCGTTGCTTCGTCATCATCTAATTCCCCATCCCCGATTTGACGCGCACCGGCTCGCGCGTCTTGTCACCGACCAGCGGACGGATCAAGCGCAATCCGGGCCTCGTGTTGTAGAACGTCCGATACGCTCGAGTCTCCGGCGTATCGGGATAGTGTTCGCTCGCCGGATACGGGTAACTCGACATCCCATGGAACGGCAGCGGCTCGACTGATTGTGAATGCGCCGTGTTCGCATCACGGTCCTTGGCCCATCCGTCGACCTTCAACAAATAGTCGCGCCGGAATCCATTCTCGACCGCCGGCAGCGCCGCGGCGTTGAACTGCAAACGCAACTCATCTCCCGCGCCCATGATCACGAACTGATCATCCGCGCTCTCGACCAGCTTCAACACCGGACCGTACCGCGTGTACTTTCCATTCGGCGTCGGATTCCAATACGTCAACTCCGAGTGCGGCTCGTAATAAAACGTTTCCGGCTGTTTACGTTCCGGATGAATCTTCGACGCCGAGAATCCGCGGAACCTTACATCGGCCGTGAGCGTCGGCACTCGCGTCTGCGTCACCTGCGGAGCCGCGCTCGAATCACTGAGAAAAATCTCGTCCCAATACACGCACATATTGGTGACGATTCTCACTTCCCGGTTCGCCGTCAAAAATTTCCCCGTCAGATCGACCGCGATCGTCTTCGGCTTGCCATCCGGCATTCCCATATCCGCGATCGCCGTGACCCAGTTACCCGACGCATCCTTCACCTGCAAATACGGCGGAATCAGTCCTTCTTTCGATTCCTGCGCCGCCGCGAGGAAAGTCGATCCATCCGCCCAATCGACCCACCCATGCAGCATCAGCACACCGCGATTGTCCTTCGCCGCCGCGGATCCGAAATCGAGATCAAGCGTATGCAATTCCGCGATCCCCGATTCAGTCCGCTTGAACGTGTCCGGATACGTGAAGTCCTGTTTCAACACGCGCGCCCGCACGTCGCGTCCGCTCTGATCCCGCGCCGCCACCGGATCGATACGCTTCGAAACTCCGAACAACCGGAACTCCGGAAACGGCGGACCCTTCCACTTCTCACTCGTATAGATCGCAACGTCCGCCGGATGATCGACCGCAATCAGATGCACCTGATCGAGATAGGAAACCTCGCTCAGCTCCTCGGTGATTCGGACCTCATAATTCCCCTCGGCGTTCCGCTGCAAAGCATCCCCGGGAATTTGAATGTACTCGTCGTGATCGACTGGAAAGAAGCTCCCATCTCCCGACATCGCACCCAGCGGAGCCACTCCCAGCACGTCCGTCACGAACTGGAATCCCGAACCATTCCACGTCCAAATCATTGGGCACGACCCCGACAGCCTTTGCGCCTCTTTGTACGTGTACGCCTTCCCGCCCGGCTGTTTCATCTCATTCTGGATCAGCCCATTCGGCCACGTGATGCGCACCGTATCGGCCATCGCGCGTCCACCCAGATCGAACAGAATCGGATAACCCGGATAGACCCTCTTCTGATACAGCGTGCCAGTCTTGACCTCGACCTCCGCCCCCTCCGCGAGCTTCATATTCTTAACGCCGAGCAGTCCAACGCGGATCCAATTCGCAGGCGCCCGCCGGCTCTCGAGCCTGCCATTCCTCAACACAATCTCGGAATCCAGGACCGCCGCCTGCGTGGATGCCTCGAACGATTTCCCCATCCGATTGATCAGCACCTGCCCCTTATCCAAAACGATATCGAGGAAGCTATCGCGATTTACGTCCGCAATCGCGCGGATCGTCGAACCCGCCGGCATCTCCGCAAGATCCCTCGCCTCATATTTGCCCGCGAGCAGATCGTGATACAAGACGCCCGCGCGATCCGCATAACTCACAACTAAGTCGAAGCCCTTCGTATCCGCCACCTGCCTGAACTGTGCGCCCGACAATGCCTTGCCCGCGACAAACGGAAAATCCGCCGTACGATCCACAAACCCCGCGGTCCCTTGATTGCGCAACAAGACTGACTTGTCGCCCAGCAGCATCAAATCGGAATCGTAGTCGTGGTCGAAATCAATCCACACCGCCGACCGGAACTCACCCTTCGCCGCCGGCAACTCGACCGGTTCAAACACGCCCTTCTTGTTGTGCAACAGCCGAACGCCCCCGCGAGTCACCACCGCAAGGTCCATCCAGCCATCGTTGTCGTAGTCGCCCGGCGCGATCGAGAGGATCCCTGTCAGCCCTGTAAAGCCAGACTTCGCCACCAGCGTCTTCCCGGACTTGTACAGCTCAGCCTTGCCGGAACTCCAGACGATCGCGTCGACGACCCCGTCGCCATCCGCATCGATCGCCACCACGTGCTCGCCGGAAACCGGAATCCCTTCATAGACCGGCGCCGCCAGCACGTCCGGCTTCACGTCCATCGGATCGTAAATCTCCGCGTACTCCGACCACTCCATATCTTCCGGAGTCGCCGATCCCTCTTGCGCCTTCTTCAGTTGTTGGAACGTCGCGAGCTCAGTCGCAGCTTCATCCTTCCGCCCCAACGAGCGATACACGTTATAAAGCTGGAAGTGCGGAGCCGCCAGATTCCCATTCAGCCCCACGGCCGTTTGAAACTGCGTGACCGCATCCTGAGCCCGACCCGCCTGCTTGTATAAAACGCCCAGATTGTAGTGCGACACAGGCTCATCCGGAGCCAGTTGGATCATCCGCTCGAACTGCACCTGCGCCTTATCGAAGTCGCCGTCTTTCTTGTAAACGATTCCGAGATTGAACCAGGTATGCGGAAGATCCGGGAACCGCTTCTGCACCGCCTCTAAAGCCTCGACGCCTTCTTTCGTCTTCCCGGCCCGCAGCAGCGCTAGCGCGTAGTTAACCTGTTCCCGCTTGCCGTTTGGCTCGAGATCGAGCGCCTTCTTGAACTCGACCACCGCCTCAGCCTGCGTAGTCGGATTCTCGTAAAACGCCTTGCCAAGATTCCGGAACCGCCATAGCCGTTCCTCGGTGGAATCGTTCGCGGGGAGCAGCAGCAACAGCGCCGCCGCCGCAGCGGCAAGTCGAATGCGC
>DASXZC010000253.1:0-5875 GCA_036502165.1 Bryobacteraceae bacterium
CGCTTGCTCGATCGATCCGCAGGCGATTTTTATGATCTGCAGAAGCTCGGATTCGATGAGCATATGCTCGGGCGGATGGAGTTTTACACGCAGTTGCCGCACGGAATTTTCCTCGTTACCGGACCGACCGGTAGCGGAAAATCCACGACACTCTACTCGGCGTTGAAGCGCATCAATCTGACGGATAAGAAGATCATCACGATTGAGGATCCGGTCGAGTATCAGATGGACGGAATCAATCAGATCCACGTGAATCCGACCATTGGATTGACGTTCTCGGCCGGATTGCGGCATATCGTGCGTCAAGACCCGGACGTGATCATGGTCGGCGAAATCCGCGATCGTGAGACTGCGGACATCTCGATCCGCTCCGCTCTGACGGGGCACTTCGTATACTCGACGCTGCACACGAACGACGCGCCTTCGGCGATTACGCGATTAACCGACATGGGCGTCGAGAACTACCTGATTACTTCGTCGCTCGTAGGCGTACTGGCGCAGCGGCTGGTGCGTAGGATTTGCACGAATTGCAAGGCTCCGGATGGTGTGAAACTTGCGCCAACGGGCGAGTCGGTGCCGTCATTCCGTGGACGCGGATGCGAGACGTGCTTCGGTTCCGGCTACAAAGGACGGCTCGGGATCTTCGAGATGATGGAGCTGAATGAAGAGATCCGGGGGCTGATCATGGCCAATCAGGATGCGTCGAAGATCACGGTGGCCGCGAAGAAGAACGGCATGCGGACGCTGCGCGAGGATGGATGGCTGAAGGTCTCGATTGGCGTGACGACGGCGGATGAAGTGATGCGCGTGACGCAGGAGTTCTGACGCGATGACGACCTTCCACTTCAAAGCGGTCGCGTCCGATGGCAAGACGCGCACGGGCACGCTGGTTGGCGAATCGCAGAAGTCGATTGCACGCGAACTCTCGCGGCAAGGGCTGGTTCCGGTGTACGTCGGCACGCAGCAGCAGGCCAATTCGTTGTCGCTCGATTTCAAGCTGCCGGGCTTCGGCGGAGGGCGACGCAAGGACATCCTGTTCTTCACGCAGGAGCTGACGACGCTGCTCAATTCCGGGATCCCGCTCGACAAGGCTCTGAGCATCGCGGCTGAGATCACGGAGCGTCCACAGTTCAAGGAGATCATCCTAGATATTTTGCGGATGTTGAAGGGCGGCAAATCGTTCGGCGATTGTCTGGCCGCGCATCCTGCGTACTTTTCGGAGTTGTACATCAACATGGTCCGCGCGGGCGAGGCGTCGGGTGCGCTGGCTCCTGTATTCGAACGATTGGCGGAGTTCGAGCGGACGCGTGATGAGCTGCGTTCCTACATCTCCGGCTCGATGGTGTATCCGGCATTGTTGACGTTCGTCGGACTCGCGTCAATGTTCATCCTCATGTATTTCGTGGTGCCGAAGTTCGCGCAAATCTTCAGTGACTCGAGGATGAAGATGCCCACACCGACATTGATCATGGTCCAGACGAGCTACGTCGTGCGGACCTATGGACTCTACGTCCTCGCTGGATTGATTCTGATTATCGTCGGCGCGGTTGTTTACGTGCGAACGCCTGATGGGCGTTTGTGGTGGGATCGTGTGCGGCTGAAGTTCCCGGTGCTGGGCTCAGCGTTGCGAAAAGCGGAGACGGCCCGGTTCGCGCGGGCCATGGGGACGCTGGTCGCGAACTCCGTGCCGCTGGTGCAGAGCCTGGGAATCGCGGCGAAGATTTTGAACAACCGCGTGATTGCGGATACGCTCGACGGAGTGGCGCAAGGCGTGAAGCGCGGCGAAGGAATCGCGGGTCCGCTCAAGAAGACGGGCCAATTTCCAGCGCTCGCATCTCATCTGCTAACGGTGGGCGAGGAGACCGGCAAGCTCGATGTGATGTTCCACCGGATGGCCGATATCTACGAGATCGAGACGCGCGAGGCGATCAAGAAATTTACCGCGCTGTTCGAGCCGGTGATCATCCTCGTGATGGGCATCATGATCGGAACGCTGGTGTTGAGTATGCTGTTGGCGATTGCGAGTATCAACGACGTTGCGTCGTAAGCCGAGGGGTCGACTAAAATGAACAAGAGTGAGATTGCCATGAATCAGAACGTGCAGCAACCACGGCGGCGCCGGACCGGACAGCGCGGCGTCACGTTAATTGAAATGCTGGTGGTCGTCACGATCATCGCGCTATTTGCCGGGATCGTAGGCGTGAAGTATTGGGGCCAGGCGGACAAAGCGAAGCGCGTGGCTGCCAAATCGCAAATCAACAACCTGCAAGGCGCGCTTGGTCAGTTCAAGCTCGATACGGGCATCTTTCCTCCGACCGAGATGGGCTTGCGGGTACTGCGTGAGAAGCCGGAAAACATTCCTGGCTGGAACGGCCCATACCTGGCGCAGGACGTCCCGAATGACCCATGGAACCGGCCGTATGAGTACAAGTATCCAGGCGACCACGGCGATGAGCCGGACATTATTAGTCTCGGCGCCGATGGACAGCCGGGAGGAGAAGGCGCTGCCGCTGATATTGTGAGTTGGAAGTCCAACTGAGTTGATATGATAAGCGGCGATGACACGCCGTCAACTGCTTTCCACGTCGCTGGCAGCGGCGGCTTCCGTTGCCGCCCAGCCTCCTCCGCAATCGTTTGCACGTCCGCGTAAAGGCACACTCAAACAAGCCGTCACCGGCGGAGTCTTCGGACGCGGGACTTCGTTCGAAACGCAATGCTGGGAGGCGCGGAGAATCGGATTCCAGGGCTTCGATCTACACGGTCCGCAGGACTTCGAGATGCTCAAGAAGTACGGGCTCGTTCCATCCATGGTGCCTGGCGGCGGAGGCATCATTCCCGTCGCACTCAATCGCAAGGAGAATCACGATCGCATTGAGAAAGAGATGCACGCGTTGATCGATGTCTGCGCGGCGAACGGCTGCCCCGATCTCATTACGTTTTCCGGGAATCGCAAAGGGATGCCCGATTCGGAGGGCGCCGACAATTGCGTGCTGTTCCTCAACAAAGTGAAGGCGCATGCGGAGGACAAGGGCGTCACGATCTGCATGGAGTTGCTCAACAGCAAGGTCGATCACAAGGACTACATGTGCGACCACTCGGCTTGGGGAATCGACGTGATGAAGCGCGTGAATTCGCCGCGGTGCCGGCTGCTGTTCGACATCTACCACATGCAAATCATGGAAGGCGACATCGTGCGGACGATCCGCGAGAACATCGAATGGTTCGCGCACTTTCACACGGGCGGCAATCCGGGGCGGCATGAGATCGACGATACCCAGGAGCTCAATTACAAGCTGGTCGCGAAGACCCTCGCGGAGCTGAGGTTCCAAGGGTTCATCGCACATGAGTATTCACCGGCGAAGGGGTCCGATCCGATCGCTTGCCTCGAGTACGCGTTTTCGATCTTCGACGTTTGAGCAGGACGCGGGCCGCAACCTCGATGCCGATCTGGTGTTCAGAGGGGTTTGGAGACTGTATGAGGGCTGTCCTCGTCACCATCGCGCTCGCCCTCTCTACCAGCGCGGTGGCGCAGCAGATCGTATTCGTCCATGTCCGAGTCTTCGATGGAACGCAGATGTTGGGGCGTCAGACTGTGGTGGTCGAAAACGGCATCATCAAGAGCGTCGGCGCGAAGCCCAAGCAACTCGACAAGTCCGCGACGTTGATTGATTGCAGGGGCAAGACGCTGCTGCCCGGACTGATCGACTCCTACGGCGATCCGAAAGGTGCGCAGGCTGCCGCCGTGTTTGGAGTGACGACGTTCGCGGGTGGGCCCGATTGGGTCCACATCATTTATGACGACGGATTTTCCTGGGGATTGCGGCGGCCCGGCGCCTCGAGCTACGAGGCATTGAACGATGAGATCGACGGTGCGCACAAGAAGCACAAGAAGGTCCTCGTCGAAGTGGGATCTCTGCGCGAATCGACGGAAGCGGTGAACTCGGCGGCCGATGGGTTGATCCGGATTTACGGCGGTGTGCAAACCGATCCGGGATTGCCGAAGCTCATGCTGAAGAAGAAAGTCTTTCTCATTCCGGTGCTGACCATGCTAGAGGATGCAGGCGGGAAGTCGACGGGCGATGCGGTGGCGGAGGATCCGAAACTGGGGCCGTGGTTGACGCCCGAAGATCGGGTACGGCTGAAGCAGCATGTCCCCGGAAAGCCGCGGATGGAAGGTTCGTTCGTGATGCTGCGGCTCATGCATAAGGCACACGTTCCGCTGCTCGCAGGCGATGGATATGGGAATCCCGGCACGGCCGCCGGCGCGTCGCTGCATTACGAATTAGAATTGCTCGTGCGCGACTTGGGGATGCATCCCGTCGAAGCACTGGCGGCCGCGACGTCGTTGCCGGCGAAGGAATTCGGGCTCGACGACCGGGGTGCGATCGCGCAAGGCAAGCGGGCGGATCTGGTGCTGGTAAGCGGAAATCCCGGACGCAAGATCCGCGCTACGCGAAACATCGAAGGAGTGTGGATTCGAGGCGTGGCAGTCGAGCGGAAGATGCCCGCGCCCGCGCATTAGAGTTGTGGAATAATCGCTCTCATGTTCAGAGCTACAACTCTGCTCGCCTGCGTTTTAGCGCCTATGGCGCGGCCTCCACAAGGGCCGGGCGGCGAGTTGATAGCGGAACGTGCGATGGCGATGTCGTGGGCTTTTGAAGGCAATTGCAAGAAAACCGCCGAGTACGAAACGCGCGTGATGGGCTACTGGAAAACCCAGGAAAACGATGCGCCTGCAACGCCTTTTATCAGCAAGGAGAAATGGCGGACGACGCCGCGCTCGTGTGCATCGACAATGGGGAATTCCGACACCGCATACGATGATGGACACGCGCATTGCTTCGAACCACAGCTTCCCAAGATCAATCCGAAGCAACGACGAAAGACAGGCCGCTCGGAGGAAAGGGCAAAAGGGGCGCTTCCCTCGAGTGCTTGGGAATCACTATGTGATTCCAACATTTCCACCGCCTCGACGACGGTTTACACTCAAGCCAGGCCAACCGAAGACCAAGCGGAACGCTGCATGGAGTGTCACCCATGTTCCCGGCTGTTCAACCTGCGACGCACTACACTAGATCCAAGATCAATTCAGTGTGACCCGCCGCCTGGCACCTTACCCGGGGACGAAAAATGGGAAACGGTGGAGCTGGTTTCAAACGTATTTGGCTAAATCATCCCGCATTTCGGGTAGCGAACGAGATACATGAGCCGGGGCGAGGAGCTCAGCCAGCATCGAGGACGATGCGAGGTTCTCAGCGAAATATAGATGCCAGTCCGCTAAGTCGTATAGGCCGTGCTCAACTGCCGAGACGCTCGCCAGAACGTGAGCCTTCTCCGCAACAGTCGCCTCACCTTGCGCCCGATCGAGTCGCGTCATCGCAAGTTCGATTTTTCCGATCACCTCGGACTTCGCCCGTTCGCGTTCAGCCTAGTGTTCGTCGCGCCCTTGCATGTATTTCTTCGATCTCCAAGCGTAAATACTATCATGGAGGGTCTGGGCAAAAGGTGGTGCGGTCTTCCCTCGTGGGCGTTCCAGGAGGACGCATTGTGAAGGCTGCGACGTGTAGGCTCCGCGCTCGCGACCAGGCGCTATCCTCTCGAAGCTAAGCGCGAATGATCGAACTCACGCCGTCACGATTGGTCTCAAGCGCGGCATCATCGAGCTGTTCTAGTCAACAGCGAATTAGGTGATCGCTCGAAATTCATGATCTCGAAAGTTTTCCTGTCCTTTAGTTCCAGAACAAAACCCTCACTCGATTGATCCAACAGACGCGCGCCCTCGAAGCCGGAAGGAACAGTCATGGCGGACCAGTTATTGTTCATCCGATCGAGCCTCCACAGTTTCGTGCCCCCTTGAGCGCCCACGGTGGCGGCA